>CAZTXC010000093.1:0-2582 GCA_964617855.1 uncultured Candidatus Saccharibacteria bacterium | reverse complement strand
CGGCAATAACTTGCATGCTAACGCGGTGAGCGTCGTATTGCTTGCCGCTTAGCTGCTGCAGGTGCTCAATAATCGGCCATAGCAGGCTGATCCTGAACATATCTGGTGAATCAATAGCAGCCTGCGCGATTCGCTCCAAGCCGCCGCCAAAGTCGACATTAGGCTTAGCTAATTTCTCAAAACCGTTTTCGGTGCGCTTGTACTGCATGAATACTTGGTTGCCAATCTCGATAAATCGACCAGAGTCACTAGCTGGGTGTGGCTCGCCAAAACCAGGCTTATGATTAGCTTCACCAAAATCATAAAAGACTTCGGAGTCAGGGCCGCACGGGTCGCCAATTGGCGTGCCTTCTATGCCATCGCCTCGAGACCACCAGTTTTCACCATCATCGTAGTAAAAGATTCGCTCACCTGGTTTGATGCCGCGCTTGTCGCCGTCTGCCTGTGTGCCAATTTCGGCAATTTTGGCTTCAATCCCTTTGCTTTCGAAAAGTTGCTGCCAAATAATGGCGGCTTCTTCGTCCTTGGGGATACCGTTCTTTTCGTCGCCAATAAAGCAGGTTACGTAGAGCTTGGTTGGATCAAGACCCACTACATCTGTTAGAAATTCGAAAAACCAAGGGATTTGCTCTTTTTTGAAGTAGTCACCCAAACTCCAGTTACCAAGCATATCGAAGAAGGTTGTATGACGGTCGTCGCCTACGTCGTCAATGTCCATAGAGCGAAGACAGGTCTGGCTATCTACTAAACGAGTGCCACTAGGATGCTCCTCGCCTAATAAATACGGAATAAGTGGCTGCATACCAGAGCCGGTAAACAGTGTTGTTGGATCGTTCTGCGGCACCAGCAGGGCCCGAGGAACTACCTGATGCTGCCTATCTTGAAAAAATTGGAGATATTTATTGCGTATCGTCTGTGCGTCCATGTGATTAGTATACCAGAGGTACCACTCTGGACAATTAATACTTCTTATGCTATAATACTAATTGGTCGTCAAGTATTTACTTGGCAACAGACCTTCAACATTTGAGAGGAGCTAAGGGCTCCATGAACAGGGAGAGATAGATGAACCGGTTCCACAACCGCGATCAGCGAGGTGCCAGCCTCGTCGAGTACGCGCTGTTGGTCGCGCTGATTGGCGTGGTCATCATCGCAGCCGTCACGGCACTCGGCAAGCACGCCAACGCGCAGGCCTACCCCGACTACCCGACCACCTGCAGCTACACCATGCAGGTGGAGTACATCGTGGACGACGGCGACGTCAAGGTCCGGCCCGAAGGGTCCTCCGAGGACTACATGTCCCCCAAAGAACTCTTCACCTGCTAGGCAGGTCGTTCACCTGATCGGTGTCGCCAGGACCACCTGGAATCATCGATCAGGCACGCGCCACAGCACCAAATACAACGCCGCCATCTCACACCCCTCACTCCTCTCATACTTCTTAACAATTTGACAGTATTACAATATCGTTTATTTTTATAACATGACGCGATTCATTGAAGGCGTGCAAATCCCCGAAAAGTGCCAAGACTGCCCCGAAGTATGTCATATGGAGGCTGTTGTGGGACGCGCCAAACAAATGGTACAGGTCTCGACCAAAATGGCGGAGATGTTTTTTGACAGCCGTGGCGATGCTGCTCTCGGTATCATGACAACAATCAGAGGCAGTCTTGGTGATGAAGTTGCAGCCGAGATAGACATCAACACCGACATGGAGCAAGCCGGCAAAGAACTTGGCGACAACTGGGAGGCCGCAGAAGCCGACCATAGGGCCGCTGTCACTGATTTACGCGAATTAGTGACGTTCTGCTCGGGCAGTTTGCTTATGCGGGCCGAAACACCTCAAGGCAAGGTTGAGGTACGAATCTGTCGGTCGCCAGAAGTTAGAAGTAAAAAGCATCAGCCAGCCCACATTCAGTGGCGTGCCAGCGATTAATCGAGCCGCTGTTTTTTCTCTGCGCGTAGATACTGCCGCAAGATAGCCGCCTTCTGCACACCAATAATGGCCTCTATTTCAGCTTTTCTAGCCTGCGATACACCCCTAAGACTGCCGAATGTTTTGAGTAGTTTCTTACGTGTAGCTGGCCCGATACCAGGAACGTCGTCGAGCAAGCTGCTCGTGTTTCGTTTAACTTTCAGCACGGAGTGATAACTCACTGCAAAACGATGCGATTCATCACGAATACGTTGGAGCAACTTAACAACATTGCTTGTATTTGGCAGATCCACCAGGCTAAAGTCATCACTTTCGTACACAAAACCACTCAACTTTGCGACTAAGTTGGGCTGCAATTTGGTGTGCGGCCAGTCATTGCGAACGACAATTTGTTCTTCTTTTTTAGCAATCCCTATCGCCGGCACTACAACCCCAAGATCACGAAGAACCTCAAGACAAGCAGCAAGTTGGCCCTTACCGCCATCAATTAGTAGCAGATCAGGTATTCCCCATTTTTTTTGATTTTGATCCGAAAAGCGCCGCCGCATTACTTCTCGCATATGGGTAAAATCGTCATTGCCTGCAATACGAGACTTAAACTTTCGATAGTTTGCCTTATCTGCCACCCCATTGGTGAATACCACCA
>CAZTXC010000092.1:0-2722 GCA_964617855.1 uncultured Candidatus Saccharibacteria bacterium | reverse complement strand
CGTCTTGCACTTTTTGAACACCAGTATACAAGCTGGGATGCTAGTGCCGTAAAACAGATTTGCCGGCAAGCCGATGACAGCGTCGAGATAATTGCGCTCGATGAGCGCCTGGCGAATCACACCCTCGGCTACGCCGCGAAACAGCACGCCGTGCGGCATGACGACCGCCATGGTACCGTTGTCGTCGAGCTGGTGTACCATGTGCGTGATGAACGCGTAGTCGGCCTTGCTGCTCGGTGCGACCTTGCCCCACGGGCTGAAACGTTCGTCCTGGGCATGGAGTGGATTGCTGTCGCCTGCCCATTTGGCGCTAAACGGAGGATTGGCGATGACGGCTTCGAACTTGTATTCCAGATGTTGCGGATGCTCCAGTGTGTCTTCTTGTTTGATGTCGAACCGGTCGAAATGCACGTCGTGCAAAATCATGTTCATGCGCGCGAGGTTGTAGGTGGTGTTGTTCATCTCTTGGCCAAAATATCGATCAACTTCGGCGTAGCGCCCGATACGAAGCAGCAACGACCCTGAGCCGCACGCTGGGTCATAAACACTCTTGAGGCGTTTTTTGCCATGTGTCACTATACGAGCAAGGATTTGGCTGACTTCTTGCGGAGTGTAGAATTCGCCGGCTTTTTTGCCCGCGCCGCTGGCGAATTGGCCGATCAGGTATTCGTAGGCGTCGCCGAGTATATCGACCTCGGCATCAGCAAGCCGAAAATCGATCTTGTCGAGGTGTTTCAGGACTTTGGCGATGAGCTCGCCGCGTGCGTTGACCGTCTTGCCGAGTTTGGTGGCGTTGAGGTCTAGCTCCGAGAATAGTTTGTCGAAATCTTCCTCGCTGTCGGTGCCCATGGTGCTGCGCTCGATGTTGGCGAGGATGCGCTGCAGGTCTTCGATATAGTCGTCGAGCTCGGTCCGAGCTGCCATTTTGCTAAAGAGTTCACTCGGCAGCAGGAAATAGCCGAGGTGATCAAGCGCAGCGTTCTTTACTTCGTCGATAATCTCAAAATCAGTGTCGGCAACATCCTTATACTTGATGCCCTCGCCTTCGAGAAGCTCAGTGTCGGCATATAATTCTAGCTTTTCGGAAAGGTATTTGTAAAAAATAAAGCCAAGGATGTAATCACGAAATTCATCCGCATCCATCTTCCCGCGTAATTCGTTGGCAATATTCCACAAAGATGTTTGTAGCTGTTTTTTCTGGTCTTCCGACATTTCCCCTCGCTTCTTTTGTATAAATTATAGCATATTCAGTGTGAACCTTAACTCCAGTCGTCTTTCGTATTTACCATTAGCACTCGCATATACAAGATTGTCAGAAAAATTGAAAAGGCCAACACCCCCAGCGTATATCCCCAATCTATTACGGAAAATACTCTGCTGTTTGTAAATACTAAATTTGCCAGCACAGACATTAGAATTGCACCAAAGATCATTGACGAAACAAGCACTACAAGCTGTCTTGTTACTGCACGTTTACCGGCGAGCCACTTAACGCGCAACTGGTCGCGACGCTTAAATACGGCGCCCACACCTAATCCTGCTACCGTAGGAACGATCGTGACCGCACGGATTAAATCAGGTACTGGGTTTAGCTCATCTGGACCGTAGTGGTATAGCCCGACTGCAATCACACCACCAATTAGTAAGACCGTAAGGGGATACTTGAGATAATAGAAAACCCTACTCATCTTCGTCGTAGTCGGCGCTCACGGCACGCTTCAAAATATCTTGATTCGCATTATACACAGTCATGATCGCGCTAAATATTTCCTTTGAATCGGCAACCACTTTACTGGGAAGCTTGATTGTTGAGTCAATCTTGTTTTGCAATAGATTAATCGTATCCATCCCATATTCCATCATGACTTCAGCCTTCGCTACCCCAAAGGCACCTAGATCAATGTCGTCGCCTTCAAGTTTACTCACTAAGTCGCGTGGCGTCATAAGTGGGCTTTTATCGCCACGTTTAGTTGGGCCATATAGCAACAACCCGACACGCCCCGGCCGTCCAATTTTAGACGCCGCGAGCAACGCTTTAATGATATCGCCCACTTTATTGTTGGAAGGTAGCTCTTGGCGAGGGATTACTAACTCAAGTGTTTTTATGTACTCGCCCTTCTTTAGCTCTTCAAGGATATCGGGGTGGTGCAAAACTACCGGCATATAGTTGATGTATGCTAGACCACTACGCTTAAGCTGCATAACATTGATATAGTTGATGAACTGCAAGTGTTTCGGGCCGCTATGGTTATACTCGATGCACAGAATGTGATATTTCGGCACGTATACAAAATGGGCAATCTCCGTCGGACGAAGACCGTTTTCAAGTTCTTTATCCTCCAGAGTGTCAGAGTCGACAGTGCCCGCTACAATGTTACCAGAACGATACTTAGTGAATACACCCTCATAATTACCATCGTCGCGTTTTTTAAATGAACTTAGCCGCAAAAACTCGTCAGGACCTGCTTGCGCTATACGGTGCCTACGTAACGAGACTGTAAGCTTCATCACTTCCTTGCATGTCTGCTCAAAAGTGCGTTCTTGATCTTCAATATCTCCGTCAACGGTGTTAATTTCAAAAAATAATATTTTTCTTTCGCTATTCGCCATTCCACCCGTCCCTCCGTGGTGTTAGTTATGTTTATCTGAGTATATATACAGAAGCAATATTATGCAATAATAAAATTAAAAGCACAAGCGGTATGACTGAATTGCCTGGTAG
>CAZTXC010000091.1:0-2827 GCA_964617855.1 uncultured Candidatus Saccharibacteria bacterium | reverse complement strand
CACCTACAAAACTTCCTCGAGGGCCAGGTGTATGCTCAGTATCCAACGGTACAAATTCATGAAGTTTCAGAGGACTACACCGACAAGGCCCTCGGCTTGCCGGTAGTAGCAACCACCGAAATGGTCCTCACCGATAACGAAACACTGCCCATCAAGACGTTTGTTAGCTTCGAAGTGGACCCGTTGGCTGCAATCACAGCCACTCTCGCCAAGCTAGAGACCAGTGATGAGCAAATGTGGATTCAGGTACTAGCTCGACCAATTGACGATAATTGGCACCGACGTGGCGCCAAGGTCGTGGCGAAAATCAAGAACGGCAAGGGTGGCCTCCTTGGATTTGGCGGGGGTGGGGTAGGCTCATACGCAGGGCAAGTTTTGTCCGCCCCATTCAGGGCACCAGAGGCAACTGCAGGAGGTGGTACCAAAGCCGCCCCAGAACTTAGCGAACGAGATAAGGCCCGAATCAGCGCCATCGAAGAAAAGAGCACTAAGCTGGGCTACCAGGTTAAAGTTCGGCTTGCCTATATTGGTGCCGACGAATACACAGCAAAGTTACGACTCCAAGCCATGGTTGGAACCTTTAAGCAGTTCAACACCACTAACCTGAATGGTTTCACCCAAACCTCAACCACCTTCGGGAGCGAGGCACTTGAGCACTTCCGCTCACGAAGCTTCACAACCCAAGGGTTTATTCTCAACATTGAAGAAATCGCCAGCCTCTACCATTTGCCTCATACCACCGTGGAGACGCCTCATATTGTGTGGGCAACAAGTAAGACCGCCGAACCGCCTAGCAATCTGCCCACCAAGGCTAACACTGACGACAAAGACATTAGTATTTATGGTATGACGAATTTCCGTGGTAGCAATCTGCAGTTTGGCATTAACCGCAGCGACCGCTCACGCCACATGTATATCATCGGTCAGACTGGGGTAGGTAAGTCTGGGCTCTTGGAGCTGCTCACCTTATCGGATATCTATCATAATGAAGGCTTCGCTATCATTGACCCACACGGCGACTACGCCCAAAACAGCATGAAATACATTCCGGCTAGCAGGATAGACGACGTAGTCTACTTTAACCCGGCAGACACTGAGTTCCCAGTTGGGTTTAACCCTCTTGAAGTTGGGGACCAAAGCCTAAAGAACCATGTCTCGAGCGAGCTAGTGGGCGTCCTCAAGCGGATGTTCGAATCTTGGGGTCCACGCCTAGAGTACATCCTGCGTTACACTATCTTGGCTCTGCTCGATTACCCGGACGCCACCATGCTCGATATCACTCGTATGCTCACCGAAAAACGGTTCCGCGACGATGTTATTAGCTATATCGATGATCCAGTGGTGCGAAACTTCTGGACCGTAGAGTTTGCTAGCTGGAATGACAAATTCGCGTCTGAAGCAGTGGCCCCCGTCCTAAACAAAGTGGGCGCCTTTACGGCCAATCCAATGATCCGAAATATTGTCGGCCAGCCAAAAAGCACCATTAATTTACGGCAGATCATGGACGGCGGTAAGATACTCCTTGTCAACTTGTCTCGGGGTCTGGTTGGTGAAGATAACGCCGCGATTCTTGGAGCATTGATGGTCACCAAAATACAGCTGGCAGCCATGAGCCGTGCCAACGTCGACCTAAACGAACGACGTCCGTTCTACTTATACGTTGACGAGTTCCAAAACTTCGCCACCGACTCGTTCTCGGTCATCCTAAGTGAAGCTCGTAAATATGCCCTTAATCTAACTGTCGCAAACCAGTACACCTCGCAGATGGACCCCGTGGTTCGTGACGCGGTATTTGGTAACGTAGGGTGTATTGTTAGCTTTAGGGTTGGTGCCGATGACGCCTCCACGCTGACCAAGTGGTTTGAACCTCAGTTTGAGGCGCAGGACCTTATACAGCTCCATAACCGCCATTTTATTGCCAGCGCGACTATCAAGGGCG
This sequence comes from uncultured Candidatus Saccharibacteria bacterium, assembly GCA_964617855.1. Taxonomy (GTDB): domain Bacteria; phylum Patescibacteriota; class Saccharimonadia; order Saccharimonadales; family CAZNVG01; genus CAZTXC01. The sequence continues at coordinate 888 of CAZTXC010000091.1, read as the reverse complement.
AAAAGACGCCCGCATTTTCTGGCACCACATTGAACATCCCTCCACCCCAAGAAGATAACAGTCCTGCGATTATTGAACTTAGTCGCCAGCGCTATGCACGTAGCCGAGCCGAGGTAGAAGAACTTATTCGTGAAACCAGCGCTGCTAAGCAACCCCAGCAAGCCCCACAGCAACACAACCAACAGCCAAGGGGCGGGGGGCAGCCGCAGCAGCACCAACCCCAAACACGACCCGCCAACCCGCAACCTGCCAGCAATAACAACCCACAGCAGAACAGACCTGTACAAAATACGAACAAGAACACAGATGCTGAACAGGGGTCTCACCCCAGAAAGAAAAAAACACGTCGAGGTAAAAGATCCACCCCTGATTCATCAGAGGTAAAACAGAGGTCAGAACAGCCAGCAGCCGCAGCCGGTGAGCTGCAAGACAAAGACGTCTTGAAGATTCGATAGGCAACTTTGGCTATCGACGCGGGGCAGGAGAGCAAAACCGAGTGAAAGGTACAAATATAGAAAATGGCGAGTCTATATACATTCAAACAGTCACCAAGATGTTACGTCGCACAATATATCTTTTACGACACGAGGTATAGCACGCAAAGATGACCTGGCATACCATCTCGGTGGGGGATAAACACTAGCAATATGCGCAGTGAGCGTAAAAACTATTTTTCATCATTAGATTGCACGTGCGCACCCAGACCCATAACATGCCCTGGATACTCCAGCGTCACAGTAGCATCCTGATGATTATGCCGCTGCACCACCACAGGCCTACCAGGCCATATTTGACAAGCTCCTGGCTGCTTGTTGTTATATATACTTTTCCACAATGTTTGCAATTTTCACGTTTTTGTTTCAAATGTTTTCACGCCCTACTCCCCAC
>CAZTXC010000090.1:2613-2875 GCA_964617855.1 uncultured Candidatus Saccharibacteria bacterium | reverse complement strand
TTATCAAGCTCACTAAAAACATCGTCCATAAGCAGCAGGGGTTTGGTTTGGAAGGCTTGTTGTTTGCTGGCAACCTCTGCAAGTTTGAGAGACAAAACAATGCTCCGAGCCTCACCCCTTGAGGCGGTAGTCCGAGCTGGTTGACTGTTGAGGGTAATTTGCAGATCGTCCCGATGTGGGCCCACTGATGTAAAGCCACGTTCAATATCCTGGGCATGCCTTTTATGCAGCGCACCCAGGAGGCTTGTCTGGTAGGTAGCAA
>CAZTXC010000090.1:0-2603 GCA_964617855.1 uncultured Candidatus Saccharibacteria bacterium | reverse complement strand
GTAGCAATATCGAATGGCTGATCATAGGTAACTAACAACGTTGCAGATTGGCCGGCAATCTTGCTATAGGTGTCAGACAACACCTCGTTGAGGCTGGCGACAAGTCGTGTGCGGTGGGTAGCAATTTCGCTGGCATACTGTGACAATTGCATATCCCAGACAAACAACTGGTCATCGGATGGCCTGCCGAGTTTTAGGAGTCGGTTGCGTTGTGATACGCAGCGCTGATAGCGTTTGCGCAAAGTGCCGTATCCGCTTAGTGTCGCCTCAAGTAGATCATCCAGATAGTCTCGCCGCAAACTTGGCGAACCACCAATCATGAGCATGTCCTCTGGCTCAAACAGCACTACTGGAAGATTATCTTCATGCAGCCAACGAGTTTTAACTGCTTCATTGACTACGAGCTTTCTGACTGCCCGGTCGTCTTGTCGCTCAATTAACACTGTTCTATCTTGCGTGTCGGTGGCCACTTGAATGCGCGCGAGAGTAGCATTCGTGTTAATCAGCTCTATCGGATCTGCGCGATACGACCGGCCCACGCAAGCCACCAGCACCGCTTCGAGAAGGTTGGTTTTACCGCTGGCGTTGGGCCCGACGACGATCGTTACGTTTGGGCTCAACTCAAAGTCATCATCTACGTACGACCTAAACCCAGTCAGTTGCAGTGACTTAATAACCATTGTCTTATGATATCACTGGTTCTAGGGTCCTGAGTCCTGCCGACATGGCCCCATCCCCGTCCCTGACGGGGCCCTGCCATGCCGTCACCCAGGACCGAGAGGCAATTAATCTAACTACGTAGTGGCATGATGATGTGTGTGTATTCAGTGGCATCTTTGCCAGCTGGTCGCAAAATACAAGGGCTCGTCTTGCCGTCACAAGCAAACGTCACTTCGGGCTCATCGATCGCGTTAAGGGCGTCTAGGAGATAACGTGAGTTCAGGGACACCTCGATGTCTCCAACCACCTTAGCGGCCGCCTGAGCGCTGTTCTCGCCAACCTGGCTAGCCACGGAGCGGATTGAAATTGTCTGGTCTGCCTCATTTAGTTGGAGCGTGACACTTCCGGCTGATTCTCTGGCAAACAGGCTAGAAACTTTAGTAATGTTAATGAGATCCTGTCTACTAACCGTGGCGTGAGTACTGGTTGATTTAGGTATTAGCTGTCTGTAATCGGGGTAGCTGCCGTCAATCAGGCGACTGTTTAGCTCAATTCCACCAGAACGAAAGGCAACCTGTTGCTCATCAAAAGCCACCACAACTTCTTCATCACTCTCGCCGAGCATACGCAAAACATCTTGCATCGCGGTAACAGGAACGAGCAGGCTCACGTCTTGAGTTGCTGGCCCAAGTGTACGCTCAGCCAGTCGGTAACTATCGGTTGAGACTATATGAAGTTTTCCGTCGTTTGAATGGAGCCACAGCCCTGTCAAAACTGGGCGCGTTTCGTCATGCGAGGCGGCCACAATAACCTGCTGGAGCGCTTGTTTGAGCATGCCAGCGTCCAAGGTAATCTGTTGATCGGATGAAACCTCCGGTATTGCCGGGAACTCATCGGCTGGCATACCGTTTATTATTGAGCTGTAATTCTCGGTTTCTACCGACAATCGCGTGCCGGCAAGAGACAGGCTAATGGTACCGCTGGGTAGGGAGGCAATAAAGTCTTGAGTGAGGCGTGCCGGGATAGTGATAGAACCCTCGGTTTCTACTTTGGCACCAACCGTCAAACGTATGGCAATCTCTAGGTTTGTTGCTGCTAGCCGCAGACTATTCTTTTCTGCTGACACCAAAATGTTTTGGAGTACGGGTAGGGAGGATCGACTACCACCAGCTACACGACTCGTCAGCGACAAAGCTTTGCTTAAGTTTTCCTGGGTAACAACTAGCTTCATATCATTCCTCTACTTATTAAATTAGTAGTAGCAGTAGGCCCTGTGGATACTGTGTATAGCCGTGAAAAGACTACGGCTAATCCGCGTTTTGTCCTGTGGACTCGGTTGTTCAGTACTCGTACGGTCGGGTGGATAACGTTCGTATAACCAGCAACTAAATCAAAAATGTATACAGGGCTGTGGGTAAAAACACGACTACTCCACAAACGTTGCACACTGTTTACACCAGGTTGTACACAAGTTTTACGCATACAGTCGATCCTTTATTTGGTTAACATGTTCGCGGGTAATTTGGTCTAAGCGCATTGCTCGCTCAATTTTTTCGATTGAGTGTATAGCGGTGGTGTGGTCTTTGCGGCCCAACTCATGGGCAACCTTCGGAAAACTTAAGTGGAGCTCACTACGCAATAAATACATGGCTATTTGGCGAGGCACAACAATGTCTTTATCACGCTTGGGGCCGGTTATATCCCCTAATTCAATTTGAAAGTGTTTAGCGGTACGTTCAATGATTTGCTTTGGGGTTATGTGGCGAGGCCGACTACGAACACTGCTCAATAAAGATGTAGCCATATCCAAGTCTGGTTCAACGCCACGCATTTCACAGAATGCCAAAAGCTGGTTAAGAGCACCTTCCAGTTCACGAATATTAGTCTGCACCTGGGTGGCCAAGTATTCCATGACATCCTGGGGCAGGGTAATGTTATGGGCC
>CAZTXC010000089.1:0-2899 GCA_964617855.1 uncultured Candidatus Saccharibacteria bacterium | reverse complement strand
AATTTTGCAAAGATGATGTTGCTTTGTTGAATGATATTCCAAAGTCCTTTGAAAAGATAGATTCACCAGTGATCTCGGCAGAAGCGAGAGGTAGTGAGAAAGTTTGCTTGGAATGTCGGGGTCTTCCTCGATTTTATACATATCCCCGCCGCTATAGGTGTGCTGGCGCTCGGGGATCTTTGGCTCCCCCGAGAACTGTGGGTGACAATTGCAGGTGTGACCATCATCCTGCAGGTTGCATGCTTGGGTTGCCCCCTCAATATCGTAACCAGTTGGCTCCGCAGGTTTTACGACCCAAGTTACGAAGCCTACGGGTCATTCACGCACTACATCTATAATCGTTTCGGACGCAAAGTCGGACTAGCAGTCTTCGGCGTCCTTCTCGGTACGGGTGTCGGGATTGAATACTTGTTCGGAGTATTCGGTATCGGTAGGTAAGTAACGGGCTGGTGGCCAACTTGGGTCACCAGCCCTAGACTCACAGAATCTATCTTTTCTCCTTACAACTAATTGCATAACAGATCAGCTTATGCTATAGTCAAGTTAAGAGGTACAGCGCCTAAATCACAGAGGCGCGTTTTTATTAGTATGGCCACAACGCAAGACCCAACCAAGATCCGCAACGTCGCTATTATCGCGCATGTTGACCACGGTAAAACCACGCTTGTTGATGGTCTTTTAAAACAGTCCCAGACGTTCAGGGGTAATCAAGCAGAAATGACCCAAGATCTTATCATGGACAGCGGTGATCAAGAACGTGAGCGCGGCATCACGATCACGGCTAAAGTAACGGCAGTTCAGCATGGTGACTACCGCATTAACATCGTCGATACTCCCGGCCATGCAGACTTTTCTGGCGAGGTGGAGCGAACACTTAATATGGCCGATGGCTGTATATTGATAGTCGACGCCCAAGAGGGGCCAATGCCACAAACCAAGTTCGTGTTGACCAAAGCCCTTGCAAACGAGTTGAAACCCATTGTAATTATCAACAAAATAGATAAACAGGGCAGTCGTGTTCAAGAAGTCGAAGATGAAATCGCTGACCTATTCCTAGAATTAGCTGTCCATGAAGACCAGCTTCACTATCCCATCTACTACGCCATCGGGCGTGCTGGCAAAGCTTGGGCGAAGGTCCCGGCAGATCCCGAAGAAGCGGCTGACTTGTCCGTTGTCTTTGAAGCTATTATCAACGACATCCCCGCCCCGAAGGTTGAGGCAGATAAGCCTTTCCAGATGCTTGTCACCTCATTATCTTGGGATAACTTTAAGGGGAAGTACGCAGTTGGCCGTATCGTGCGAGGACAGGTCAAGCCTGGTGATGCCGTTACGCTCTGCAAAAAAGATGGCAGTCAGGTAAAGACTCGCGTCGACAACGTCTTTATGAGCCACGGCGTCAGCCGGTTCGAAGTGCCCGGCGGCGTAGCAGGGGACATTGTGCAGTTGACGGGTATTGGTGACGCCCAGATTGGTGAAACACTAGCTGATGCAGAAAATCCAGAGGCTTTGCCAGTTCTTGAGGTCGAGGCTCCTACACTAAAGATCTACCTGGGGCCGAACACCTCTCCCTTTAAGGGCACTGAAGGTGAGTTTACTACCAGCCGTCAAATTGGTGAACGTTTACAGCGTGAGCTCGAAACAAATGTTGGTCTTCGTGTCGAAGAAGAAGGCATCGGGTTTTTGGTGAGTGGTCGCGGGGAGCTTCACCTAAGCGTGCTAATCGAATCTATGCGCCGTGAAGGTTACGAGTTTGAAGTTGGACGACCGCAAGTAGTCACCAAAGAGGAAGACGGTAAAACAGTCGAGCCGATCGAGGAACTGATAATTGAAGTGCCTGCTGAACACGTTGGTGCCGTGCAAATGGAAGTTGGTGCCCGTAAGGCTACTCTCAAAGAGCAGTTCGCTAGCCCTAAAGGTGTCACAAAACTCATCTATGAACTCCCAACCCGAACTCTAATTGGCTTGCGCAACATTCTCATGACAAACACAAAAGGTACGGCGATCATGAACTCCTTGATGATTAAATACGAGCCAATTGGTCCACCGCTGCAACAGCTACGCAACGGAGTTATTATTGCATTCGAGACAGGCACTACCACACCGTACGCCTTGCAGATGGTTGAAGACCGAGGCGAGGTATTCGTTGGCCCGGCTGCAAAGGTGTACGCCGGCCAAATTGTTGGCTTAAATAAGCGGCAGGACGACATGGAAATGAACGTTTGCAAAGCCAAACACCTCACCAACATGCGCAGCTCTTCGAGCGATGGCGTTGTGCAGCTAACTCCACCAACTATTTTTAGCCTCGAAGAATGCCTCGATTTTATAGAGAACGATGAGTTGCTCGAAGTCACCCCCAAGTCCCTGCGATTACGAAAACGCGAGCTTGATCCAAATAAGCGCAAGCGCCTAAATAAATAGCCTAGTTTCGCGGTCTACTGTGTAACCAGTCGCCCCCATTTATCCAGTTTTGGCATCCAGCCCTCAGGTGGAATTCGTCGCGACTTCCATGCGCCTTCACTCACTAGGGTGAAATCGCTCTCTCCTCCGTTATGCTCCCAGTCGGCTATAACATTTGCTTGGGCTTTGGCATAGACAGGTAGGGCTACTCCTATTGCCAAAGCGTTATTCACCGTATGTGATACCACAGGGTGGAGTAGGCCATTGTTGCGTAGTTGTCGCCAAAATGTGAATCCCAAAACAGTCTGCGATAGTGGCAGGGTACGATGTTCGGTGCCATGGCCAGAATGAAGATAGCCAAAAATGCCTGATGTTGCCACGGCGAGTGGTATGGCTGCGCTGGTTGTTTTACTCTTCGAGGAGAACGAGTTAAAGGCCGCGCTAGGTATGGCGCGAAATAGTACTTCCTCGATAAGTGGTGCCTCGACGATAGCTTGAAGAG
>CAZTXC010000088.1:0-3170 GCA_964617855.1 uncultured Candidatus Saccharibacteria bacterium | reverse complement strand
CTGTCGCTACCTCAAGCTGCTACAATGGGCATATGAAATTAGTAGTCGTATCAATATGTAAAGACGAAGAAAAAACCATTGGGCAAGTACTGGATGCTATTCCAAGTAGTATTCCCGGCATAAAGACCATCGAAAAATGGGTTATAAGCGATGGTAGCACCGACAATACGCCAGCAGTGGCTAAGGCTCATGGCGCACATGTACGGCACGATGGCATGCAAAAGAAGTTGGCGTTTCGCTTCCGTGAAGTGATCGACCTGGCTTTGAGTCGTGGTGCAGACATTTTGGTTAACATCGACGGCGATATGCAGTTTAACCCTGCAGACATTCCTCAGTTTACGCAGCCCATTGTAGATGACGAGGCTGATTTTGTGGCTGCCGATCGTTTTACCGACCCACAAACTGGCCAGATTCGCCGTCCGAAAAATATGCCTGGTGGCAAGTATTACGGCAACAAGCTTGGGGCATGGGTAACCGGCAAACTCAGTGGCCAAGCCTTCCCCGATGTAACTTGTGGTTTTCGTGCCTACAGTCGTAAGGCGCTCATTGCGCTAAACATGAATGGCGTGCACACCTATACGCAAGAAACGGTCCAGGTGTTGGCCATGAAGCGTATGCGCATTCAAGCGGTGCCCGTGCACGTTACCTATTTCCCTGGTCGTAAGTCGCGGGTGGTCACGAGTATTCCTAGTTATGTAGCCACCAGCGCGGTTAACATTCTGCGTGCTTACCGCGACTTTGCGCCGTTACGCTTCTTTGGCTGGCTCGGTGCGATTCCGTTTGCGCTGGGTATTATCAGCTTTATCTTGCTGGGCATTCATTGGATCGCCACTGGCGGGCTGTCACCTTACAAGTTCCTTGGCTTTGTCGGCATTTACTTGACTACTCTTGGGTTAATTTTGTGGGTGGTTGGGCTACTGGCAGATATGCAAGTGCGTTTGCTCAACAATCAGGAAAAGATGTACGAAAGCATCAAAGAGATTCGCCACCCCAAAGACTAAGAGGGGTTCTGGCTTTCGGTTACAAAAGAGTTAACCGCTTTGCGGAAGTTTTCTTCCGAGAACTTATCGGCAAACTTGGCGATTTCTTTGTTATTAAACTTGCTAGCATCAAACTTTTCTAGAGCATCTACCAGGCTTTCTACGGTTTGCTCTGTAAAGAATATGCCAGTCTTGCCCGGCACTACATAATCTAGTACGCCACCCTTCCCGTAGGCAATAACAGGTGTGCCGGCGGCCATGCCTTCGAGTGGTGCAATGCCAAAATCTTCAAAAGACGCCGACAAAAATGCTTCCGCTCCAGCCAAGTGTTCGGTTATCTGACTGTCGGAAACATCTTCTAGAAATTGGATGGTTGGCCCAGCGAGGGCTACTAGGCGGTCGTGTTCGGGCCCGCGGCCAATTACCTTGAGCGGTAGTTTAAGCTGATTGCAGGCCTCTATAAGTATGTCGTTATGCTTGTACAACACTTGGCGACTGACGGTTACAAAGCCCGAGCGCTTAGCGTCATAGTTGTGTACAAATCGTTTGGTATCGAGCGGCGGGTTGATGACTACCGCATTGCGGCCGTAATACTGTTTGATCTCGCTAGCGATAAATGATGAGTTGGCGATAAAGTAGTCAACATTTTGTGCAGCCTTGTAATCACGCCGGCGGAACGGACCGACCAAAAAGCGTAGGGCAAATTTAGCGGCAAAATTTAGCGGGCCAAAGCCCGGGTTCTTTAAATACTTTTGGTAACTACGCCAGTAGTAATGCGTTGGAGCATGGCAGTAACAGATGTGGGTTGTGCCTTCAGGAACCCGAATATCGTTGGCTTCGCCGTTACCTTTGCTGCTAATAATCACGTCGTAGCCAGACAGATCCAGGCTTCTGAACCACTGAATCCTAAACATACTAGCCACAACTGCAAAGCGGCGGAGGGCACTAAACGGCCAACGTTGCAAATAGCCGGTCACTACTTTGCCATCTAACTTTGTTCGCCATTCCGGGGTGCAATACGACGTAAATATAGGAGCGTCGGGATACTGTTTGTGCAGTTGCTCAATAACTCGTTCGGCGCCACCACCTACCAACCAGTCATGTACAATAGCAACTTTCGGCGCGGTTGGTTTGTTAGCCACGAAGTACTGCCTTTATGGTCTTGAGCAGAATAGTTACATCTAACCAAAAGCTCCAGTTTTGAACATAGTAAGTATCGAGCTGCCGACGTTCTTCAAAGCTGATCTCGCGCATACCCGATACCTGGGCTAAGCCGGTTAAACCGGATTTAACACTAAGTATGGTGTGTTTTTTCTCGTATTGGTTCAGCTCGTTGGGAATTAGTGCGCGTGGACCGACCAGGCTGATCTCTCCTTTAAGAATATTGAAGAGTTGCGGGAGTTCGTCAATGTGCGTTCGCCGAGTGACTCTGCCCACAGGAGTTACGCGAAAATCGTGTTCTAATTTGTCGCCGTTTTTGCGGTATTCGTTTATAAGCTCCGGCTTGCCGATCATGGCAAAGACTTCCTCGTCTTTCTTGCCGTCGTACTTGGCATAGTGAGAACGGAATTTGTAGACGTCGAAGATCTTGTTAAAGCGAGTTAGTCTTTTTTGTTGGACGCCACGCATCAGGATTGGACCGCGAGGATCGGTGATCTTAATGGCAATTGCTGTCAGCAGCATAATTGGGCTGGTAATGACAATCAGAAGTGTTGCGGCAAAGATGTCAAACAAGCGTTTTACAATTCGCCCCCAGCCAACCAGAGCGGTTTGATGAACGGCAATCATCGGGATGCCGCCCCCAAACAGCTCTACTTCCATGTTGCCTACAAATAGGCTGCTGTTTCCTGGAACAAAACGGTAGGCGGCATGATTAACTTGTGCAAATCGTAGCACGGCGTCGTTCTTTTCTTGGTCTTGGTAAAGCTCCGTCTGGATGATGCTATGGATGGGTTGGCTAATTTTCTCTAAAGCAACGGAGAAGTTGGTGTAGTACTTAAAGCCTTTAACATTTTTACCAACAACACCCAGTACATGCTGACCAGTTGTTCTGGTGTTGGCTACGGCTTTGGCGATCTCGGCAGATTTGAGGGTGTCGCCAACGATTAGTACATTGCTGACACCGACTCCAAAAACATATAGGATGCGTCGAGCCAGACGGGCTAAGGTACGGAAAATAACCAAAAATCC
>CAZTXC010000087.1:0-3456 GCA_964617855.1 uncultured Candidatus Saccharibacteria bacterium | reverse complement strand
CTACTGGGGTCGCTGGGGTGAACTACCGTTTGAGAAACAATTTCACTGGGCATCCAGGCTGGCACTTTTTGGTGACGTAGCCGCTAAAACCGCCATCCAGGACTTGCGAACGCAGTTTATGGAGCACGAGCCAGGTATTAAAACACTTCTCGCCAAGCAGCCAAGCCCCGAAAAGGTCAACTACTTCTCCCTGCGCAAGCAGTACTTTTCTCGCTTCCCTTGGCTGTATGGAGCTGAAGCAGCGGCATTTAGGGTAATGCACGCCAACGTGCAGTTTAATGTGGATGAACGAGCGGCATACATCGAAGCTCTGGGCGGCGAGCAGGTTATTAAGCAACGGGCTGGTGATCTACTGGCCGATGGGCCTGCTATGCAAAGCTTGTCCAGCTACGCCATCAACTGGTTATACCTACTCGATCGCTTCTTACTGCCTACCGACGACCCAGCTTTGCTAACAACCGTCGAGAAGTTAGCCGGTTCTCACACGCCCCAGAACAATCCCGTTCTATCGGTGTACCTCGTCACTCATGCGATTATTGGCGATAGTGTTTTTTATTCTCAGCCTGTGCCGCCTGATAACAAGCCGACCTACCATAAGTTGCTGGGTGTTTGTGAAGCCATGGTCAGCGATGATCAGATTACCCTCGATGCCAAGCTTGAGTTTTTAGTTGCCTGTAACCTTGTTGAGTACTCCAGCCCAATACAGGCAGGTATAATTTCGCAGGCCATACAACTCTTTGACGACAATCTGGGCTATCTGGTTGACCACAACAAGCCCGACAAGAATGATCTGGCTGGTGCAGAGCACCGCAACGTACTATTTTTGCTGGCCGTCCAAAGCCTGGACAATAGCCTCACGTAGCAGGTCCTTTTTTTCGTCAATGTAGGCGCCAGTTACAATTTGCGGTTGGGTGTTTACTTCTAAAAAGTATGGTTTGTGTTGACGATCAAATAGCACATCAACGCCAGCCAGCGTGCAATCAAAGGCATCGGCAATTTGTTGCGACCAGGTTAACACCTGCTCACCAACGTCATCGGCTGTAAGCAAAGTAGCTTCTGCGCCCTGCGACGTGTTGTTAAGGTGGCTACCATCAACGGCTGAACGTCCTATGAGCAAGTATTGCTTGTTAATAATAAGCACCCGCACATCGCCATCGTTTTCTACATACTGCTGTGCAATGAGCTGGATATTTCGTTGCGCTACGTCACGCGTCACATCGACGAATTCTTCGGCACTCTTAATTAAATAGTTGTCGTTGCCCTTAGTTCCAAACCAATCTTTGGCAATGAGCGGGAAGCCCAGATGTTCCTCTGCAAGATCACGCATCTCGTCTTGGTCGTAGCAAAACACGGTGTCTGGGACTGGCGCACCAAGGTAAGCAAAACGAATCGTCTGAGCCAGCTTGGAGCGAGTAAGGTACTTATCGTAGTTGTTCCAACAAGGAATACTGTGATGGGCGCAATACATGTCGATGCTCGCTGCCAAATCGGCAATCAACACCACGCTGCCGCGGATTATGACTAAATCGTAATCGCGTAGTGAACGACCGTTGGTGACATTGACTACTTCTACCTGGTTATCCTTTACCACAAAGACCGCTTTGGTAATTAGAGCAACCTCGACAGTTATGTGGTCGTCATCTTCTAAGACGCCATCAAAAAAGGCTTGATAGTCTTTATCATTAAAAACGCTGGCCTGTTTAGTAAACATCGACACAAAAACAAGGATGCGTTTTGGTTCTTTCATACTGGCCAGTCTAGCCTTGGGGCACCATTAATTCAACTGCCTTTTTGGTGAGCAGGTACCCGAGGTACACACCCATGACTTTATGCTGGGTTGTCCGTTCTTCTTTTAGGTCAGGCAGCAGTCGAAGCATGCGCGTCATCTCAATCTGCATGGCAGGGATGGGTTCGCCGGCCGCCGTTTTCGTCCGGTTCACCACATTTGTTGCATGCGTGTCACCTCGCCCGCCGAGCGTCTTCCACACCACATTGCCTTCGTCGTCTCGCTTGGCAATTGGTGGATTTCCCTGAATAAATAGATACTCTTCTTCGGTACTAAGCTGCACTTTAAGACCAAGCTCCTTACCGTACTCACGTAACAACCGAGCAACTTCGATAGTCATATCATTCGGCTCTGAACCAAGGCCTAATATCGCGTGAACTTCAGTGCGCCCAAAGACGTCGTCTGCTTTGCCCGGAGCCATGCCGTGCACCGATAAGTACCCCTCGGTTGTTGGCAAATATAGCTTCATGGCATCTTTAACTGGATGCTCTACGTCAACCGCCGTGTTACCGGTTTGGCGCCCAATTGGCACAATGGCCGTCGCGTCCGTATCTTCGTGAAGCACCTTAGCTAATCCACCGGTACCGTGATCAGCACCACCCAGCTTGCCGGTAGCTTTGCGCACTACATCGGTAGCATGCTCTGCCGTTATGAGCCTGGGCGAGCCACCCTCAAAGACAACGACTTCATCGTCATGATCAGCACCACCCTCTCGATATTCGGACTCCTTCAAGTTCGGGGCAATCAAAGTGCGTTCGGCTGCATCGACTCTTTCAAAAACCTCCTGCGCATCTTTTTCTGGTATTTGCGCAAGATTAACCTGGGTCTTCGCTAAATCGCGTGTGCTATCCTGCCGCTCACCCCACGCTTCCCGGCCGGCCCGCAATGCTTCGTCATATTCGGCGCCTCTCGCATCTGCTTTGGTTGGGTCACCAGTTGCAACAAATTTAGCTCGATCTTCAGCAATAATATCGAGCGGTGTTAGCTCGGCTGCGTCTTCGACTGGGTCTAGCGTTTCATTCATGTTTGTTTCTGCGTTATAAGGTTAGTATTTCACTTTTTTGGTGCTTCGTAAACACCAACGAGGACTATCTGAACAGTCCTTTTTTGCCACTGTCAGCCTTAAACTGCTCTAGTAGTTCTTTTTGGCGTTTGCTAATTTTGCGCGGTGTCTCAACTAGCACAGTAACAATATGCGCTCCGCGACTCTCGCCCTTCATGTGGGGCACGCCATGACCCGACAGCTTAAAGTCGGTACCACTTTGGGTGCCAGCTGGGATTTTCATGCGCACAGTTCCATCTACCGTTTCTACATCTATTTCGGTACCAAGCGTAGCGTCAACAAGGCCGATTGTTTCACTAGAAAGGATGAGGTTACCTTCGCGAGTAAACTTTTTGTGAGCCTTAACGTGAACGACCACATACAGGTCGCCTTTAGCGCCATTAGCCGATGCCTCGCCACGCTCGTGGAGGCGAATGGTCGCGCCGTCATCGATACCAGCTGGGATTTTGAGTTTAACTTGCTGGTTCTTACGTTCGGTGCCCTTGCCACCACAGACTGAACAAAACTTCTCGGGTATCTTTCATATACACTTACATGTCGGTCACACTCCAGCCTGTTGAATTTGGACAAACACTTTGAGATGAAAATTAATAAATTGACAAATACA
>CAZTXC010000086.1:0-3553 GCA_964617855.1 uncultured Candidatus Saccharibacteria bacterium | reverse complement strand
AGCTTACAACTTATCAACGGAGGGTCTGAGATGACTAGAAGTTCCACCGATATCAAACTAATTGCTCTTTTTGTAGCACTGGGGTTACCGCTGCTCCTCGCGGAACCGGCGTTTGCAGCCACCGCGGGGGTAAGCAACGTCGAAAACTTTATACGTAGCATTATCACCGTCTTTGCAGGACTAGCCGGTCTCGTAGCGACCGGTTTTTTAGTTGCTGGCGGTTTTACGTATATCACTAGCTCGGGCAACCCCGAGCACTTAGATCGCGGCAAGAGAACAATAACCTACTCACTGATAGGATTGGCAATTACCATCGGCGCCTTCGTGATAAGTAACATTGTTACGACGCTCGCCAAGAATGCATTCGGAGGGTAAACCGCCATGGGTATCGAAGCTCTGAGCAGTCTGACATTCCTGGCAGACACCTCAAGCGCTGTTTCGGTTATGCGAAATTTCATCCAGCCAACCATGCAGGTTCTGGCAGGACTCGCATCCATTGCCTGTGCCCTGTTTCTTATCCACGGGGGATATCTCTACATCACCAGTCGCGGCAATCCTGAGTCTCTAGCTCACGCCAAACGAATACTGAAAAATACCCTCATCGGACTCGTGCTCATTATCGGGGCCGCGACACTGACGACTATTCTCTCCAGTGCCTATGGCAATCCATCTAACACGACTGGGGCTAGTCTACCAACACTCCAGGCCATTGAGCCAGATGATCCGAGTAGCGGCCTCGTCGAGGTTCTGATAAAAGCAATTACGGGGTTCTTGAATAATATCATTCAAGCTGTTGGGGCGCCGTTCCTCGCGGCACTCGATTACTTCACAAAAGAAACACCCCTGATGGCCAAAAACCCAGGGGTGTTTAACTTATGGCTAGCGATTGTCGCTATTACCAATGTGCTGTTTATCCTGATCGTTGGGCTGATTGGCTTCCATATCATGAGTGCTGCCAGTTTCGGCTTTGATGAAATCGAATTCAAACATATGTTGCCGCGAATCATCTTAGTGTTCCTTCTGATCAACACTTCCATCTTTGCGATTGATGCATTGATCGAGCTCTCCAATGTACTCATCACAGCGATTAATCAGGTATCTGGTGCATCTTCAGTATGGGATACACTCACGGCAGTAGTTAATGAAAGTGGTGGCCAAGGAGCTGCTGCACTGCTCCTGATGCTGGCGTTTTTAATCTTTTCAGTCATTCTACTGATTTACTACGTTGGGAGAATCGTTACCCTTTTCCTTGGAGCGGTGCTTTCACCGCTCGTCGTAGCATTATGGTTAGTCCCGGGATTCCGGGACTTTTCTGTTTCGGCCATAAAAACCTATATCACGACTATTTTTGTGCTGTTCGTGCACGTTATTACTTTGATGCTTGCCGCCACACTCTTTACTGGCATGTCGGCAACTGATGGCGATAACCAAGTACCAAATGTGCTGATGTCGATGGTGGTTGGTCTGGCAACAGTTATTACGCTCCTCAAAACACAGGGCGTCATGATGCAGTTTAGCTACGTCAGCATGGGTGCTAAGAATGCTCGCAAACTCGGAGGACAGTTCATGAATGGCATTAGCTACATAACTGGTCGCGGCCGTGCAGTAGCCTCAGGCGCAAGTAGTACTGTCACTAAACGAAGTGCGAATCACATGGGTGCAATCAACACGTCTAGAACTGCTTCGAAGAATACCACAACGATCCGATCAACCACTGCGTCATCAAGTAGTCGCAACTCGGTTGCCAAACAATCGAGTCGTGCACCAACTGGCACAACCTACGAAGCACCGAAAGCGACGCCGCGTAACGAAACTATAAGAGCATCAAATAACAAAGATAAGGAGAAGTAACCATGAGAACAACAGTTGTTCCTGCCCAGGTCACTACGGTCGAAGATCGCATTATGGGCAACCTTGGATTTGCTCAGCTTGCGCTGCTCGTCATCCCGGTCTTCATAGCTGCTGGTATCTTTGTGCTTGTACCACCGCTTACTAAAGGCAGCATTGTGAAATACCTCATCATGGCAGTTGTTGCGCTCATATTTGGAATTCTCGCCATACGAATTAAGGGAAAGATAGTTCTGCTTTGGCTGATTACCATACTGAGGTTTAACATTCGACCCAAGTACTACCTGTTCAACAAGAACACGACACTGTATCGTCAAATGTATAAAGCCGAACCTAAGCCTGAGGCCGAAGCGAAGCCTAGAGCTAAATCAAAAACAATTACCATCAAACGACTGGCACTGCAGGACAGTGCAAGAGTCCTTGAAACTATCCAAAATCAGAATACTAATTTACGGTTTGAAATGACCAAGAAAGGGGCCCTGCGTGTTAGGTTTAGCCAAATCAAAGACTAAGGCCAACAGCCGAGAACAAATCGCGATTGAAGGTGTTCGAGATAATGTTTTGATCTTACCAGGCAATCAGTACCGAGTAATCCTGCACGTCTCATCTCTCAACTTTGAACTTAAAAGCGAAGAAGAACAGGATGCCATCATTG
The DNA here is from genome assembly GCA_964617855.1 of uncultured Candidatus Saccharibacteria bacterium. GTDB lineage: Bacteria > Patescibacteriota > Saccharimonadia > Saccharimonadales > CAZNVG01 > CAZTXC01. Next base: position 1,050 of record CAZTXC010000086.1, on the reverse strand, counting down.
ATACGTATGAAAGTTTTCTAAATTCCGTCGGCACGAGTCTGCAGGTGCTCATCCGAACCCGTGAAATAGATATGGATAAGTATCTCGAGGAGCTCGGTGAACGACTTGAGGGAGAACGCGAAGCAGTCTACAAAAAGCAGCTTAAAAACTACGATGAGTTTATTCGATCACTCATTACCACCAACAAAATTCTCACCAGACACTTTTACCTGATCATTCCGTATGCAGCAAGCAGCAAAGCAGACTTTGATCTCATCAAAGAACAGCTGGGCCTCAAGCTCGATATTGCCGCCAAAGGCATGACCAGACTCGGCATGCATACTAAGCAGCTTTCCAGCCTCGAGATCCTTGATTTGTTCTACAGTTTCTATAGCCCCGCCCAGGCGAAAATACAGCCTCTCACCGAACAAACACTGCAATTGATTCATTCGGCTTTAATTGAGAAAGGAGACGAGTAATGAGTAGTCCGTTTAGTTCCATAAAGCAGCGACAAAAGAAGAAGCAAAATGCAGCTTCAGAACTAAGTTTCACATTCGGCGAGCAGGATGCCATCGATTCGCTTAGTTATGCTGGCCTTGAAGAAGGAGTCGACTATCTTTGCATTGATGGAGTCTATATACGCACCCTCTATATATCAGGTTATCCCTTCGTAGCTAGTTCCGGCTGGCTGGATAGTCTGATTAACTTCAATCACGATACCGACATTAGCTATCACCTGCATGAAGTGAATGCCCTACACGCACTTCCAAAATTACACCGCAAAATTACTGAGCTCGAATCAACTCGGCGGGCCATGATGAACAGCGGCAAAATAATTGGCAGTGAGATTACTGATCCACTCGAATCGGCAATTGAACTTCGAGATAAAATCCAGCGAGGCCAGGAAAAGTTATTCCAGATGTCTATTTACATTGCCGTTCGCGCCGATAGCTTAGAAGAACTAAACAAAACCACCAAGCTCCTTGAAGCCACCATGTCGGCTCGATTGTTCTACTCAAAAGTTGCTCGCTATCAACAAATGCGCGCCACGAACAAAATTGTCGAACGTGT
>CAZTXC010000085.1:0-3606 GCA_964617855.1 uncultured Candidatus Saccharibacteria bacterium | reverse complement strand
GAGCAAGTGGGTTCTAACCATTAGGTCGGGGGTTCGAATCCCTCCCGGGGTACCACGCATTGACAAACAGTTATTACACAGTATTGTTTACCTATGAAATACCCAGAGAACGCCCCGACAACCAACGGGACGTTTGTGCCAGCCGAAGAACTTGGGGATACCTATCGAGATGTAGTTGAGACGTTCATAAAAGCATTCGAAGGTGAGCCATGGTACGAGGTAAGCACTTGTGCCGATAAGGAACAGCCTCAACGTTGTCCTGGTGGTCTATCGAGTGTGGCGGTTGGCTCAGTTTGTGAGACATGCGACCTCTCGCCCAGCAAGCCGGCCTATGACATTGATGAGCAAATTGCCAAATTTGAAAGGCACGCCGAAACGTATCCAACCCTTTGGTATATGGAGCGTGTTGGCGGCAAGTTAGCAATGGCGGGGTTTGCGAATCATCAAGATCACCGCACGCTACTGGACACTGTTTACGACGGTGACGAACAGATGGGCGAATGGTTGCAAAAAAACCTTGGTGATGGCAGCGTTGTTTGGCTGCACGAGCTATTTGCCGACCGTACCGTCAGGCCCACGGGTAACCTACGTCAATTTGAAGCAATGTGCACAGGTTTTTTGCATGAACTCGGTGCAAGCACTCTTGCCTACTGCACCATCAACCCTCGAATGATTGCTGCCGCGCAAAGAAGTTTTGGTGATCAAGTTACGGTTTATGAACCGCACACCGATTCACCCGACTGGCGCTATGTAGTCCAAATTGATGTGATATAACCCACTTGTTTCGTAGGTTAGGCGTGCTATTATACTCTGCAGCCTATGCTGGAACACATCGTATCCATAAAGCAGTTCTTAGATAAACCAAAGCTCAATTCACTGTTCCAGGCTACTCATCGGCTGCAAGAACTGCCGCCGAGTAGATATTCGCAAACACTAAAGGGTCGCACCATCGCGACCCTTTTTTATGAGCCGAGCACCCGCACTCGACTGTCCTTTGAGTCGGCCATACTGCGCCTTGGCGGGAACGTCCTCTCTACCGAAAATGCCGCATCGGCATCCTCTGCTTCTAAGGGGGAATCGCTCGAAGATACCATTCGCATAATCAACGGCTACGCAGATGCCATCATCATGCGCCATAAAGATGCTGGTGCGGCTGAGCGAGCAGCCAGGGTATCGCGCGTTCCGATTGTTAACGCAGGCGACGGGGCAGGGGAACACCCTACGCAAGCCCTGCTCGACCTTTACACTATCCAGCAGTACAAACCTGGAATTGATGGGTTAAAGATAGGTTTAGCTGGTGACCTGCTCAATAGTCGCACCTTGCATTCAGTGCTCTACCTGCTCGCCATTTATGATGTCGAGTTATACCTAATCGCGCCTGAAGCCTGCCAGCTCCCCGCTAGCTACAAGGACTACCTGTCCAGCCGAGGGATCCCCTACCACATCAGCTTCACACTCGATAACTGCCTCGATAAGCTGGACGTGCTGTACATCAATCGTTTACAAATGGAGCGACATGCTGGCACATTTACCGGCCAGGCGCCTGCTCTCACCAAACAGAACCTACACCTGCTTAAGCCAGACGCGATCATTCTCAATCCCCTGCCCCGCGTCACCGAAATTGATGTCGCCATCGATACTGACCCTCGAGCCGTCTATTTTGAGCAAGCCCAGAATGGACTGTTCATCCGCATGTCCTTGCTACAGCAATTGTTTGCATAACATCAGCTCGGCAATTGAGGAGTCGCCGACTAGATCGCAATAACTTGGTGGTCCCAGCTCTGCCAAACGAATAATGGTTCTCCTAGCGCCAAGCGACTAGCTAAGCGCACCCGCTTACCATCGGCAGTGGTGCGGCTATCTGCACCTTCGTGAGTATGCACATGGCCCGTTATAACAATCTTACCGGTTGCTGCAGCGAATGCTTCTGTCTGCGTGGCCAAACGGTACTTCTTGGCTGTGCGGTCAAACACATCGAAGACCTGCTCCGGTTCAGGTGTCGAAGAGTAGTCTCCACGCATGTGCTGACGCCGTATGTGGTCGAGATGTCGTCGCTGATCGCTCCATGCATAATTGAGCAGCCCAGCATGGACGACAATAAATTCTTCGGTTTCGATATACAGCGCGTTGCCCCGCAAGAAGTCGCCATGACCAGTTTCTTCCCAACGCTGCCGAAGCGCTGCAGCGGCTTCATCATTCGGCAAAGCTGGATCAATACCGTAACTCGCTAGTGTTTTGTATTCAATTGGGCGATAGGCGGGGTCAGTCGGTCGCCAAGCATCACACCAACCTGCCCGAGCGTCTGGATCTCTTTCGTAAACTACAGCCTTTGTTACAAGTGTGTGGTTGCCGTCTACTCGCCGCACACCCATGTCGCGCATCATATCGAGCGTGGCAAGTGTATCTGGGCCATCAATTTCATCACCGCCCGACAAGTAGCGAACATTGTCACCGTAGAAGCTATATAACCGCTCTAATGCATCGACTTGGGCATGCAAGTCGGTAAACACCACTGAGTCAGCGGTTTCGAGATACATAGTGTGTCTACACAGTACGCCTGGCCGAGCCGCTTTGCAACTGACCAGTCAATCTGTTAGACTCGCTGCAGTTACATGCAAGCGGGTGTCGTACAATGGCTCGTATGCTAGCCTTCCAAGCTAGAGATGAGAGTTCGATTCTCTCCACCCGCACCAAAAACCAGCAAGCCCACACAGAAGTGGGTTTTTTAGTTGCGACCGTACCAGGCACCGCAAAAAATCGTCCACGGCGCCGCGCCTAGTTTAATCTGTAGTCAAAGGGTGAAAAGTGCTATACTGCTTGTGAATATTGAGCGTACTGCTCATTACTTGGAGTAGCACCCAAACATGCCAAATACAAACAGTAGTCAACCACAGCAAACAAGCCGTCGAGCACGGTGGGCGCTTGCTGTTGTACGACGTAAGTTGCACAAAACTGGCAGCAAACTGTTTCGCTTTATAAAAACACACAAGCGCGGCAGCATAACTTTAGTAATTTTGGCTATCGAAGTAGCATTAGCAAAACTTCTCGGTGCCTACCAACCATTCATTCAAGCTATCCGGCGCTCTGTTGCTGCAGATAGCCTCTATGTTGGTTCTGGTTCAACCCTTTCGATTTCTCCCATTTGGATGTTCGGCCTCGCCATTGCCACCCTTGGCATATCTCTTGCCTTATATGTGTGGATGGACTACCGGCAACACAAAAGACCCCTGGCAGCAGAATTACCCAATGTACGGTACGGCCTGCCCCATCACGTCAAACACGTCACGGTGCCAGTACTGCGCCACTACTGGCAGCAGCCAATCTACTATATTGGTGCTGGTACTGCCATGGCAGCAGTTATCGTCACCAGCCTGACCGTATTCTTAATCCCATCTCTAGCTTTTTCGGGTAGTGGCACGGGAACAGTCAATGATCCGTTCCAAATTGCAGACTGTAATCAACTACAAGAGATGCAAGCTTCACTTACTTCGTACTACGAACTAGTTAACGATATTAACTGCTCTACATTGCCTAACTTTACCCCAGTCGGCCAACCTGGAAACCCCTTCAGTGGACATCTCGAAGGCAATCATTATTCTATCTACA
>CAZTXC010000084.1:0-3656 GCA_964617855.1 uncultured Candidatus Saccharibacteria bacterium | reverse complement strand
GCTGAACAAGCTCCTTGCCTAACGATGTCCTTTACTGGGCAGCCAAGGTTAATATCGATACCGGCGTAGAGACCTGTGGTTGCAAGTTCGCGCGACATGATCTCAAAATCTGTGGGGCGATTGCCCCAAATTTGGGCGATGACAGGGCCTTCATTGGGGGCTACGTATAGTCTACTGGCAGTGCTGGCCCGTCCTTCGGGGTGGGCAAAGCTATTGGCATTGGTAAATTCGGTCATGTACAGGTCGGCTGGGGCCGCTGTGTGCACGACCTGTCGAAAGACATGATCGGTCACACCTTCCATAGGTGCTAATACAAAAAATGGAGCTGGTAGGTCGTCCCAAATTGCCATCGGTAAATTGTATCATTTAAGGGGTAATTCTGTCTGCAGTAGGCTTGCTTCTAAGGCCCTGCTGGCAGCTACTGTGGTGGCGTGAAGTTCTGGCAATTCAAGTGTCATCATGCGCTCCCAGACGGCAGAGATCAATGCCTTCACTTCCTCAACTTCGTTGTCTGGGAAATCAGTTAGAATGCAGTGTATGGCTCCTTCGGTATCGGGCTCGACGAAAGCTAGCTGTCCTGTGGTAACGGTATAGCCCTGATAGGCTCGGCTGTGCTCAAGTAAGAGCTTGTAAAAGATTAACTGGCGACGATAGCCTCGAAGCTTGTGTCGATGGCTTGGGTCGCTCGGATGCCAATCAGCAAAACTTCGTCCTGTTTTGTAGTCGGTAACAACAAGTGTTTTCTTCTTGGCGTCGACAGTAATGAGGTCAATTTTTCCTCGCAGGCGTGCGTTGCCTATCACAACTTGGTTGGGAGTGACGTCAAATTCCGCCAGTTGCCCTGGTATAAAACTATCCTTCCTAGCCGCTAGGTAGGCCTCAAGTGCGGTTTTACCGCGTTCAGCCAGCTTTGCTAATGTTGCCGACGGAAGCGGTTGTTTATCCAGAGCAATTTTAAAGTCGGCTAGCACGTGCCTGACTTCAATCTCTCCGCCATCGTTTACTCGTTTGTGTAATAACTCTAAAGCACGGTGAATTGCCGTTCCGTAGGCGCTGTCTGGGCTGGCTGGTTGTGGAAAGCCGAGTAGTTGGTTGACTAGCCAAACCGATGGCCCGCCGTATTGGGCATTCAAAAATGTATTGAGGTGGCTAGGGCTAAGGTGGTATGTGCTAAGCCTCGGGGCTAGTACTTGGCGCAGGCTGAGACTTGCCCGCAGCGCAGCCGCTTGCTGTTGATGCCAGTCCAGTTGCAATCCCTCAATGAGTTGTGAGGCCGATGCTGGGCTGGTGATGGTTTCATCTTCGAACTGTTGGCTTACGTCCGCGTGGCTTAGCCAATGAAGTGGTAGCTGAGTTTTTCCGTCATTGGTTTTTTCGGCTCGGGTTATGATGAGTTGATCGGCAGCTCTAGTAACTGCAACGTATAATCGTCGTAATTTTTCGTCAGCCTCATCGGGTTCAGGCTCGATGGGCAAGTTTGCTGGCAGGCTAATGGTAGATGATTTGCCCTTATCTTTAGCCCAATGTGTTTCGTCGCAGTCTAGCAAAATAACCACTGAGAACTCTTGGCCCTTTGCTCGATGCGCCGTCATAACATGCACACTGTCACCACTGAGTGAAATTGGGTGCGTATCCTGAACTGTCTGCTTTGCCTGAGCAATGAGTTTGCAGAAGCTAATAAGGTCGCTGAGGACGAGTTGCCGCTCCCCTGCCCACTTGGCAATACGATCGCGGAGTGTATTTAACCCAGACAGTAGTGTTACGAAGGTCGCCGGGTTCTGGGTTAGCTGTTCATTCGAAAAGTAGTAGCTCTTAAAAGGGCTGGTGTAGCCTTGTACGGGTGTGTTCCCAATCAGCGCGTCTAGCAGACTGTCGAGCGGATCGGTGCGTGCCAATCTGGCTGCTTCGAGTAGAAAGTTTCCTATTGATGCCAATTCTCCATCATGCTGGGTTAGATGGCTCAGCCAGTCGGTGCCAGCCTCACGAATATCGAGTTGAGTTCTCCATAAAAACTGCGTGTCCAGCCCCCAAAACGCAAAACTCAACAACTCGGGTAACTGGCTGTTGGCCAGTGTCAAATCGTTGTCGGCCAGCGCTTGTACAGTACTCGCCACGTGTAGTAATTCCCTAATGTGTTGTCGTTGAAGCACGTCATCACGTCGTTCGTACTCAATCGCAATACCAGCAGATAGTAGGTATGGCACAATAGCTTGCAGGTGACGATGGCGCGGGGCTAAAACAGCGATATCACTAGCCGGGCACCCGCTCGACACATGTTTCTTAATGAGGTCCACAACGCCCCAGTATTGGTCGACGTTATGCTGGTACGTGAGCAGTTTAACCGCAGCGCCAGCCTCCTTGTGGGGTTGTAGTGTTTTTCTGGCAGTTGTTAGTAGCGTACGATAGTCGGCCTGGGCAATCAGACTGTCCGCGAAACGTAGAATGTTTGGGGTGCTGCGATAATTACTTGTTAGGGTGACGTGTTCTACGTTGTGCCAGCGCTGCTCGAACTGACGAATGTACGCTGGCGTCGCACCTTGAAATCCATAAATTGCCTGGTCGTCGTCGCCGACAACCATTAAGTTCGGCTGTCCTTCGTTAAAGTCGTTATCGCCTAATACATTAATAAGCTGTTGTTGGGCGCCACTCGTGTCTTGGTACTCATCAACCAGGATGTACTGGTACCGTTCTTGTAAGTCAGCTTTCAAATCGGCATCATCCTCAATCCGGGCAATAACCTGCAAAATTAAATCGTCAAAGTCACGGAGGTGCTTATTGCCCAATGCAGCTTGATATGCCTCGTATATGCTTGCAACAGAAAGAAGTTTTTCGATGCGGATACTATCTTTGAATACCGCTCCGGTGGCGGTTGTTTGAATCCAGCGGGTACGCCAAGCAGTGAGCGGCTTGGTACTGTTATTTTGGTCTCGACAGGCTTGTAGGGCTGTGTCTAACTCCTGTTTCGCGATGAGGCTTAATGGTGAAAATCCGTGAAGTGCTTTATCGGTACCATCTTTAAGTTGCTCAGCAAATGATTCATACGCCGGTATGTGGGCGGCGCGTAGTCGCGGTTTAATGGTGGCTTCGAGGTCGTGTAGTTGTGGCGCCACTGCTTGAAGCCATGCTTGGTCGCGTTGCAGGATCTCTCGTAATTGCTCGGGTAATAGACCTGCAGTCTTAAGGTTTGAAATGACCCGCTGCGTAGACGCTAAATGAACGTAAGATTCACCGTCAAAGGCACTAAGAGGGTGCTGGCGAGGAAGCTCTTCAAATATATGCCGCAAGATCTCAAAGCTGGTCAATTCGTCGGCGACCGTAGTGGCAATAAAGTTATCAAACAATTCAGCATGGTCCGTAAGCACGTTGCTCGCAAAACTATGAAAGGTATGCACGTTTACTTGATATGCAGCATCGCCAATAAAATCAGTTAGTCGTTGTTGCATAGTAAGTTGAGCTGATTCAGTGAAGGTCAAACACAAAATACTGCCAGCTGCGGTATCGGTCTTTTGTAGAATATTAGCAACTCGGAGAGCAAGTAGCTGCGTCTTTCCTGTCCCTGGCCCTGCAACTACAACGAGCGGGCCATCGATGCAATCTACCGCCTGGCGTTGCTCGTCGTTTAGCTGACTGTAACCAGTCTTAAATGCCTCCATATA
>CAZTXC010000083.1:0-3735 GCA_964617855.1 uncultured Candidatus Saccharibacteria bacterium | reverse complement strand
CAGGTTGCCCCGACCTAACGATTTAGCAAACCGTCCCCTTCAGCCACTTGGGTACTCCTCCGCGTTGAACAACAGGGGTGATTATACCAGCCTCCACTCATGAGCGCTAGATCGACTTACATTGTTTAAGCTTATGCCACTGTTGTACAATGAGCTCATGCAAGAAGATGCACCTCAGGGGAGCCAAAGTTCTGCGCCGAACCAACCGGCGCCTGTTGATGACCCAAGCGCGGTCAGTTGGTCGGCCTCGGAGTATGTGCATCACGAAAAACAGGCTGGATGGTATGCAATCTTTGGGGCGATCATATTCTTCTTAGCAGTTCTCTTATACCTAGCAACGAAAGATTTGTTTGGGCCGATCAGCATTGTAGTCTTGGCGGCAGCTTTTTGGGTGTATGCTGCACGGCCTCCGCGCACTCTCGAGTATCAGATTGACTCTGGCGGCATCACTATTGCCCAAAAAAGATATCCGTACACCGATTTTCGTTCATTCTCAATCATCCAAGACGGTGGCGTGATGAGCCTACAGCTCAACCCACTCAAGCGTTTTTTGCCGGCAATTGATCTATTCTTTTCGCCTGATCAAATTGACGGGATCGCCGATGCGCTTGGTCAGTACCTTCCCCACGAAGACAAAGACGCCGATGCCATTGACAAACTTGCCCGATACTTTAGGTTCTAAACAAACGGCGCTACCATCCCAGCCGACTTTTTAGGAGCCGGCTGCATGACCCTCCCAAAAAGTCGGCTGGGACTGCGCCTGGCTCTAGCCGTAACAGATGAGATGTGCTACACTCTCCCCTGTTCGCGATACGCACCCGTAGCTCAGCTGGATAGAGCGTTGGCTTGCGGAGCCAAAGGTCGTAGGTTCAAATCCTGCCGGGTGTACCACGAAAGATGCCGAGCATTGTGCTCGGCTTTTTTCGTGACTCGGAAGCACTTTGGTTCTACGACCGCGACAGCTTTAGCTGGCGCAAGGCTGGCGCAAGGTCGTAGGGTCCTCAACAAAGCCACGCGCAGAAGCTTGCTTCGAGCATGGCTGCAGTTGTGCGCCATCCTGCCGGGTGTACCAAGCATAACCATGATATAATCCACTCAAATAACCAGGGTGGATTATTCAATGAAAAAGATGAATCAAAAAGGGTTCTCGGTCGTTGAAGTAGCGCTGATTGTGCTGATAATCGGCGCTCTAGGCTTTGTTGGCTATCGCATTGTCAGCAAACGGGATAAAGATGCCCCGCGTGATGCTAATACTGCTAGCGTTACGGGCACCACAGCCGAAAAACAAGATTCCTTTATTGAGTGGTCATTTAACGGCGAAAAATGGATGCCCATGAACCAGGGCAAGCCAGCACCCGAATGTGAGGAGCCGTTAACCATCAAGGCACCGATGGATGTAACAAAGGCAACCGATGTGCTGTACCCAGGGCAGGTTCGTGGAGGCGACTTTAAGCCGCATGGGGGCATGGGCATTGACGACGCCGTCGACAATAAAGTGGATATTACTATGCCATACGGCGGCTACCTGTATCGTGGCGCCAAGTATTCCGAGCAAGGCGAAATACAGTACCTACTAGACTTTATGAATTCTTGCGGCATCATGATTCGGTTTGATCACCTTAAGAAGCTTTCCCCCGAGCTGGAGAAACTCACCGTCGACCTCCCTACTGGCGCCGAAGGTGACAGTCGTACGATGAAGTTCAGCAATAAAGCATATGTAAAACAAGGCGACAAAGTTGCAGTTGAAGCAGGCTTTGAAAGCCAGCAAGGTGCGTTTTTCGACCTTGGGGTATATGATCTACGTCAGCCGAATGCTGCGTCAAAAGATCCCCAGTTTGCTAACGAGCCAAAGCGGAAAGCTGACATGGAGCAATCGTACTTCTCGGTATGTTGGTTCGACTTGCTGACGGGTGAAGAAAAAACTACTGTGGCTGCACTTCCCCCTCGCGGCAGCGAAGGCACCACCAGTGACTATTGTAAATAGCTTCAATCCAAGACAAAGCGCTGAACGTGGTAGTATTTGTTTATGCATGTAAGGGCCAAACAAGCTATCCTCGCGGCGATTATACTCTGCCTTGTTGCGGCTGGTAGCTTGGGGGTTATTTGGCTGATAAATAGCCGTAAAACCTCGAGTGACTCGACCAATCATTCCTCATATACGAGCCAGCAGGAATGCGAGCAAACATCAAAGAGTGAGTGTCGATATGCTATGTGCGATTATGTGCCCAATGGGAAATCCCGCGAGGAAGTTTGCGGTGACTTTACAGGGGGGTGGCAGCCAGTCGGCAACTGATAGTATGAATAAAAAACGTGCCAAGCAAGTTGGGGTAAGTGTCGCGGGATACTGACTGGACATATTAATGTTCGCGATGAAGCTAACGAGGTTAGTAGATTGTTTGTGAGTGACTCGCTGAAAGCATGCCTATCTACCGACATTGATCTCAGTTCGACAGATTCACTACCTCACAACCTCTTCCTTCGTTCGTCATCTGACGACGGCTGCAAAGACCACTTTAATTAGCGTGGTATTCGTGTTTGCCTGACAAAATTTAGTACGTGTGTATCAACTAGAATGCATAATATTGACTAAGCGTAAAGGTTATGCTAATATTAATCAGTTATTGATAAACAAAAATGTACGAAAACGATATGCCAGACCAACACACACAAGCTCCCCCGTTCGCCGAGGTTGACCCCACGGTACAGGGTGCTGTTGAGCCTAGTGCTGTAGCAATTGGCGGGCTCGACTCCATCGCTGTTGCCATCTCTGCTGCGGAAGGTGTAGACACAGCCGAAGTAACTGCTGCCGATCCCTTTGCGCTATACGGATCGCTGGGGCCGATCAATAATACCGACCCTGCCTTTGGCACTGACATCCCGGCCCCAGTTATCGAAAAGCCACCCCATAAGGTGGCTGACTCCCTTGATACTTTTAGCTTACAGTACGATCAGCACGCCGAAGCAAAGCGACTTGTGGAGCGCGCTGAGCTCGGCATCTCATTAGATCGTGAATCAATACGTGGCATACTAACAAGTCACCCAGAGATCTTGCCTAAAAAAGAAGACTGGTTACGTAGACGTGGTGACCAACAGGATCCTTACGAGACGCGCCGCGCCGAACTGCAGAAGGTGCTTGATACCATTGCTAGTCTGCCTGAAAATCTTGTTTTTGAGCCAGGTGTGACCATAATCATTGGCGACAACGGGAGTGGTAAGTCAACGCTGGCACGGGCAATTCAGATGCGAGTAAAAGCGGAGGATGAGTTTGCCGCGGGGATGGGCAGAAATGGCCAAACGAAAGAGGAGTACCTCGATGATGCTCTCGACCCTACAAAGTATGAACGTCGTAGCGGGGGCGAAGCGCCACCATCTCCGATGGCCATGCTGGTAGCTCGACATATTCAAGTTGACAAGCTAACCCACGGTAGCACTAACACCTACTTTGACGCCACAGTACTTAGTGGCATGCAGCACGGATCTATCTTGGAAGGCCATAACAAAATTGATATGGATATGACACACGGTGGCTCTCACGGCCAAGTGAGTGGTGACGCATTGGGTTACCTGCGTGACACTAAAGAGCGATATCTGGCAGCTAAGGAACGCGGTGCCAAGCCAATGTCTGGTCCTGGAGTTGTGTTCATCGACGAGGTCGAAGCTGGACTGAGCCCTCGTAACCACCGACGACTACCTGAAACCATCAGCAACAGCGTTATTGATGGCTCGGTCGTTATT
>CAZTXC010000082.1:0-3750 GCA_964617855.1 uncultured Candidatus Saccharibacteria bacterium | reverse complement strand
GGCGGTCCGTGCGCCTTCGCCGCCGGCTGTGCCGGCCTTGTCCCAGTAGCGCACCCGCAGGCGCTCGGCCGCCGGCAGCACCGGGATCACCAGTAGCCACTCCCGCTCGAAGAGCCCGCCTTCGCGCGGTGCAGGCCGCTGCTGATGGCTCCGATGGCTGTACCGCCAGCGGCGCTTACGGCACCACTGACACTATCAACATACCAGCTGGTCAAGTTACCCTCGGCAGTGACTTACCGGAAATGAATAAGTCCCTTGTCATCCAAGGTGCCGGCCGGGAAGATACAATAATCAATGCCAACGGAAATTACGGATTCAAATTTAACTTTGGGTCTAGCGAAAAGTATGGGCACGATGTGAGCATTAGTGGCCTGACCATCAACAATGCGTCGGAACTTGCCATCGACATTGATTTTGCCGAAACAACGACCCTCTCTAACATTATTGTCGATGGGAGCTTTGAGGGAGCTGCAGTAAAGGCTATTCATACCGTTGTGGAGGATAGCATCTTTCGCAACAACAGCGCGGATTCGAACGAAAGCAATGCTGGGCTTGGAGTGGTCCTTGGAGCCAATGTTGCGTCAGACGTTCCTTCTGTCGAAATAAATGACGTCGAGGTGCTAGACAACACGGTTCAAACAGTCATAGGTATTGCCGGTCTGGGTATTGGCATGGAAGAGAATAGCGACGGATCGGGGGAGAACGGGCCAATAAGCAACAACTCCATCACCATCCATAACTCCTCAATACTTGGGAACCAAGCCAACACAGGAGCTGGGCTCTACGTAAACTCGCAAATGGGACCAATGACTACTATTGGTACTGCACTTCTGGTAGACGCCACAACCATTGCTAACAACAGCGCCACCGTGAGCGACCCTGTAACCATAACTCCTGGTGCCCCGTTCCCGCCAGTTTTTGCCGGGTTCTTTATAGGCGGCAACCTAACTGATCAGCAAAACTTTACAAATGTTACTGTGGCCTACAATACCGTCGATAACCCGGCACCAGATAACAGAAACAGCCTGGCTGGATTCTTTGGATCTCTAGCCTACGATAGTGCCCTACTCCGCATTACCAACGCCACGGTTGTGGGCAACACTGTCACGCAGCCATCTGCTCTGGTTGGCTTCTCACCTTTTGGGGTTATTCGAGTAGATCTGACCTTCGATAATAACTCAATCGCGTTTACTGCTGCACGCAACGGGTCTCGTTCCGAAAATGGATTGATTGCACAAAACTTTACGAATGGTGTCTCAACAAATTGTCTGGCCGACGCAGATTTGACTATCTTCGGGCTCACGGGCTCTCTCGACACGACACCGGTAGATCTTGGGCACAACGTATCTGACGACCAGACCTGTACTGGATACACTTACATACCAAACTTGTACGACACTATGGACCACGAAATTAAAGACAACGGTGGCCCAGTCCCAACAATTGCACTTCACGACAACTCACCTGCCGCAAATGCAGGTGGTCAAGTCCTTGGTATCACTACTGATGCGCGAGGCGTTGCCCGCACTGGCTACTATTCTGTCGGCGCATATCAGGGCGTCTACTCGCTAAGCACCTCAACTGGAGGTGGCACTACCGTAACCACTGCCGGCCAACTTGCAAAGACCGGACTTGTTGTAGCCCTGGCTACCCCTCTCGGCCTCTTTCTTGTAGCAACGCCTATGTACCTGATCTGGGATTACCGTCGACACAAGCAACCGCTACTCGAAGCCGACCCTGCAGCAGACTACACGTTCTGGCATCACCTTAAAGTTGTGTCAATACCGATTATACGATACCGCTTGTCCGTTTCAGTCGAGCGCAAAGTAGATTCGCACGCGGACAACGTCACCCGCTTTTAAACGACATGGCTAAATCGACGGGGTGGCTCCACGAGACAACGTTGCGGCTCACTAGAGTGCACTTTGCATACATAACAATTTACGCAATGGCGATTGTGATATTCGACTCGTGGAACCTTATCACGGCATACGCAGTGGGTAGGCGCTGGACAGCAGCAGCCATAATGCTGACGATCACTTGTTTCCTCTGGTATGCAGTACGCTTAACACAGCTAGGGGCTAAGCGGTATTACGGCATCTTTGCCGCACTCTTAGCTGCCGATATAGTATTCGCAGGCTGGAACGTCTACACTCAGCGCGGTATGGCTAGCAAGGCTGTCATGCTGTTTGCCGTCCCAATCGTTAGTGCCGCTCTATTGCGTAGTCGCAGTACTATACTCGCAGTTGCAACCCTCTGTACTGCTGCGTACTCGCTAGCCCTCGTACGCTACTTTACTGCCCACTACGGCGAAGGGTTTAGGATCGAACTGTATGGTGAAACTTTCTTTTACTCAGCTATGTTCTACGTGCTAGCTTGGCTGCTAATTATTTGGATCGAACCAAGACGAACCTAAGCTATTTCATTTGGCATTCAGGGCAAGACTCATCTACTTCGCCATACGATAACCAGCGGCGAGATGCCTTCCACCATGGTTGCATGTCGTGGTAGGCTAGCAAGTCTGCTGCTCGGCGCAATACCCAGCCTGGGTAGCCAAAGATTGACACCTTGCCCCAATGTACGGCAGCCCAATTTCGGCCTGCCGGAATGACATAGACGGGCGCTTTGGGTCTATAGCCTTTAGCAGGCAGACCATGAGCGGTGCGCTCAAGATAATCAACCACAAATTGTGCATCACGCAGCGCCGTCTGAGCCATTCCAGAATAGGGAGTGTCGGCGTTATCGCCAATCACAAAGATATCTGGCCATGCCTGGAGCGACCAGTCGACCATTACCTTTCCTCTTGGGGTAATGTTGAAGCCGCTATTCATAACAAAAGGGTTCTGCATTACTCCTGCCGTCCAGACAACCGTCTGGCTTTTGATGGGCTTACCACCAACCATAAGCATGTCACTTGTTTCAGCCTGCACTGGCTTGTTTAGATGCAACGAGACCCCAAGCCGGCGCAACCTATGTGCCACCGCCTTCGAAACTATTTTTGGGCTTCGTGGCAAAAGCCTCGGTGCGCCCTCTACCAGCGAAACGCGCACTTTGCGGTCGTAAATTCCATGCTGTTTCAGAATATGGTTGATGTACTGTGGCAGTTCACCCGCCAGTTCGACGCCAGTCGGGCCACCTCCAACAATCACATAGTTAAGGTCTGGTCGACGTTGATCGGTCAGTTGTTTGTGCAAATGGTCGCGCAGTTCACGTGCTTCTTCTAGGCTTTTAATGCCATACGAGAACTCCTTGAGACCTTTGATACCGAAGTAGTTCGTAACCATACCAAGCGCAACCACCAAATAGTCAAAATGGAATGTTTTTTTACTCTTTGTTGTGATTGTCTTGGCTTCTTTATCGAGCGACACAGCCGTATCTTGAACTAGGGTGATGGGCTTACCCTCGAACAGCTCCACAAGCTCAATGCTTGATAATTCCCGGCTGCCACCCGTTGCCGCACGATACAGCGCTGGGTGGTAATGAAAACTGGATCGATCAGAGATGAGGGTAACGTCGTAGGCCGTGCAATCACTCAGTTCGAGCGCTGCCTTCACACCGCCAAATCCACCACCTAATATCAGCACCTGTTTTTTCTTGCTTGATTGGGTTGTCATGCGCCCTTCCGTCTATTTGCTCTAGTATAACTGCTTGCGCTTACTGCCCGCAACCAAGTAAGCTTACATGTAATGGAAGAATTACTTGCTAGCCTAGTTGCCAGCGGCTTTATGGGTGAGGTAGACGCCTCGACTC
>CAZTXC010000081.1:0-3789 GCA_964617855.1 uncultured Candidatus Saccharibacteria bacterium | reverse complement strand
AAATGGTAAGAAATTGCTTAATCCATTGTTTTTGCTTCCACTTCACCTCACTATACAGAGATCAGTTCATAATTGCAATAATTAATACTGCTTACGTATATTTTACGTCATTATGAACGGAATGCAAACAGTTTAGTACCCCCGTGGGTTTAAAACTCCATCCTACGTAGGTAATGTACAAAAAAGAATGTGTTCTTAGATATATTTAAGAACACTTTCTTATCTGTGATTTATCTGATTTTATGCTTGGTGACCCCGGCGGGATGCGCTTCGCTTGCACGGACTTCACTTTTCGGAGTAAACTTCTGCACGCTCAGTCCTGTACGAACCCCGAGGGTTCGGATTCTCTGTCGAGAATCAACCAAAGAAAAAACGTTACCAGAAGGTAACGTTCTTTCTTTGGTGAACCTAACGGGGGCTGATTCCGAAACCTTTTATCGTGACCTGGAAGAACTGGCAGATAAGCTGGCTGCTCAGGAGGATCACAATGTTTAGATTACTCTGTAGAGCACCAAAAGCCACCCTGACAAACACGGCACTATACAATGAGCAGTCTTTCTATAACGCATTTGTACGAGATGTAAGGCGGGCACAATCAACAGTCGTTATAGAAAGCCCCTTCCTGACCGAGAAAAGAGCGCTGTATTTCGCAAGGTTATTCAACAAACTGGCCAGAAAAGGCGTGAAAGTCCGTGTTAATACCTGTAATCCGCGCCACCGCAAGCTTGCCATAATAGATCAACAAATCTTATGGGAGGGTTCACTCAATATCTTGTCACAAGTACTCAGTAAAGAAATTATGCGCCGCACCAACTCTGTTGAACTAGCCTGCCAAATGGCATCGTTTACAAAAATACACAATCGGTTTTGGTGATATACTAGACTTGATCCATGAGCGATAATTACAAGATCAACGAAGCAGACATACAAAAGGTTATAAACTACCTCAAGTTTCACGATCCTAAAAATGCCGATCGCGAATACGCCATCGAGTTTATTGAAGCCATGCAGATTGAGGGCAACGAAATAGCCCGAACTGACGAGAAGCTAGCTGAGGCAATCCGTGACTTTACCCGCAAGAAAGAAGAAGACAGCTAAACTCGGTTAGGGAAGATATCCGAAGCCTTAACGCCTAAGACAGCAAATATCTCATATAGCGTTTCAACAGAGGCGATAGCCACCCCCTGCTCTAATGTAGCGTAGTAGTTGGTGGTCAGACCAACCTTTTCGGCGACATCTTTTTGGGTGTAATGCCGGGCTTTACGAGCCTTTTGCAGGTTTGCGCCAATAGCTTTTCTTAGTGCAACTTCGTTCATGCATATTGTCCTAGTTTATACTGTAGACTGTAACAGATATTGCCAGCTGAGTCCACCTCTGTTAGTATGAAGCTAGTCAGATCGTTGTGCAAGGGAGCCGCCATGACAAATGAATCTGGTGGGCAAACAATGGATCTAGTGGAGTTCACTCAAACAGCCCTGCCGCTACTAGGGGTTGCGGTAGCCTGTGTTGTCCTGCTCTTCTTCCTTATCTTCACTGTTCTCCGACTTATTAACTACCGCCGAAAACTGAAACAAAAGAGTGTGCTGCTCGAGATAACACCTCCAGCCTTTCAAGATAAAGTACCGATTGCCACCGCCCAACTTTTCTCAGTCTTCCATGGCCTGCTCAAGCACCGCTCACTAGCCGATATACTGCTCAGATATGCACCGAGTTTCTCACTCGAAATCGTCTCCTCCAAAGACAAGGGTATTCGCTATCTAGTCCGTGCAGATAAAGGCAGTACCGACATCATCCGCCATAACATCCAAGCCTACATTACTGATGCAAAAGTTACGGAAGTTGACGATTATCTTCATGAGGCAGTCCACAGCTCAATTCAAGTGTTCAAACAGGCCAACCACTTTGCCCATCCAATCGATACCAGCAGTACCATCAGCGAGCATGACCCGGTCGCCTACCTCACGAATGCCATGACAAAGCTCGATGACGATGAACTGATGAGCTTCCAGATGGTAGTCACACCAGCCGCTATTGCCGAAGCCGCTAAGATTGACCACAAAATACGCCGGGGCTACTGGTCTGGCTCAAGCCTAGAAAAATCCTTTTCAGATAAAAATATCCTGAAGATTATCTGGGTTATCGTTAAGTTTCCAATTGTACTGATATGGGGTTTACTGTACGCCTTTTTTACTCATGATCTATACGATTCGCCGAAGTCCAGATACATCTCGCCCCAGGCCTCACACGTACCGCCCGCCGAACAAGAATTGCTTGACGAAATGCACGTCAAACTAAGCCAGGACTTGTTTTACACCGATCTCAGATTGCTCGTGTTAGTGAGTAGCAAGCAGCACCTCAAAGAACGCACTCGAACCTTTGCCGGCTCGCTCGCAACCTACGCTACACCAAACTGGCAGATGCTAAAACAATCCCGTAACTACCTGTTTAAATTCGGCTATCCATTCCGGCACTTTATATTCAGAAACCGTCTGCCATCACTGATTCATTCCAACTCCAGCATACTGAGCACCGATGAGCTCGGCGCACTCTTTCACTTCCCGCACACCAGAGCTGCCAGAACAGATAATGTTTCAAAATCGCTCAGTAAGACCCTGCCAGCCCCAACATCACTCAAGGATAAATCCAATAAGCTCAGTATTATCCTCGGGCAGAACAAGCACCAAGGACAAGTCACGCCCTTTGGCCTGACTGAAGCCGAACGTGAACGCCATATCTTCATGATTGGCGGTACGGGAAACGGTAAAACAACTATGTTGCAATATGGCATCGTCCAGGACATTAGAAGCGGTAAAGGCGTAGCCGTGATCGACCCGCATGGCGACATGGCGCAGAACTTACTTCGCTATATACCAGAAGACAGAATTAAAGATGTTATCTACTTCAACCCTGACGATATCGACCATCCGCTGGCGATGAACTTGCTTGAAATACCAAGAGGACTGAGAGGCAGCGCACTGGAGCGAGAAAAAGACCGCGTTACTGAATCGGTTATATCCGTGCTGAGAAAAATCTTCTCCGATGACGATAGTGGTGGCCACAGAATTGAATATGTCCTGCGTAATGCTATCCAGACAGCCCTCACTACTGAAGACCCGACCATCTTCACCATTTTTGAGCTACTGACCAACGATACCTACCGTAAGAAAATAACCAATGACTTACCGACCGGAACGCTCAAAAACTTCTGGCAAAACGAGCTTGGTAAAGCCGGAGCCATGCAACGGGTAAAAATGAGCCACGGTGTAACCAGTAAGATTGGTCGTTTTGAGTTTTCTCCCGCTACCAAGCGAGTGATGGGGCGACCGACTTCTACCCTGGATTTTGATGACCTGCTCAGTTCTAGCAAGATTCTCATTTGCAACTTCTCCAAAGGTAACTTAGGCGAAGACACCTCAGCCTTGTTTGGCACCGCGGTACTCGCCAAACTGCAAACTGCCGCACTCAGAAGAGCCAGAATAGACCAGCGTGAACGTACGTCATTTTATCTCTATGTCGATGAGTTTCAGAACTTTGCCACCATGCCGTTCGTGCAGATGTTATCTGAGGCTCGGAAGTACAAACTGTTTCTGACCATGGCTGAGCAGTCGACTACGCAGCAAGACGAACAGCGGCTGGTAAATATAATCCTAGCTAATGTTGGTACGGTCATTACTTTTAGAACTGGCAGCCCGATAGATGAGCAATTAGTGCTGCCGCTGTTTAGGCCATATATTGAACCAGGTGAAATAGCAAACCTGCCAAGCTTTAATTTTTATGCACGGCTGAGTG
>CAZTXC010000080.1:0-3789 GCA_964617855.1 uncultured Candidatus Saccharibacteria bacterium | reverse complement strand
ATCCTCCCGTCAACCCAGGGTCGGGTCAGTGTAGTGTCGCGCAATTGCGCACCTACACTGGCCCGGCCTTAACAAATTTTTAGCTAACAATCTTGTAATGAAATAACGTGAGCAAGTACTGGTAATTAGCTGCGCAGAGCCAAATGTCGACTGCGATTAATCCCGGAAAAATGACGCCAGCTTCAAACCAGTGGCCCGTCTTAATACGCCAACGACGAATGGGCGGAAAGCCAAACTTAATAGGTATCGGCAACAGCCATGGCACGCCTTCCTCGGTAAGGCTGTCCATGATCAGGTGTGAAACGACGCCAATCATGAAACCCCACCACACAATACCTACATCAATGTTGGGCATGAGTGGATGGATGAAAGCCAGCAGCATGCGGGCCAAGCTCCCAAAAATGAATAGTCCGAGAATGGAGTGAGTTAAAAAACGATGTCCGCCCAACACTCGGCCAGCAAAGCGACCGAACACGCGAGTGATTGGTAGGTTTTTCCAGAATGGCGCGGTTGGCTGGTCAATATCTGGTAATATCCCCCCGATTTGATTAGCAATAACGGTAGCGATTACCGTCGACAAGCGCATCGTACTCACCGGGTTGATAATGACAACTGCTCCGAGTGCTGTAATTGCCGCCAAGTCGTGAGTTCGTCCAGTCATAAGCACGATTATACCTCATATGGAATTATTGCTTTTTTGTTACTTTTATGTTAAAATTTGATGTCATTCCAACTCATGACTGACCTCTGTGGCAACCCCACAGCGAACCTCTCACAACCAAGGAGACCCAAGATGACCATCGTCATCGACACGCCCGTCCCGGTCCACGCCGGACGAGGCCACAGCCACCCCGACGAGATCCTGGTGCGCAACGGCGACAACACCGACTTCCTGCGCGAGGTCCTGGGCGACTTCACGTCAATCCAGTACCTCAGCCGGACCGGCGTCGACCTGCCGGTGCTGGAGTACAACCAGTTCACCAAGGGCACCAGCCTCGGGATGCAGACGGTGCACGGCTGCTTCGCGACTCACGCCAACCTGACCCTCAGCCCCACCTACCTGTGGTACCTGATCGTCAGCGAGGTCGCGACCTTCGTCAAGGCCAACGCCAGCGACTACGCCCACCTGTTCACGCAGACGCCGGGCGAGAAGCAGAAGATCGTCGTCCAGGACGACAGCCTCCGCCACAACCATCCCAGCGACTGGGGCCTGGCACTCGAGCTGTTCCGCGCTCCGCTCGTCGAGGCCATCGGCGCCCAGGGCGTCCACGACTTCCTGCCGCCCTTCGGCACCAACACGCTGGAGGACGAGATCGCCCTGCTGGTGGCCTTCATGGACACCGTCAGCCCCTACTACGGCTATGGCGTGCAGACGCTCTGCGGCATCCCGCAGATCAAGCTCGAGGGTGAAGCCGACGACTGGCAGCTGCTGCTGACCGCCACCGTGCGCCTGCAGACGCTGTTCCCGGCGCTCGACTCCTACTTCACCGACCTGGTGAAGGTCCTGACAGAGGTCATCAAGCCCGTCACCACCGGCTCCATCGACACCGACTTCTGGCGGTCGATCTACAAGCTCGGCGGCGGCTCCGGCGGCCCCTACGTCAACGGCTGGATCACGGCGTTCTTCGCCCACGTCCAGACCCACAGAGGTCAGGTGCTCAAGCAGCACTTCGACTGGGAGCGCACGGCGAGGGACCCCTTCGGCGGCACCACCACCGACGGCTTCCCGTCGCACGTCTCCGTGGTGCCGTTCGAGTGGGACTACTTCGGGCAGATCATCCCGATGCACTTCGCCGCCGGCATCCTCGGCGTCGACGAGCAGGACGGCTTCTTCAAGCCCCAGCTCGGCTACGCCGTCATCGAGAAGGCCGCGGTCTGACGCAGCAGTGAGAGGCAAATCCTGAGTTCAACTCAGGTCGGTGAGTGCGAACGTAGTTTGTTGAGGATTTCCTCGACACCATAACTACGCTCCACTCACCGCCACCCGCTTAAGCAAATGTGTGTTTGCTCTGATGAGTCCAAAAGGACGAAAAGCGTAACTAGCTTGTCTTTATACGGCTGGCATATTTTTCGCGCAGCTTTTTGAGCTTTGGATTGATAATTATTTGGCAGTAGGCTCGTTCTGGATTGTTTTTGAAATAGTTTTGGTGCTCCGGTTCAGCCTCGTAAAATGTCGAGAGCTCTGCAACCTCAGTTATGATTGGCTCGTCCCAAAGCTCCTGCGCCTGCTTGATAGATGCGTGGATGATCTTTTTCTGTTCTTCATCACTATACAGAATGATTGATCGATACTCTGGCCCTTCGTCGTATCCCTGACGGTTGAGTGTTGTCGGATCGTGGATCACCCAGAAGATATCCAAAACATCTTCTAGCGTAATAACATCGGTATCAAAAACCACTTCGACCACTTCGGCATGGCCAGTTTGCTTTCCCGCAACTTCGAAGTATGTTGGATTTTTGGTGTGGCCACCTGCATAGCCACTAGTTACCTTTTTAACGCCGTCTATTAGCTGATACGCTGCCTCTAAACACCAAAAGCAGCCACCTCCAAGCACGATCGATTCCAGCTTTGCCATGTGTTAAGTATACGCTTATTTACGATCAATAACGCGTGCCGACAAACAGTGCTCCAGGCCACGAACTGCCGATAGCAGCTGATCGACGTCATGCACCCCTTCAATATCTTTGACGACCAAGCCGAGCCCATCTCGTGTGCGCAAATCACCGCGTCCAATGTTGAACCGGTAGTCTGCTAAAGCTTGCGTTAGCTCAGCTTCTGCAGATGGCACATTACGATGCGCGTAGACTAAACGCGGCTCTCCACCCATTGGGCCAGGATCGAAGGCGTCCATGTTGACGGCGTCCTCGACCGCACCACGGGTGATAAAGTTGGCCATCCTTTGAGCCACATTCCGAGCAGCGGATGTTTGAGCTTCCTTTGTTGAGCCGCCAATGTGCGGTGTCAGCAAAAACCGTTGATCGCCCTCCACGTCATTCACAAAGGGCTGGCCTTTTGCTGCATCGCCACCTGGATACACGTCAAGTGCAGCCCCGGCAATATGTCCAGCTGCAACTGAATCAATAAGCGCGTCGTAGTCGAGCACCGAAGCACGTGCGCCGTTTATGACATACGATCCTTCCTTCATTCGTGCCAGCTCTCGTCGACCTAGCACGGGGCGATTAAGGCCAGGTGTATGGAGCGTGACGATATCCGCTCGCGCCAACAGACTGTCGAGATGCACAGAACGTGGGTCTTCCTCCATCTCACCCTGATCCTGCATCAAGCGAACGTACTTGTCGTAGTAGCACACATCCATGCCGTTCTTCTCTGCCAAATCAACAACTTGACGGCCAATATTTCCAAAGCCAATTACGCCAAGCGTCTTACCACGAACTTCGTAGCTACGGCCAGCCGATTTAGCCCAGATTCCATCGTGCATAACTGCGTTGTGCTCATGCAGGCGTCGCAATAACGAAAAGATACTTCCCATTGTCCACTCCGCTACCGAACGGCCGTTTTCGGATGGTGCATTAAATACCACGATGCCTTGCTCGCTTGCTGCCACAAGACTCGTTCGTGAGAGGACTCTGCCGATGAAATCGCTCCGTGTCGCCACTTGCCAGTTTTCGGTCGAAGGCCGCATCGAGCACAACCGCCGCTGGGCGGACGACAAGCGCCGGGACGATCCGGACTATTTCCGCAAGCTGGCCAGCCTGCAGCGGCCGGAATATCTCTGGATCGGCTGTTCGGACAGCCGCGTGCCTGCCAACCAGATCACGGTTCTGGAG
>CAZTXC010000079.1:0-3824 GCA_964617855.1 uncultured Candidatus Saccharibacteria bacterium | reverse complement strand
AGCAATAGACTGCGTGCCGATTAATATGGGAATATCTCCGGAATAGAGCTCATCGTAGAAGGCGCTGAGCCCCTCTGATTGTTTGGTGTCGCTGTCAATGCGCGCCGAACGATAACCGGGGAAGAGTCGCGCTACCTCTGTCTCAAGGGCCTGGACGCCAGGTGATTGATAGCTCAATTCAACCGAGCCACACACCGGGCAGGTGGTTACGAGTGGATAATTGCGGCCGCAGCTATGACAAAGTAGCTGTTGATTGTGGCGATGGTAGGTGAGTGGCATGTCGCAGTCATCGCAACCAGCATTCCAGCCACAGTTTTGGCACAGGCATATTTTGGCCGTACCACGTCGATTCAAGAAAAGCAGCACCTGCTCTTCACGCTCCAAGGATTGGCGAATGGCTTTGATAGCTTTTGTGCTGAGTAATTGACTCGTGGTGAATGTTGACCGATCGCGCTTATCAACCAGTGTGGGTGAGACATTTCTTGTTACGCCACTGGCTTGTCTGGTCATGTGTAAGACGAGGGCTTTTTTTGAAATCGCAAGGTGATAATCAGTGATGTTGGGCGTGGCAGTACCGAATACTACCAGTCCTCTGTGGAGAAGTGCGAGTTGAGAGGCAACTCGGTTAGCGTTATACCTCGGGGACGCATCGTGTTTATAAGCAGAGTCATGGCACTCGTCAACAATGACTAGGCCAAGCTTTTGGATGGGCAAGAATAGCGCCGAGCGGGTGCCGATGATTACCATTTGTTGGCCAGAAACTGCTGTTTGCCACGCTTTGCGTCGTTGAGCTGGGGTTTGAGCTGAGTGATAGATGGTTATGTGCGCATCTATGAAGGGTTCAACCTCTGACTCTAATTGATGCGTCATTCCTATTTCCGGCACGAGAATTAAGACAGACTTTCCCTCAGCAGCGTAACGTTTTGCTAATTCGGCGTATACCCGCGTTTTGCCTGAGCCAGTTTCGCCATGAACCAACGCGCTACCTTGCCTGAGTTTAAAAAGTGATTCGAGGGCGGTCGCTTGTTCCTTGGTGGGGAGTAGTTGGCTAGTATCGGGCCGAATTGTGGCAGTACGCTCTTTGAGTCGTGGCTTGGGGTTGCTATCGATTTTGTCAGGTAGGCATAGTTGCAAACAAGTGCTTAGATTCGCGGCATAAAAATCGGCGAGCCAAGTAATAAGATTGAGCGACTGATTTGTAAGTACGGTTTCAAAGATGTTCGCGATGGGAAGTGTTTTGTAGGGTGGCCGTTTTTGCTCGCCCCAAATTGCTCCAATACGAAGCTTGCCCTTAAGAGATACCTGAACGAGTTGGCCTCTGCGTAGCAACATGTCTGACTGGTATGTGAAGACGTCTTTGTCTCCAACTGATCCGCGCACTGCCACCTGGTAGTAATAAGTCATACAAGTAGTATAGGGCTAGGCAGTAGTTTGATACACTTTAGATATGAGTCGGTACTTTCCTGATCGCGCAACTGCTGGACTTGAGTTAGCAAAACAACTCAACAAATACCGCTACGAAAACGTTGCGGTGTTGGCGCTTAGCCCAGGCAGTGTTTTGGTCGCTGAACAGATAGCTGTGCAGCTGCATGCTGTCCTGATGCTGCTACTGATTGAGGATGTTAGTGTATCTGCGAGCGACCCAACAGTGGTAGGCACATTAGACCCTCGAGGCGAGTTCATGTACAACAATATGTTTAGTGCTGGCCAGCTCGAGGAGCTCAATATGGAGTACCATAGCTCAATCGAAGCTAACAAGCTGGAGCGCTTTCAGCACATGCATCGGGTGCTTGGTGAGCACGGCATCATCGACGATAAACTTTTGTATGGACGTACGGTTATCGTGGTCAGTTCCGGGCTAAAGACGGGTCTTTCGGCGGAAGCGGCAGCTAATTATCTACGGCCTATCCATACTCAAAAGATCGTAGCGGCAGTACCGGTCGCTTCGATCGATGCTGTCGATAGGCTGCACATTATTACAGATGAAATTCACTGCTTGAGCGTCGTGGAGCAGTACCTTGATACTGATCACTACTATGATAAGAATGACGTGCCGTCTACAGAAGAAGTCATCACCAAAATCGATTCAATTATCAAAAACTGGCAATAATAAGGATTGCAGAAAAGCGACAGGAGCAGGTATACTGTTGTGTGAACAACAATGGGTAGGAGGGTATGTTAGACGTTTTTATTACATCTCGAGTTAGACGCAAGATCATCGTTGTCTATGCAAAATATCCCGATTTCAAGACGCACGTACGGGGGTTGGCAAAGCTTATAAAAGAAGATGCTGGCAATATTCAACGAGAACTAAAACGCCTTGAAAAAGCCGGCTTTCTCATAGCAGAGAAACAGGGGAATACGCGCACCTATTCGACCAATAAAGCTTTCCCAATTTTTAAAGAACTTCAGAGTATTGTTTTGAAAAGCCAGCAAGCCAATCAACGACGCGGATAAAATACTGCCATGGTGGGGCGCTTGTGGTTAATATGACAGCACAAGAAATCTTCAATAACCTGGTTGAATCTAGACGCGGCGCTCTGCCCGTTGACCAGTTTCTGCAGCCAAGTTACGAGTTTGGCCTTGATGATCCGTGGCTCCTGCCAGACATGCCTCGGGCTGTGGATCGACTGGTAGAGGCAAGCCAAAAGAGCCAAAAAGTTTGCGTGTATGGCGACTATGACATAGATGGATTAACCGCTTCAACATTGATGTTGGAGGTCTTGTCCGCCTGGGGCATTGCTGCCTACTGCTATATTCCAAGTCGCTTCACTGAGGGCTATGGCTTGAATGTCGAAGCGGTTAAGCAGATTTGTAATGACGGTGCAGACTTAATTATAACCGTCGATTGTGGCAGCTTGTCTATTGCGGAAGTTGCTGTGGCAAATGCCAACGGCGTTGATGTGATCATAACCGATCACCACACTGTTGGAGAGGAACTTCCTGATGCGATAGCAGTCATTAACCCCAAGCGGACTGATAGCAAATACCCGCACCCCCATTTGGCAGGAGTTGGAGTCGCGTTCAAGCTCGTGCAGGCGGTCCAAACTAAGATACGTGGCTTGCCGCAAGGTCACGAAAAATGGCTACTCGATCTGGTTGCCTTGGGTACGGTTTGCGACATGGTGCCATTGATCGGCGAGAATAGGACCCTCGTTAAGTACGGACTAAAGGTGGCTCAAAAAAGTCGACGTCCAGGTTTCCAGGCGTTAGCCAATGTTGCGGGCTGTGAGCTTGCTAGGCTAACAGCTGAAGATTTTGGTTTTCGTTTTGGTCCACGATTGAATGCCTCAGGAAGGTTGAGTAATGCGACAGCAAGCCTCCAGTTGCTACAGGCCGAGTCAAGCCAGCTAGCATCCAAACTTGCTACAGAGCTAGATCTGCAAAACAGTGAGCGCAGGAATATCCAAAACCAAATAACTGACGAGGCCCTTCGGAGAGCCGAAGAGAGCAACGACGAGGTGTTGGTGTTGGCCGATGAGCACTGGTCGCATGGCGTTGTTGGTATAGTGGCGGCAAAGGTTATGCGAAAAGTTAAACGCCCGACCATCGTTATGCAGATTCTGGGCGATAAAGTAAAAGGGTCGGGACGGAGTTTTGGCGACTTTGACCTAAGTAAGGCGCTCGAGAAGGTGCGCCCTTTGTTGCTTACTGGCGGGGGGCATATGTATGCGGCAGGTTTTGGGCTGCAAATTGACCAGTTGGAGGAATTTACGAAGATTCTGAACGATTACTACCGAAGTCTTGGGCTTAAGGATCATGGCAAGAGCTTAAACCCTGAGGTAGACCTTGAGCTAGCGGATACATCTGCCCTGGACATAGAG
>CAZTXC010000078.1:0-3849 GCA_964617855.1 uncultured Candidatus Saccharibacteria bacterium | reverse complement strand
TAATAACCTTCGGCGAGCATAACTATAGCTACGGTAAGAGTGGCTACTAGCACACCAAGAACGCCGTACATCAGGAATCGGCGCTGTGTAGCACGTCTTTGTCTCAGTTTTTTAAGTTTTTGAAGATCTTGCTTATTCATATTTGTTTAATTTATAGCATAAAAACAGTGGTGTGGTAAGCTGCACGTGATGCAAATAGCTCGCACCATATATAGTGTTGATCCTGGTACAAGTAGGCTGCGGGTGTTGATGCCACGAAAGGGCCTTGTGGTGGATGAGCCTAATGTGGTGCTGCAAAGCGCGACAAACCCGCAACCACTATTCTTTGGCGAACAGGCGTTGGCGCGAAAAATGAGAAAAAGTCAGCGGCGCGTGTGGCCGTTTGAACAGGGTGTTATTGCTAAGTTTGATCCGCAAGCAGCAATAATCAAGCACTGGCTGCAACAACAGGCGCCAAAGTATCAGCTGGTGAAACCTGACGTTGTAGTGGTAGTAAATGGGGTAGCCACAGAAAGTCAAAAACGGGCATTGCTAGAATCGGTGCCGTCAAGTCTTGTTCGCAAGGTGTACCCACTTAGGGCCGACTACGCAGCAGCTTTGGGTGCGGGGCTATCTATCGAACAACCAAAAGGCTGTTTGGTGATTCATTGTGGCGCAGGGTCTACGGATATAAGTTTGTTTAGTCTTGGCCAAGCGGTTCACCACAAAAGTCTGCGCATCGGCGGCCAGGACTTTACTCGATCGTTACAGGTTGCCGTTTCCCGCTACCAAGTGCTTGAGGTTGACGAGCAAGATTTGGAGATTATCAAGACAAACCAGCTATCCTTGCTAAAACCAAAGGATCGACTACGTATTCAGGGTACTGACGATAAGGGTCGTCAAAAGAAGGTGACTGTATCGGCAGAATCGTGCATTGCCGCCCTGGAGCCAGCGTTGGACCGTATCGTGAACGCAACAAAGCAGATTTTTGAAGCTGCCAGTCCAACATTAGTAGGCGACATCGCCGAGAACGGGATTCTGCTTACTGGTGGTTCGGCGCAACTCAAAGGGCTGAGCACCTATCTTAGTCGCAGACTTCACGCCAACTGTGTGACGGCGGTAGAGCCATCTCTTTGTGCCATCCGGGGGGTGAATTTTGGCACGACATTTTTGCGCGACTTTCAACGACAGACGCATTAGCCCGCTTGTTTCCCCAAAGGTATTGGCTTACAATTGATAGCTATAAGCACTTGCATAAACGTAAGTTCGTGAGGGTTATCCACCAAGGTTATGAAACAAAGCAGCATTGTCCTTAACGGCACGAGATACAACACCAAAACAGGTGAAGTGGTTGGCGGTAAGCCGGTAAAGAAATACATAGATGGTTTTATGCGGCCTTCGAGTGTTAAGCCATTAACTGCCACTAAAGCTGCTGTGGCAAAAGCTAAGCGGGCGTTACCGATTCCGAGCAGAGTGCCAAGTAGTAATCGAACTGCAAATAGCATTCATCAACGGCAACAAAAAGGGAAAGTTTTACTGCGTAAGGCAGTCAAGGCACCTGTCAAAAAACAGGCTCCACCAAAGCCTGAAGCTAGAAAAGTCGCCACAGCATCTCCAATACTCGCTCGTGCAAAGGCAGTGCCTAAAAGCGACAAAATCACCAGATTTGCGCCCGTTCGTGCGGCCGCCGTTACCTCACCAACAAAGACTAAGGCTCCGCAAGAAGCGAAGCCCGCTAAGGCTCAATTAAGCCCTCAAGCAAAAAAAGATCTAAGCCCCAAAGAAAAACTACTTAGCGAGGCACTTGCTAAGGCAGACACCCACAAGCAAAAACCTCCTAAACAAAAGAATAAAGCTCACAAACATTTCAAGTTGGCTGCAAGTGTGATCGCCGGTATGGCTGTCCTTTTGTACGTCATCTATCTAAATGCGCCGAACTTGGCAATGAAGGTGGCGGCTGTCCGAGCTGGCTTTTCGGCTGATTTACCTAACTACACTCCAGGTGGCTACCGGTTGGCCGGGCCAATTGCCTATTCTCCGGGTCAAATTACAATTGGGTACACATCTAACACTGACGACCGTGCTTACAGCATTAACCAAAAACAAAGCGCCTGGGATAGCGAAAGCCTCCTAACGAACTTTGTGACCAATCAGGCTGATTACCAGACCTACCGTGACCATGGGCTCACTATTTACATGTACGGCGATAGCAATGCCACATGGGTGAACGCGGGCGTGTGGTACACCATTGACGGCAAGGCTCAGCTTTCGGCAGAGCAGATCATCAAAATCGCTGCTAGCTTGTAGCGGGCTCACCAAGAACCTGCTATTATTAACGTAAGTATTATGGCTAAACTGAGATGTTATTGTGAGTAAAGTCGCCCAGTATTTGCAGGAGCATATCACTGGTGAAGTGATGACTTCTGATGATGCACGCAAGTACTTTGCTACTGATGGTAGCGTGTTTACCCTCACCCCGCAGATTATTGTCTATCCTCGTTCGACTGCAGATGTTCGCAAAGTGGCTCGGTTTACCTGGCAGCTAGCAGAGCGTGGCCGAGTACTGCCAATCACGGCACGTGGAGCAGGTACCGATCAAGCCGGGGCGGCCCTGGGTTCTGGTATTGTGCTGGCCTTTACCGCTCACATGAACAAGCTGCAAGCCTTAACTAAAGATACTGCCTCAGTGCAGCCGGGGCTTAACTTTGGACGACTACAGCAAACCCTGTACACACACAATCGTTACATTCCGAGCTACCCGAGTTCAGTCGACTTTAGTACTCTCGGTGGGGCTATAGCCAACAACGCCTCCGGCGAGCGATCATTCAAGTATGGTTCCACCAAGAAATATGTCTCCTCGCTAGAAGTAGTGCTGGCCAATGGTGAAGTTATTAAGACGGGTCGCCTAAGCAAGCGCGAGCTGGGGCGAAAAATGGGCCTAACCAGCATGGAGGGTGAAATCTACCGGCAGCTCGATGCTTTGATTATGGACAACTGGGATGTTATTCATAGTGTTTCGCTGAATGTTACTAAAAACACTGCTGGGTACGACCTGCAGGATGTAAAACACAAAGATGGATCATTCGACCTCACGCCGCTGCTCGTAGGCTCACAAGGAACTTTAGGTATTGTTACCGAAGCCGACCTAAAAACTGAACCCTACGACGCCCAAGCAACGCTACTTGTGGGGTTGTTCGAGAGCATTGAAGCAGCAAATCAAGCCACAGAAAAGTTGCGCAAAGTGCACCCGGTCGCGATAGAATTCATCGACCGTAACTTGTTGGAATTTTTGGACGAACACAACCCAAAGCAACTTTCTACGCTAGTGCCAAAACCATTTCCTGCAATAGTGCTGTTAGCCGAATTTGACGGTGGAAGCAAGAAGGGTGTTCGTCGCGCTCAAAAGATACTCAAAGAACATACTAAGAGTTTTGTTAGTGAAACTGATCGAACCAAGCGAGAAGAGCTGTGGAAGATCCGCCACAGCGCTGCTGCGGTCATATGGCAGAGTAAAGGCGGTGCTAAGGCGCTACCAATTGTTGAGGATGGTATTGTCCCAACTGAGGCTTTTGCAACTTACCTGCAAGAAGTGCACGTGCTGTTTGAAAAGTTTCGTGAGAATGTAGCCATTTGGGGGCACGCCGGTGATGCCAACATCCATATGCAGCCATTCATCGACCTGAGTCGTGTACCAGAACGCCAAAAAGTCTTCAAAATGATCGACGAGTACTACAAGCTTGTCATTAAGCTTGGCGGTAGCACCTCGGGCGAACACAACGATGGTCGACTTCGAGCGCCATACCTTAAGGCTCTGTATGGTGAGGCTGTGTACGAAGTATTCGAAAAGGTTAAAAAGATCTTTGATCCATA
>CAZTXC010000077.1:0-3918 GCA_964617855.1 uncultured Candidatus Saccharibacteria bacterium | reverse complement strand
GTAATTGTAGGTAACGGCTATGCTCGCTGGTACAAGCCCGCTGTCATCAACTGCCGGCAGAGATGATAGGTCTGATTCATCATAGTCCAGCGGGTCGTCTCCGTATTCATACGGTGCAATTGCCAACTCACGATAAATTGCTTGAGCAATAGGGTCGATTTCTTGGGTTGAACCACCAGTAAAGGGCGACACCTTTACTACTTCGAACCCAGTGAATTCAGTGTGGTCACCAATCTGACGAGTGCTATCAGATTTGCCAAGCTCAATCGAATATCCCATAAAACAAAAAATACCATAAAATGGTATTTAGTCTACTTGGCGGGCCCGACCGGATTCAAACCGGCGATCTCCTCCGTGACAGGGAGGCGTGTTAGGTCAGCTACACCACGGGCCCACGGTACTCGATACTCGAGACCAGCAAATATTATCAAGCTTTGCCCCTGTTTGCAATCTGTAGCCTTCTGCTAAAATAACCTGGTCGCCACCTTAGCTCAGCTGGCTAGAGCGCCACTTTCGTAAAGTGGAGGTCTGGGGTTCGAGTCCCCAAGGTGGCTCCACGGTTTTCTCGGATAACATAAGCGGGTGTCGTATAATGGTTATTATGTAGCCTTCCCAAGGCTGAGACGAGGGTTCGATTCCCTCCACCCGCACCAATTACGCCTATGAATACACGCCAATACTTCCAAGACAAAACCATCTTCTCACTTTTTGTTATTGCCGTGCTTTTAAGCCTAGTCGGTATTCTTAGCATCGTTTTGCGAGTGCACAGTAGTGATGTATTGGTGCCAATCCGTTATCTAGCAACGAGTGATGTTCAGAGGGCAAACTGGCTCAATCTGTATCTGTTTGGAGCGTTTTACGCCGTCGGGTCTGTCATTCATATTGTTTTAAGCCTCCGTTTTTACGCAATTCGTCGCGGGTATGCCTACGCCATCCTCGGCAGCTACATTGTTCTTGCTATCCTCGCTCTTCGCATCGGTGGCGCAGTTATTAACTTGTACTACTAATGAAAAATATCGAGATTCCTCTCCAGGCCGAAAAAGGGCGTCGGTATCGTTTTTTTGAGATGTTGCCGGCGCTATTGAGCTACAGCCTGATCGCAGTGCCCATTATCCTGAGCATTTTTTACCCTGTGGCTGCCGCGTATTTCGTGATTGGCTACATGATGATTTGGCTCTTCAAAGCTATAGCAATGGCCGTCCGGGTGGTGCAGGGGTATCGAAAAATGGAACGATACAAACGCTACGATTGGCTGCGCCTACTTAAGGATGTTGCAAATCCAGACACCGCCCGCGCGGCCATTGAGCGCTACGCCGATCAAAAGGACATGCAGTGGCATGTTAAAAACTTGTCGATGATAGAAGGGCAGCTAGAGAGTGTTAACCCCAAGAATTTGTATCACGCGATCATCATTCCTACGCACAACGAGACCATTGATGTTCTTGAGCCGACGATCCAAGTAGTGCTGGGGTCGAATTTCCCTATGAAGCAAGTTATTTTCATTCTGACCTACGAAGAGCGGGGCGGTAAGGCTGTCGAAACTAATGCCAAAGCCCTTGTTAAGAAGTACGGGCCACAGTTTAAAGCAGCCTTTGCTACCAAACATCCACATGGGCTTGCGAATGAAGTGATTGGTAAAGGGGGGAACGCAACCCATGCTGGTCGGTTCTTGGCCAAATACATTGAATCGACCGATATTGACCCTAGTCATGTGATCGTGACGACGCTTGATTCCGATAACCGGCCACACCCAAGCTACCTAGCTGCTTTGAGTTATGCCTATGTTGTGTGCGATGACCCTCTGCACACTTCGTTCCAGCCGATCCCAATTTTTACTAATAATATATGGGATGCTCCGGCTCCAATGCGTGTTATTGCGACGGGTAACTCGTTTTGGATGGTTATTACTTCATTGCGCCCACACCTGCTGCGTAACTTTTCCTCTCACGCGCAGACGCTGCAAACTCTCATCGACACTGATTTCTGGAGCGTCAGGACGATAGTAGAGGATGGTCATCAGTTCTGGCGCACGTATTTTCGGTATGACGGCCAACACGACGTTGTGCCGCTGTTCTTGCCTATTTTTCAAGATGCGGTCCTGGCCAGGACGTACCGGCGAACACTTCGCGAACAGTTTACGCAGCTTCGGCGCTGGGCCTGGGGTGCCTCTGATGTAGCGTACGTGCTGGAGAAGGGTTATTTTAAAGAAAACAAGGTGCCGCGACTTGATCTACTCTTTAAGCTATCTCGCCTGGTTGAAGGGCATGTGAGTTGGGCCACTTCGCCGTTAATACTGGCATTTGCTGCCTGGTTGCCTCTGTATATCAACCCCCAGGCAGACCGTAGCTTTATTGCCCACCAACTGCCAATCGTGGCTAGCCGTATCCAGCAGGTCTCGATGCTGGGTATCTTTGTCACCCTCCTCCTGAGCCTCAAAATGTTGCCCCCAAGACCAGAGAGGTATAGGCCATACCGACGCATATTTATGGTTATACAGTGGCCGTGGATGCTGGTAACAAGTATTGTTTACACCTCGATGTCTGCTATGAACGCCCAGACTCGACTGTTGTTTGGTCGCTATCTAGATAGATTTGATTCAACAGAGAAGGCCGTTAAAAAATAGCTGTCATTTCTTTTTGTGGAATCGCATGGCTTTGCGCAGATCCGCATCGCTATTAACCGACGTCTGAAACGATATGTAGCGGACAAACGCACCGCTGTTGTACCTCTGTAGGACGCCGCCGGCGATTTCACTTATCTGCTCAGTTGAAACTTCACCATTAGTTGATTGCTTGAGAACTCGCTCCATAATGGACTCACAAATGGCTTCAGATGTGTCTTGTGGGCTCTTGAGAGGCTCACAGGCACGCCAAACGCTGATAAATAACTTAGGATAGCTGAACTTCTCTTTGCGTGCGTTTCGCTTGATTACAGTAAGTTGCTCGTAGTTAGGTAGTTCGTTGGTTGTAAAAATCGCTGAGCAGTTGAGGCAAGCTCTACGCCGCCACACACGAGCCGTTCTTTTCTTTGCACGTGAATTGACCACGTTGGTATCTGTTGAGCTACAAAATGGACAAACCATGTCAATATATTGACATCACGCTAATAAAAAACCAAGTGGAAAACATAACCAAAAAACGTGGATAAAACAAAACCCGCCTCATACTTGGGGCGGGAATGTTGTCCTAATCCACCTAGGAAGGCTACTGGGTAGCCGTAGTGCGACGGCCAAGGCGCTTCACGGACTTTTGCAAGGAGGGTAACTCCTCGTAAAACAACGTAAAGTCGTCCAAGACTGTCGTCTTGTTGGTTAAAACCATGTAACCTCCATTAGAGTGATTACAGCGCTTAAGGTAACATAAAAGGACTAATTAGTCAATTTCACGTATCCACAGTTCAGGGGTAGAATAGTGGATAATGTTCCACATACAACAATCCATAGGTTTACATGGTCGGTCTGGCTCGTTTCGGGTTCGAGACTTCACCGTTCAGACGCCGCTTTTCATGCCGGTCGGGACTCGAGGGGCTGTTAAGAGCCTGACCCCGCAACTGGTAGCCTCAACAGGGGCCCAGATCATACTTGGTAACACCTACCATTTACATTTAAAACCAGGAGAAGATGTCGTAAAAAAGTTGGGCGGATTGCATGCGTTTACGGGCTGGGATGAGGGCCCGATCCTAACTGATTCTGGTGGTTTTCAAGTATTCTCCCTGTCCCATATTCGCAAGATATCAGAGGACGGGGTTTACTTTAAGGATCCTGCAACAGGTGACCAGATATTCATTAGCCCCGAAATATCGATGCAAATCCAAGTAGCTCTCGGCTCGGATATCATCATGGCGTTTGATGATTTAACCGGGCTAGGCGAGGCCGAGAAACATCGCGAAAAAGAAGCCTTCGAGAGAACGCATCGCTGG
>CAZTXC010000076.1:0-3994 GCA_964617855.1 uncultured Candidatus Saccharibacteria bacterium | reverse complement strand
AAGAAGTTCCTGAAGATGCATTGGTGGCAGAATTCCCGGGAGTGCCTTTGCAAGCATTGATTTGCCGGTACCGGGTGGGCCGGTCAGAAGCACATTATGTTGTCCAGCGGCGGCTATCTCCAGGGCTCGTTTAGCAGTGGGCTGGTCTATGACTTCTGAGAAGTCGATATCTGGTGTCGCCTGGGGGATGTCGACTTGGTGGCCCAGTGTTGGACCAGGGGCGCTGCCGACTAATATGTTGATGAGTTCTCGGAGAGAATTAGCAGCGGTGACCATCAAGCCAGGCAGTAAATTTGTTTGTTTTTGGTTTGCTAAGGGAATAATGAGTGAGTTCTTGCGTAGCTTCGCGTACTGGAGCATACCAATCACGCCACGAACTGGACGCAAGCTACCGTCTAAGCCTAGCTCGCCGACCGCGTAGTAGTTTTCGAGTAAGGTTCTACTCAGCTGCTTGCTATGGATTAGTATTGCGAGAGCAATGGGGAGGTCGTAGAGCGAGCTAGCAAGGGCTTCGCCAGTTGGTGCTAAGTTAATTGTGATGTGCTTACGCGGGAAGTTAAAGCCGGAGTTCGTAATGGCAGAGCGAACTCGCTGACGACAGCTTTCTGCTGACGAGCTAGGCATCCCGACAATTGAAACGGACGGTAGTCCATTCGTCATGTCGCATTCAATGATAATTGGCTTGGCGTTTGCGCCATCCAGCGTAAAGCTGCGTGTGGTGGAAATCATAAGGTCCTCCGTAGGCCTCACCCGAGGAAGTAGTATTGGGCATCATAACACCTCTCAGAATAAAGAACAACGGCTTGCGAGAAGCCGTTGCTGAGGAGCTTTTTTGTTTTTGAGTACTTTTTTTATTCAAAAGTACTGAGTACATCTTAAGGTAGCTTCTTATGCTTGTCAACGAATTTTTATAAAAAAATGGGCTTTTCTTGGTACTTTTTTGTGATGTGTGGATAACTCTAGAATTCAACCATCCGAATACACCCTGGAATCACAAAAAATCGCGGCGAATACGCCCAGGCTTAGTATGACGGTTAATAAAAATTGTCCGGCAAAACAACAAGCAAATTAATGTTTAAATAAACAGCCACCAATAAACTAACTATGTAGGGTGCGTGCGGGGCGACATGGGTTGGAGCGAGTCCCCGCAACTAACAAACAAATCACGAATTAAGGCAGGCATTTGGTAGGCAATAAACGACTGTATTGCTACTACGCATTGGTGGGCCGTCCGTGGAGTCATTG
Source organism: uncultured Candidatus Saccharibacteria bacterium (assembly GCA_964617855.1). Taxonomy (GTDB): domain Bacteria; phylum Patescibacteriota; class Saccharimonadia; order Saccharimonadales; family CAZNVG01; genus CAZTXC01. Next base: position 2,749 of record CAZTXC010000076.1, on the reverse strand, counting down.
TGGAATGTGTGCGTAGGCCTAACTTTGCGCAAGGAAGGCCGGTAGGGTTATGCGACCATGCAAGTACGGGTCAGTAGCGTTTAACAAATAGCATGCGTGGCGGTGGCTATAAAAAGCCATTCAGCGTTACTGCAAAGCAGCGTTTAAAAGCGTAAATTATTGCGTAAAAGGGGCTGTTGTATCTGCATGTTGTGCAGAATAATGAACAACTATTTACAAAAATAACAACATTAATTTGTGCAACATTAACTGATTAGGAATGTAATTAAAGCTACAAAGGTATTGCAATTACTCGTAAATTACGCTAATGTTTAAGGGCCGAAAGAACACAAAAACGGCAAACCTGTTTTGGGGTCGTCGCTCTCATTTATTGAGAGCGGTCAGTCAAGCTGCAGGCAGCAAGCGCTACTAATTTTATGAGCGGTTTTGCTGCCTCAGCACTTTTATAATGTCGGTACAACGAAGATTTAAAATTTTGCTTTTGATAGGGCTTCTAGCTCTTCTCGGGGGCACTAGCCCAGATAACCTATCCGCACCTGCACTCATGGCAGCGGTTTTATTTATTGGTTTGGCTACATGGCTGCTGCTACGAGGGGTTATCTTTGCAACTCTGAGAAGGTTTAACCCTGCTGCAACAACTGATATGCAGCAGGATTCTCTACCTAGAATCTTGGTCGTAGCTTCTTTAATTCTAGTATTCTTGTTTGCTCTTAACCTAACAGGGACCTTGTCACTGCGGGATATCATTCTTGCCGCGCTAATGGGTTTTACGTTTAACTTCTATATCGAACGTCGCCTTAATAACTCGCAGTAAAGCTAACGTAAATTCATAGGTTCTGTTAGAGGTCGATGCTATACTTTTAGGCATGGAAGGATCGCAAACTCCCCAGATAGAATTACCAAAGCCGGTTGGTGCTGGTGAGCAGCCGGCTGCCAATGAAGTTGTGGCGGCTCCTGAGAAGTCAGCCAATACCCCTACATCGGCACCCGCGAACCAAGCGCCGCAGCCGCCAGTTATTCCCCTGGTTGACCCTGGGGCAACTAGTCCGGTGACCCCTGTGAGTCCGACCCAATCCACGACGAATCCGGCAATTGCCGATGATGTGGATGTGATCGAGAAGGAGTGGGTCCAAAAGGCGCGTGCAATCGTTCAGCAAACCAAGCTAGACCCCTACAGGCAGAACAAAGAGTTGACCGTATTTAAGGCTGACTACATGAAGAAACGTTACGGAAAAGATATTAAACTGACGGCAGAGTAACCCTTAGTATGGCTGGCTTAATAATTATCACGATAGTTGTGGCAGCAGGTGTATATCTGTTCTATTTGAAGTCGCGTAAATCATTACGCGAGGCAAAGAGTTACGAGCGTGGGCTCAAGATGGTGCCACTGTTAATCCATCTCCCACCTACGAGTGACGATATCGAAGTTGGAGCACGAGATGTCAGGGATGTTACAGAGGAGAACATCTCAAGGGCTCAGATAATGTACAACATCATTGCTAGTACAGCTAAGAAGAACTTCAAAAGTAAGTTTTATGGGGAGAGACACATCTCGTTTGAGATTATTGCTGCTAAGGGGCTGATCTACTACTACACTGCTGTTCCCGTTGCGCTCGTATCTGTTATTGAACAAGCAGTTGTAAGCGCATATCCAACAGCTCGGCTTGAAGAAGTTGAGGAACACAATATCTTTAGTCCTGTTGGCAAGATATCCGGTACGATTGGTGGTGAACTGGTTTTAAAAGAGAACTACGCATTCCCAATCTCGACCTACCAAGACCTCAAAAGGGATGCCATGCAGTCGCTACTGAATGCATTTTCAACCTTAACCCAAGAGGATGGGGCAGGTATACAGATCCTTTTACGACCAGCGAACAAGTCGTGGGTGTCCAAAGCCGTTAGTGTTGCTCAAAAGAAGAAAAAAGACAAAGGCAAGAAGAAGGGTGCTGCGTTGGTTGGCTCGTATGCTGCCCAGATTATCGCAGCTCCGCTTAAGGCGCCAGAGGTAAGCGATGATAAAAAGCCCGAAGACAAGCAGTTGAGTAATCTTGAGCAGTCTGTAGTCGATGCTATCGAAGAAAAAACCAGGCATCCCGGCTATGAGGTGCTCATACGATTGGTGGCGTCATCGAACACGTCCCAAAGGGCTCAAACAATACTGAACAATGTCGTTGCCTCGTTTTCTTTGTTCGATGCGCCTGGTAAGAACGGTTTCAAGTTTGTGCCCGCAAAAGATATGGAGAGTTTTACAACAGCCTACATACTTCGGTTTTTTGCTCCTGAGGTTAATCAGAACGTACTAAATAGTGTTGAGCTTTCAACAATATTCCACTTTCCTGATCAGAAAAATACACCTACGTCACAATTACAACGCCAGTCATCAAAGCAGGTTGATGGCCCTCAAATCACCTCTCACGAGGGCCAGCTATTGGGCTACAATCAGTTCCGAGGAATTAAGAAGGAAATTTACCTAGCGCCAAAAGACCGGCAGCGTCACCTCTACATCATTGGTCAGACTGGTACAGGAAAGTCGGTGCTACTAGAGAACTTGGCTTTACAGGATATGCTCGATGGTCGGGGATTTGCATTCATTGACCCCCACGGTGATACTGCCGAGACTCTGTTGAGTATGGTGCCTAAAGAGCGCACAGAGGACGTTATTTACTTCTCTCCAGCGGACATGGATTACCCCCTAGGTCTGAACTTCTTTGAGTATGAAAATCCCGACCAGCAGGACTTCTTGATCCAA
>CAZTXC010000075.1:0-4055 GCA_964617855.1 uncultured Candidatus Saccharibacteria bacterium | reverse complement strand
CTGATTATGAGTACATGTTGGGAACACAGGACGAGTTTAAGCAAAGTCATTTTTCGGCCTACGAAAAATATCGAGTAGGGTGGCTCGGTAGCTCGAACTTTATCGACGTTACTTCTACATCAACTATTACTATCAACCGAACAGATACAGGAAACAGTGGAGCAAAGGGTGTTCGAATTCCTACGGAAAATTACGACCCAGAGACAGATACATACTTTTACACGGCTCTGATTGCTGAGTATGCACCACCTAACGAAAAAAGCGACACTGGCATAACAATTTACGAAGTTCAAGGAGCTGGGGTTAACTACTTGTTAAATGGCCGCCATGATAGTGAGTGGAATTACCATAAAGCCGCCCTTAAGCTGGATCAGGTGTATCGATATTCTGGAAACTCCGGTACATCTACTGATATTTGTATTCGAGTCGACGAAATTAGTCTTTACCAAGCTACACTTACTGTTTCGCCCGGCTGCAACTTCACTAAGCTAAGTCCGTACACATCCCTAGGCTCATACACAAAGGACTTCAAGTACCTTGGTGCTCCGCAGAATGGCACCACAGAAACAGAGCCAACACACATAGTCAGTCCCACGGATTCATGCGTGATTGATGACGATCTCTTTGTTGCCGACAATACAAGAATTCTACGCTTCCCATTAGCTGCTGACGGTATGTTTTCGTGGCCAAATACCAATGTCGGCAGGTATCAACCGAGCTTGCTCAAAGCGTCTAGCGCCATTGGTGCAGACAATACTACTAAGTGGCGAGATATGGGCAACGGTACAACCGTGTCCAGGCAACCCGATACGTTCTACTACCGAGCCGCGCTAGCAAAGCCCGTGACGCTTTCGGCCTTCCCTTCACCTGCGAGCAAAACACTATATGTCTCAACAAGACTGTCCTGCGATCAGAGCGGCAAAAACCTTTTTGCTGCCCAGAACACAAGTAATGCATCTAAGGTTTCAGTTTTTGATGTTTCAAGCGTCAAAAATGGTCCTGAGCCCAAGTACGTGATCGGGCAATCGGCACCATCGTATACCTCCAGTCCAGGGGCCACGACTACCGTTTTGTCTACATTGTTCCAGCAACCAGCCCCACCAATTGGCAGTCAAACACTCGGCGGATCAGCTCGTACGCTTTATTCATGGTCGCAAAAACTCTTATTCGCAATCGACAGTGTTAACAAGCGAATCTTGGTATTTGACCTTTCCGCTGGTGGTGGCAATTTTATGGCGGCACGATACGTGATTGGTCAATCAAGCTTTACAGCCAATGGCACGACGGGCTTGGCGCCGGATGGCTTTGGTGCTGTTGCCTTAGACGACGCCGGCAAGCGCTTATTCGCATCAGTCAGGGTAGGCAGCGGCTATAAAATAATGGTTTTTGATACCTCCAATCTATCCAATAATCCTTCGCCTAAAGTCACCCTCACCGGTGTGGGTGAAGGAACGATGATGTATGACGCACGCACAAAATCACTGTTGGCGGTAAAGGACAAAAAAGTCTACTTGTATGATGCGAGCCCTGATAAACTCACCGCAAACAGCAAATCAACAACCACCTACGACCTAGCTACCACGGCAAACTTCAGCTCAACGATATTCGACAGCAAACGACGTAGCATTGTGGCAACGTCATACCAACAGGGAAGCGGCGAACGCAAAGCCAGTGTGTTGTTCTTCCGCCTACCCGAGAAAAACGTCTGGAAGAGCCCGTTCACGAGCCGCTGATATTCCTAGCAAGTAGTTGGCACGTAGCTGATACACTTTAGAAGTGAAAAATAAGATCAAGTACCTATACCTCTGGCTTGGAACAAGTGGGTTGCTGACCACCGCATGCTACGTAACGTGGGCGAGCTCCTGTGGTGACCTTTGGGAGCTTTACGGACGCATGCCTGAGGGTAGTGTTTCTGGCTGGAGCTATGACGGCATGTGCGCCGGCGATGGCATACAATTTGTCGGCGTATTTATTATCTGCTGTATTACTAGTTTGATTTTTATTGGGAGCCTGCGTGCTCTCGATACCGTACTCCGCAGACGCCACGCCAGTCGAAAGAATCGTAAACCATAACTCAGCCTCAATTGTGCCGTAAACCATTAGCGTATATACTAAGTCTATCTAACTGCAGAGGTGAGTGGATATAGTGAGCAGTCATGGGGCGCGTAGGACTAGTCTTGTCATAGCTTTTTTTGTGGCCTTTGTTATGGCTTTTGCAAAAAGCTCAGCTACGGCGTCAGCTTTTAGTGGCGGCGGAGCGGGCACTACTCCTGACCCATTCGAGATTTACACCTGCAGTCAATTACAAGAAATAAGCAGTAACCTTTCAGCTCACTACGAATTGATGGACGACATCAATTGCACTGGCTTCAGCTATACGCCCATCGGGACTATCGGGACACCGTTCACGGGAAGCCTAGACGGAAACATGCAAACCATATCACACATCAGCATTACGAGCGGTTCGAACATTGGGATTTTCGGCATAACATCTGCTGCGACAATTAAAAACCTTACCTTGCATAACAATTCTATTACTGGTACGGCTAGCGCTGGAACAATCACCGGCGTAGCTAATGGTGGCACTATCAAGAACATACGTGCCGATGCAACGAACACCGTCAGTGGTTCGGGTGGAAATATCGGTGGTCTCGTTGGTGGCGTCGAGAGCGGTAGCCTGACTGTTTCTCGGGTTCACTTTGACGGCACAGTGACGATGAGTGGAGGCGCATATGGTGGGGGACTCATCGGGTACGGCGGATCAAGCATCACTCTTGAGGATAGCTATGCTACTGGTACTGTAAACGGCGGGGCGGCCTATGTTGGCGGCCTACTTGGCTCACAAAATAGCGGCACATTACTCATCCGACGGAGCTATAGCGCAGCGACTCTTGCTGGTTCGGGCTTGTCATACGGTGGGCTTATTGGCGGCTTTTTTGGCGGCACTGTCGAGAACTCATTCTCTGCGTCAGACCTTACGGGAAGTGTCGCCGCAAACACTGGTGGGCTATATGGTGTTGGTAACGGCACGAGCACCAATAATTTCTTCGATCGACACCTCGCAGGCACCATCGCCAGCTGCGCAGATAGCGGCTCTGCGAGCTGTACTGCCGTTAACGTAGGAAACGCCACGCCCGATTACTTTAAGAGCAACTCTACCAACCCACCGCTCGACACATGGAACTTTGCCTATCTTTGGGAAAACTATCAAAAGCTACCCGAGTTCTCGGTATTTGGAGCCGTTCAGACTGACACTCCAGAAACAACCTCATCGACAATCAACTTTGGGTATCAGTTTTCTGCGCTAGGTGGGGCGGGGCCGCTGTCGTCGCCGCAACTAAGATATCGAGTTAATGGTTCGGGCGGACCATGGACGTATGTCGCAATTACTAGCTCTAACTTCGACTACACGCTTACTGGTCTATTACCAGGCACTACATATGAAATTCAAATGCGAGCCTACTTTGATGGCGTCGACGAACCGATGAATTGGAACGAAGCCAGCTTTACAGCCACTACACTCGGAGCCAGCACGGTTGCTTCGACCGCGCAACAAACACAGCTAGCCAAAGCAGGCCTAAGCGCCACTGTAGTAATCGCTAGTGTCTTACACTTTAGCGTTTCAACTACGATTTGTTATTACTGCTGGCGTAAAACGCGCCTGACAGTCTAGTACCAACAATAACTACTTGGCAGACGTCTTCCACCGTTCAAGATGTGGCAGTTGCTTTTGCGCCATCCAGCGCATAATGCGCCCACTACCGTTTTGCACCAAGGCGTCATCAACTATCTTGCGCATTTCTTCTAAAGTACAGTCTTTGCCAATAAATTCACCATTTTCGTAACACAGGTTACACCATTTTTCACTTTTGCTACCGTCAGCCTCGCTGCCTCTACTGTCGCCGGCTTTTTTGGTTTGTAGGGGCATGCCACAACTTTGACACTGTTTTTTCATAGCTTATTCCTCCATATATAGTATACGCCCGGTCGCAAACCATTACCTGCCAGACACCGAACATGCATCCACAAACCAAGGTGCTTATGATATATTTATA
>CAZTXC010000074.1:0-4106 GCA_964617855.1 uncultured Candidatus Saccharibacteria bacterium | reverse complement strand
CGCCCGTAACCACACCTTTACGCAACCCTCGCTTTTCGGCAGCCAAAAGATCATCGTCCGTTATGACATTACCAGGAGCCGGTGGTTGAACATTAGGAGTTGCTGCAGGGGCTTGGTTGAAGTTCGGATTATTAGGATTTTGTGGGTGATTCGGCGGTAAGTTATGGTTGTGATTTTGCGGTGGTAGGTTTCCACCAGGAGGTTGGTTACCAGGAGGTGGCGGTGGTGTATGCGGTGGGCTCGGCGGACCTTGGTTACCAGGAGGTGGCGATGACATGGTAGGCGGTTTTAGTTTACTGGCTTTGCGCGCCGTTGGTGGCACAACTGGTTGAACATCCCCATCGTCATCATGATCGTTTGGCTCAGCCTCTTCGTCTGACTCAGGTTCTGCATCGGACTCCGCCTCAACCGTATCTTCTGGTGAACTCACCGCTTCAGGCTCGGCGCCCGGACTATCAACCTCAGTTTCTGGGGTAACGGTGTGATCGAGACCTTCAGGTGTTGCCGTAGCTTCGCTGGCTTCTTCTTTGTTGGTTTCATCTGACTTTTCGGTGCCAACCACGGTCAGAAGTTTTTCACCAGCTTGGCGTGCCCTTGGCTCTTCTTCGCGTTGACGCTCTCGTTCAAACGTTCGCTTGGTAAGCAGCGCTGCTCGCTCTTTTTTCTTTTCGGTTTTGCTTGACGCGTCTTTATCGCCAGCTTTTTCGGGCTGAGACAAATCCTTTTCAAAACCGAATGATGGTTCCTGTTCCATAAGCACAATAATACAGGAAGTTGGTTAGATACTCAGCTCTACAGCTTCGCCATCCTTCAGTTTGATGAATTGTTGGCGTTTTGCCGTGAAGTAGGCCTCGAGACGATCGTACATAGATCGCTTCCATGGGTCGCTCCACATCCAATCGTGAATTGGCAGGATGATATGTGGCCCCAAGTGGTCAGCCATACGAACAGCCTCTATGGTAGCGGCCCACGGACCAGCTAGTGGCAAGCACAATACAGCCTCGCTGCGTTCGATATGATGGCTATCTCCCGGGTGCGTAAGTAAACCGAACACGTTTGATACCAAATTTGGGCCCGGCGGTGGCGCTAACGGTACCATGCTCTCGTGACTAACCGTACTAACTTGCACAAGATTGGACGATTCAAGCTGCACCTGGCTAATACCCTGCTTGGCCAACTCTTGCTTGACAGCTTCTGTAGTGATGATTTTTACTTTCGGAAATTGAACGAGCAGCTCTTCGATAAACGGCATGAACATGTGGTCGAAGTGCTCATGACTAATAACAATTTCGTCGAGCTGCTCCCATCGGCGAACATCTATGAGCCCCGACTCCCAACTCATTTCACCTGGGTCTATGAGCACAACTTTGCCTTCATGCTCAACTTTTAGGCAGGAGTGTACATACTTGGTAACTTTCATACTCTCAGTGTAACAGTCAGCCTAGTCGATGCCGAGCGCTTTGTCACTAAGATCGTCAGCCGTCAACTGACTACCCCCTTGATCGACACTACGGACCGTTTGGTCAATTTTATTGGCGGCCTTGTCGATTGTTTCGGTCGTTACGAGGTTGGGGTCGACAACCGTGCCTTGAGTACGTAGACGCAGCTTGCGTTGTTCAAGGTGCATTTTGGATATATTGCGTGCTTCGGTGGCTTCAGCTGATGAATTAAATAACCAGTGGGTGACGCTAACAAGTAGAACCGAAATAAGTATAGCCCCAGCTACCGCCCAAGCTGAATTCATCCCAGTAGGCTCTGCGTGATCGGCTGCCTCGTTCATGCAGTACCTCCAACTACCAAACTAGCCAGCAAAAACCCATTAATCTGGCTCAGCAATGGGGCTAAGTAGTTAAGCTCTGTCTTAACGGCGCGCAGACTACTCATGTAAGAATCGTGAGCCTCGAGGACGGTCACCTGGGCAGCTCGAGCATCAGCCAGTGTTAGTAAAAAACCTTCTGGGTCGGTTGCGCAATCTAGGCTCCGCGCGTCTGCAAGTGCAACGTTGTAACGCTCTGCTGCCTGCTCAAAATTCCGCCAGTTAGTCGTTAGTCGCCCCAGCTCGCGGGTATAGGTAGTGTGACGAATCTGCTGGTTGGTTAGCTTAGTGTCAAGCTCCGTCAGGTGGTCCAGCAAGTCGGTGTAAGCCACATCACGACGTCGATGTTGATCTGCCACGCGCGTACTAATGCCGCCCAATTTTAGCTGGGCCCCTTCGCAGCTATCTTGTAGTTTGGCCAAACGCTCGCTCGTCACCTGGCTGGCAAAGTTGGTGCGCCGGTTGACCATGCGCTCTTCGATGGTGCTAGCTTGAGCTTGACCAACAAAAAGAAACTGCAGTGCAATCACCAAAACAGCTGCCGTCCAGACGGTTATTCTTGAGGTCGTTCGTTGCATCATCAGCTTTAAGTGTAACAGGCTCTAACCGAGACTGACCACTCCATTTGTGTAGTGAATAAGTCCTTCGGTTAATAAGTCATCCAACACTTTACTAGCTCGCTCGTCGGCTAACTCTAGTTCAAGTTCCTGGCGACTCCAGGGCGACTCGGCAAGAAGCCGCAAGGCCTTGCCTCGTAATTGCCTTGCTGAGCCTTCAAAGCGCGACTGCTTGGTGTGGGCAAGTGCTCGGTGAAGATGCTTAGGCTGGGTGCTCTTTAAGTGGGCACCGTAATCCATCAGCGCCCAATACCATTCGCGTGGATTGGTTATTTCGAGGGTGTCAGACACCTTTTTGCGCAGTTGAACATCAGACACTCCAACTTCATCACTAAAAAAATGATGCAAGTAGACCGTGCGAATGTTGGTCTCCACAAATACCTCAGGCTTGTTAAAAGCATAGGCTAGGATGGCGCCAGCAGTGTTGGCGCCAACGCCTGGCAAAACAACTAGCTCGTCCCGAGTGTCAGGTATTACTCCACCATGCTCAGCAACAACAACCTGCGCTGCCTGCCACAAAAACTTAGCTCGCCTGTTGTATCCTAAACCACTCCACAGGGTCAGCACTTGCGCCAAGTCAGCCCCGGCTAAAGCTTCGATCGTTGGGAAGGCTATCAAAAACTCCTGATACTTTGGCACAACTCGGGTTACTTGCGTTTGCTGCAGCATCAATTCCGAGACAAGCACGTGATACGGATTAAGCTCGCCACCCACCAGGCTCCGCCAGGGCAACTGGCGTCCGTGTTGGCGATAGTATTCCCACACCACCGCTTGGAACTGTTTTGTAGATAGTGTCATCGTTAAAGGTATTATAATCAGTTCATGGACATTATCGGCTTTGTGCTGCGAGCCGCCAAGCGATTATTGGTTGCAATGTTTGGGTTGGCTGTAGTTTTTGTTGGCTACAAAGCAGTATTCCCCTATTTCAGCCATCGGGTGCCGCTACTCCTAGCCCTAGCTTGCACCTACGGCGCCATGGCTTACGGTGTGATCCCGTTAGCGTTTAGAGCCTATCGACTGCTCTTCCCCTCTAACCACATCCCCCTACACACTGTCACTCCAGATGGTTTTGCGTGTGACCCCGTCAACCTAGCGCTTATGGCTTCGCGAGCCAACATCATCAAAGCTTTTAAAGCGGCTGGCTGGGAGATGGCAGACCCCGTCACCTTACGAACAAGCCTACGAATGGTCCAATCAATCGTGCTGCGCCAACCATACCCAACCGCCCCATTTAGTGCCTTGTACTTATTTGGCCGAAAGCAAGATATTGGCTTTCAAAAAACTATTGGCGGCAGCGCACGGCTGCGGCATCACGTGCGTTTCTGGCAAGTCATTCAACCCACCGGTGATAGGTTCCGTGACCACGTCAAATTCTGGGTAAAACACTACGGGGAGGTCCAGCCGGGCCGGAGCCTTTGGGTGGGCGCTGCCACCGAGGACATCGGCGTAACGCTCATCCGTCATAATGCACAATTTACTCATACCATTCATCACGACACGAACGCCGAGCGAGACTTCATTGTCGATGAGCTCACCGCCACCGGTCTAGTCCAGGGCGGTCGAACACTCTCTGCCGCAAAACCATACAAGCTAAAAAACCGTGTTGGCACGACCATGATAGCTGACGGCAATATTCGTTTGCTCGAGCTCTAACTTTTTTTGCGAGCAATCCA
>CAZTXC010000073.1:1301-4117 GCA_964617855.1 uncultured Candidatus Saccharibacteria bacterium | reverse complement strand
GGGGTTTTAATGGAGAAGGGGTCCTTGCAAGGAATAACCCTAGTCGTATCGCCAAAACCCCTACACAGTTGATCGAAAGTATTCGTGACTTACTACCCGTTCAATCGTAAGATTAACTATGAGAAACTAGGACGACCAAAGGAGCACCATGTCACAAGCAGCCGAAAACGAAATCAAGCAACCAAAGTCAGATATCGAGACGCATGATGTCGTGATCATTGGCGCAGGTCCTGCCGGCTTAAGCGCTGCTATTTATACCACGCGCGAGGACATTGATACGGTTCTTTACGAAAAGGGGGTCATTGGTGGGCTTGCCGCAATTACTGATTGGGTCGACAACTACCCTGGGTTCAAAGACGGGGTGGCTGGCTTGGCGTTGGCAGAGCAGCTACAGGCTCAGGCTGAGCGATTTGGGGCGGATATTCGACTGGGCGAAGTCACCAAAATCACCGACCAGGGAGATTATAAGCTATTAAACACGACAGACGGCCCAGTTCGAGCTAAGGCAGTTTTAATTGCTACTGGTAGCGAATATAAGATGCTTGAGATTCCTGGCGAGAAAGAGTTTTATGGCCGAGGCGTTCATTACTGCGCTACCTGTGACGGCGCTTTCTATAGAGATAAGCGCTTGGTTGTCGTAGGTGGTGGCAACTCAGCAGTGCAGGAGTCACTGTTCCTTACTAAGTTCGCAAGCCACATAGACTTGCTTGTGCGCTCAACCATTAAAGCAAGTGAAGTGCTCATGCATGAGCTTGAAAAGCACAAAGATAAGATCACTGTTCATCTTGGTGTGACACCGTTAGAGATTACCGCCTCAGCCAGCCCACAGGATGGCGGCAAAGTAACTGGAGTGTTGGCCAAGAAAACTAATAGTGACGAAAAAGTTAACTACGAAACTGACGGGGTGTTTGTGTTTATTGGCCTGCAACCTCAAAGTGAGTTCGTCAAAGAAAGTGCTATCGAACTTGATGCGTTAGGCTTAATAAAAACCGACGAAGATTTACAGACTTCTATTTCAGGAGTTTTTTGTGCCGGCGACGTCCGATCGCACGCAACTATGCAAATTGCCTCGGCAGTTGGAGAAGGCGCTACCGCAGCTTTGAAAATTAGAGAGTACTTAGAACCTCAAAGCTCACCAGCTGCAGTCACTAAGACCGACTAGTTTTGCAAACTGCCCAGTAAGAGTTTATTGAGATCCGACTGAGCGGCGGCTGAATGAGCGCCCTCACCGTCTTGAGTGTCAAATGCTGTGGTTCCATCAGTGCCACACGCCTTAGTTATCACGTCACCGCCAGGATGCTGATTAACATAGTCCGTCAGGTTATAGACTTTGCCGTGTATGATAGTCCAACAATCCGAAGGCTTGTTATGTTGCGCCACTGTCGATTCTGTCAGCTCAGCGTTCTTGTCACTCGAACTTGTAACCGATGATGCCGGTTGATCGTTTGAGGTTGCGGTTGTCTGACCAGATTGCTGTACATCAGAACCTGACGACTTTTTTGTCAACAATATGGCTCCTAGTCCAAGAACGGCGATAAAAACCAGCGTAATACTTATTTTAGTTACTTTGTTTATGTGTTCCTCCGGTGGGTATCTTATGTCTTCTTTCTTAGAGATTGCTGAGCGGTAACTGGATCATTGCTCACTACGGCCCATAGGCCCTGTTCTTGCGCATGTTTAAGCTGGGTAGGTTCATCGACTGTGTACGCATACACATCAAGACCTTGTTTTTGCAAACGACGTACTACGCGTTTTTGTAGCCAGTTTTGACGCAGACAGACTGCTTGTATATTGTAGCGGGCAATTTGACCCGTGGTAACGAACGGCCACCAACGCCTAATTTTTGCAATTGGAAGACTCGACGTGGCGTGTTTGACTGCTTTGAGAGCTTGCCAATCAAAACTGCTAAGCAAAACGTCGTCTGGCTTGATTTTTCTAGAAGTGATTTCGTCAACAACTGCTCGGGCTGCGTTCGGTACTTTTAACTCGATGTTTAGCTTAGCTCTGCCGGTCAGCGCGTCGAGTATAGTAGAAAGTGCCTCAACATGCCCACCTGATGCAAGCGTCACCTGCTGCAGTTGAGCTAACGTACTGTCGGCCACTTTGCGGCCATCACCGGCCAATCGCTTGAGATTATCATCATGAATGACAACTAACTGATTGTCGCTCGTAACTCGTACATCTAACTCTACCCAGCGGACACCACCAGACAGCGCAGCCTCGAAACTTTGCAAGCTATTTTCTGGCGCTAGGCCCATAGCGCCACGGTGACCAATGACTTCCATCTTAGAAGTGTAGTACAATTATTGATAGATTAAGAGGAGAAAATAATGCCCGATTTCAATAAAGTACTGTCACCCGGCAATTACCAAGACGGCATAATTAATACCATCATTGAAATCCCCAAAGGATCGCGCAACAAGATTGAGTGGAACCGCGAACTGGCGTGTTTTCAATTAGACCGTGTAGAGCCTGGCATCTTTGCCAAGCCATGCAATTACGGCTTTATCCCGCAGACCAAGGATGAAGATGGTGATGAGCTGGATACGCTTGTTATTACAGACGAAGCTTTGCCTACTGGCGTATACACCGAGGCTAGGATCATCGGCATCCTCAACTTTGAAGACGACGGGGAGATGGACCATAAAGTTGTTTGTGTACCAGCAGACGATCGCCACACTAAAGATGCAGTTAGCTCATTGGACGACTTGGACGCTGGGCTGAAGGCTCAAATTGAGCATCACTTTACGCACTACAAAGATCTCAAAAAACCCGGTAGCACAATGGTTCTTGGTTGGGGCGATGCCGAAGAAGCC
>CAZTXC010000073.1:0-1201 GCA_964617855.1 uncultured Candidatus Saccharibacteria bacterium | reverse complement strand
AGTCGGTATAACCAGCTAGAATAAGCACAAGCACACAGGGAGGGCTGCATGAAAATAACTGTCGGGATTAATGGGTTTGGGCGTATTGGTCGAAATGCTTTTAAGATTGCGTTCGATCGCGCAGATATCGAAATTGTAGCCATCAACGATCTGACCGACACCAAAACGCTCGCTCATTTGCTTAAGCATGATAGTAACTACGGCGCCTACCACCAGACCGTGGAATATGACGATACGCATTTGATTGTTGGCGGCCAGAGTATTCAAGTGCTGTCCGAAAAGGACCCAACTCAACTCCCGTGGAAAGAGCTTGGCGTCGATGTAGTAATAGAGGCGACCGGGTTCTTCACCGACCACGCTGGCTTAGAAAAGCACATAAAAGCTGGCGCCAAAAAGGTAGTTTTGAGTGCGCCAGAAAAAGACGATACGCACGGAGATACGTACCTAATGGGCGTAAACGACCAAGAACTCAAACCAGACCACCAGATTATTAGCAACGGTAGTTGCACCACGAACTGTATCACTCCGGTCGCTGCCATCATTGACGCCGAATGGGGCATCGAAAAAGCCATGATGACAACAGTGCATAGCTACACAGCTAGCCAGAAACTACAGGATGCACCGGGCAAAGACTTGCGCGAGGCTCGCAACGCCGCCGAAAACATCGTACCAACAACAACTGGAGCTAGCATTGCTGCTGCTAAGGCGCTTCCAGCCCTGAAGGGCATATTCGGCGGAATGAGCGTACGCGTGCCGACCCCCGTGGTATCTCTGAGTGACTTTGTGATTATTACAAAAAAGCCAGTCACTGTTGCGGCAGTTAACGAGCACTTCAAGGCGATCGTCAAGGAGCCCTTTTACCAAGGGATTGTGGACGTAACAGAGGAAGAACTGGTCAGCAGCGACTTTATTGGCAACTCTCACAGTGCAATTGTCGATCTCAATCTGACTGCTGTTATTGGTGACAATATGCTCAAAGTGGTGGCTTGGTATGACAACGAGTGGGGCTACTCAAATCGCCTTGTTGAAATGGTCGCCGAAGCCGGCAAACAACTCCAAGCTGCATGAAGATTTACCTTGGCTCGGATCACAACGGCTACGCACTCAAGCACAAGTTGATGGCGTACTTGCAAAAACATGGATACGATACCGAGGATGCTGGCGACAAAGAACTGGATCCAAAGGATGATTTTCCGCAATT
>CAZTXC010000072.1:0-4118 GCA_964617855.1 uncultured Candidatus Saccharibacteria bacterium | reverse complement strand
GTGGCAAAGTAGTCGGCACCGAAATTGCGGGCTGGGTACATCCGTTCTATGATCACGGCCACGCTTCCTACAGTAAGCCCTACATTCGACCGTATGGTGATGCCGAAAATTGGGCCAGCATTCCAGAGGACCAGGTTGGCGCCGTTTCGGTTAAAGGCATTGAGCTAGCAATCGAGCTGTACCGCGCAATTGGTAACGCTCGGCCTGACCGTGAGCCAGTAAGGATTGGTGAAGTGATATTGGCGCGACAACGCTGCAGTATTCCTATGGAATTTACCCCACCAAAACTCGTCGATCACGATCAAGCAATTGTCGATAACTTACAGGACTACTTGCGATGTCAGAGTTAGCAAGCCCGTATGTCATTAGCGCCGACTTAGAAAACTTTCAGAGTCGTTACGATTTTGCGGACGACCATGCTGATGATTTTCGTGATTCGCTGGTTGCCGACCTGCGTGCGCAGGGCAAACAAGTAGTCTATCTGCCGTTTGCAACGCTGCGTGATGGGCTGATGCGTGAGATTCGCGCAACTACTCGTCCCGTGGTAAGCATTGACCGACATTACGTACGCACACAGGAGGTCGATGGCTATCTAGACATCACCCGAGCTAAAGATTCACAGTTTAGTGGAAAGAGCTATACAGCACGTCCCGGGCATCCTAGCCTGACACAACAACTTGATGCATTAGGCAGGAGATATGCTGGCGAAAAAGTGGCCATTGCTGATGATGTGTTGTTCTCTGGTGACATGTTGGCTCACGTTGTGGGTGAACTCGAGTCGAGAAATGTAAAAGTAAGCGCCGTCTTAGCGGCAGTAGCAATTGGTGAAGGTGTAAGGGCTGCAGAGGCACTGGGCATGAGTGTCGAGACGGCCGTGTACTTCAACGAAGTTGAAGATGAGGTTTGCGAGCGTGATTTTACTGCCTTGCCAGGTGCCGGTAAGTTTTTGACCGACATTGGTGAACGAGCGATGTACTGGGTGCCACGACCATACTCAGAACACGATAGCTGGGCTTCCATTTCCGAGGAGCATATTAGCGCGTTCTTCGCATCGAGCGTAGAGCGCAATGTTGCCTTGTTAGGAGAGAATACATTTAAGACTCTGGTGCAGGATATTTTCGGAAGAGAAGAACTATTTGTGCCAGTCGGGGTGGAAGAAGGAGAGAAAATCAATGGCTAAAGAAAATGGACCAATGTCAGGATTCCGTGACTTCTTGGCAGAAGACATGATTCCGCGAGAAGAAGTACTAGAAACAATAAAAGAAGTTTATGAGGGCTACGGCTTTGTGCCGCTCAAGACACCTGCTCTGGAGCGGTTCGAGACAATGACTGGCAAGCTCGGTGAAGAGGGTGAAAAGCTCATGTATGAGTTCTACCGCGGAGATACGCACGTGGCCATGCGCTACGACCAGACGGTGCCACTCGCGCGCGTTGTTGCCCAGTATGGCAGCGATTTGCCTAGCCCATATAAACGCTACGCACTTGGTGAAGTGTGGCGGGGCGAGCGAGCACAGGCTTCGCGATACCGTGAGTTCACCCAATTCGATGCAGATATTGTCGGCACCACTCACTACTTAGCAGATGCAGAAATTATCGCCATGATGAGTGATGCTTTTGCAGCTTTAGACGCGCCGGCTATCATCCGTGTGAACGACCGTCGCATCCTCGATGCTTTGGCGCAGCGGGTTGGTGTGACAGACGAAAAATCGTTCTTGCGTTTGGTTGGTGCAATCGACAAGGTTGAAAAAATTGGAGCAGCCGCCGTATTAGAAGAAGTTGCAGAAATTGTTGATGCTGATGCAGCAGATGTTGTAGGCCAATACTTAAATGTGACCGGTTCGAGTGAAGAACGACTGGCACAAGTTGCCGAACTGATAGGCAACGAGGCAGCGCAGCAAGCCGCGGAAGGTTTGGGTCGAATACTCGGAGCCATAGCACTCTCCGGATACACTGACGAACAGGTAGTTTTTGACCAAACTATTGCCCGCGGACTGGACTATTACACCGGGACAATCTATGAAACCAGTATTGTTGGAGCCGAAGAAGTTGGCAGCGTGTGTAGTGGTGGACGCTTTGATAAGCTCATCGAAGCACTTGGCGGCCCTGATACCCCAGCCGTTGGAACATCCGTTGGTGTAGACCGCGTATTGGATGCACTTGGAAAACTCGAAAAACTCAAAGTAGCTAAGACGAACACCCGCGTGTTCATTACTCGGACCGACGAAGAAGCAAGCGACGAATACTTTGTGTTAGCGAGCGAACTACGAAAGGCTGGTATTCAGACCGAAGTGTTCCTAAAAACAACCGGGAAAAAGTACGACCGACAAATGCAGGCAGCGGCCAAACTTGGTATCCCATACACCGTAACTGCTAGTGGGCAGGAGCTTGCCGCTGGTACGGTACGTGTAAAGAATATGGTAACTGGTGAGCAAGTAGCTATCGAGCGAGATAAACTTGCCGATTTTGTAAAGCAAGAAACTGAGGCCTAACGTGGAGGAGCCAACCCTAGAGCGCGCCATTTTCGATCTAGACCTGACGCTGTACCGACAGAAAGATCCTGAGCATGCCAACCGAACTTCGTTCTACGAAACCGCACTCGGTGTGTTGGTGACAGAGCAAATTACGCTCTTCATTGCTGATCACGAAGGGGTTGATGCCGAAAAAAGTGCGGCCATGTTTGAAGAAGCAAAAGCTAATCCAGTGGGACCCTCGGTCTACTTTGCTGAACGCTACGGCATGACTCGGCTCGAATACTTTGCCGCCACCTGGGGCGAAATTGATGTCGATAAAATGGTAGATGATCACGATGCGCGCATGGCGCAATCGGTATTAGGAGCAGTGATTGAACAAGGCGTCACCCCCGTACTGCTCACGGCGGGTCCGCGACCGTGGGCTCGCAAAGTGATGGCTCGGCTTGGCATCGAAGATGCCTTCCGAAAGATCACCTATGGCGAAGAGTTTGAGCACAAACGTGAAGTCTTCGCCTACTATGCCGCCGATGCAGACCCGGTAAAGCAGGTATCAGTTGGGGACGATTATGCTGCAGATATTGAGCCCGCAGTGGCACTTGGTATGCACGGCTTCCATATAGATGGCCGGCGTGGGGTTCATCACGTGCCAGGCTTTATTGCCGACTTGGGTAGAAAAAGCGCTAGCTAACAATACGGCTAACTTCTCTAAGCGCCTGTTCGTAATATTGTCTAGCTAAGGGTTCGTTCGATTCTAGCCTAACAAATGCCGAGAGGGTGTATTGAAGTGCAGCTCCAAGGCGAAGGTGGGCTGCACCTTGCTCGGATGTTAATCCCATGTGTTGAGCCAGCGCGTTAGCTGCTTCGTTTCGTTTGGTGTCATAATCGGCGTTTGGTTCAAAGCCGTACACTCGCCGGAGCAACGTATCGAATTGTCCGACTGAGGGAAGGAATGAGCCTTGATACGTAGCTTGTGTCCATGGGTCTATAAATTTAACCCCTGCAGGTGTCATGAAGGTATTGTCGGGAGTAAAGTCTAATAGCATAAGCGTGCTTGGGCCATTACCAGTCAGCGATTCAAGGGGTACATTCGTTAGTAACTGGCTTACTGATGGCAGGTCAGGAAAGTAAGGTGCAACCTTGTCCAACCAATGAGCCGTTTGAGCCGTGTACTCAGCTAATCCCTGAGCTTGGCTTCCAGGCTGGCTAGAGCCCCCTTCGGTGGCTCCGCCCTGAACATCAAGCCAAAAGCGATCCCAGTTAAGAGCTTCGTTGTTCCCCAACTCATGAGTAATGGTGTGCCCAAGATAGGGTATCTCTAGTCTGAACAACGTGTCATCTTCTATAAATAAAACATTTGGCTGAGGCACGAGAAGCCCGGCTCCCGCTTCTTCGATCATGCCGTATCCTACTGAATTAGCCCGAATTTCTGCGACGCCTTCAGGGAGTATTGATTGCTTAAAGACTTTTTCAACACCTCTAACCTCGACATGTAGCACCTCGCAGCCAGTATGCCCTGGGGTTATCTCGCGGATGAGCGTAAAATCGCCGCTAGTCGGAACATGTTCACGAGGGTCAGACATGGCTTGGCTCCCGTGTCTCACTTAGTCGGTGTAGTAGTTCATGCACTCCTTTTGCGTAGGCAGCAGC
>CAZTXC010000071.1:0-4231 GCA_964617855.1 uncultured Candidatus Saccharibacteria bacterium | reverse complement strand
GTGCGCATAGCCAAAAACACTATGAACCCCTACATCCAGCCCTAGCGCCGCCAGAGTTGCTCGATCAATTGTTGGCGCAGGCCTATCGCTTGAAACATCAGTGGTCGATAGTCGATGGTACTTGTTGTCGTCAGCTCCAGGCACTCCTGTTGCTACTGCCGTCAAGTCATTGCCAAGACGATTTGCTAGCCTACCACCCACAGAAGCCTGCCCGGGGAATGCCCCATTTGGACCATCGAAGTAGAAGTCAACTGGCAAAGCCTTTTCAACATCTTTGTTATCAATTGCCCAGCCAGGGATATTCAAGCCCTCAGCTACACAGATCGCACCATCAAGATTGCCCTTTTTTACCCGACCAGGAGTAGAATCGCATTTAAGGGTAGCCTCAATTGACGAAAACGGCATGTAAATTTGCACACCATTGGTTTTTTGGACGTGCTTCCACTTCCAGACATAGTAACTATCAGACGTTGCCGTAAAACTGCGCTCCTCGTAGACATCCTGTCCACCCCTTGGGGGATTAATCGGTATATCTCTAATGAAGGCACCGGTATTACGGTCGTACTCCTTAAACTCAAAAGCGAACGCAGCTGTGCTTTCCTGGTTTCCTTCCCCCCAGTCGGCATCCCGCCACTTTAACCAAGCAGTTTGCGAGCCCCAGGAGCAATCAGGAGCAAACTCAAATGTGAAGTCACTAAAGGAGTCGCCTGCGCCTAAGCGATCTTGCAGTGAGAAAAAGCTCAATGCTTTGCCAGGGTCACCGGATCGTGATGTAACGCCATCGTCGCTATAGTAACCAATGAGCGCATCTGTCGTGTCGGCATTTGTAACTGAAACTCTAAATGCATTGACACCCCCTGACGCGCCAGTATGAAGTGCCGTAACAACGCCAACGTAATAGCCAGGATGTGCACTACTTTCAGTCAGCCCAGTTAAAGCGAGTGACGTAAACCCGCATTGAACTCCGAATAAAGTGGGGGCCATACTCTTACCGGTTTGCGCAACATACGTGCTAGCCGGCAGCAACGGGAATCCGATCATGTCCTCGTCAGCATTCGTACGGTAGGTAGCAAATGTAGTTGGTGCAGCAGTGTTACTGTCTGGTCCATCTGCACAGTGGTCAGGATCCCAGAGATACACCGTGCCACCAGCAGAGCTATTAAAATACGCCTTAAGATAGACATTGGGTGCGTCTAACGAATTACCTGCGCCTAATCTTGCAACTTCCAAGTACACACTTGGGTTAAAGTCAGGAACAACCCTTGAAATTGCGCTGGCCTTTTGTGGTACAAGAATCCTGAAACCCAAGCACCCAGCCAGCACCACAAACAAAAGCAGGAACTTATTGAACCTCATTGCACATTCCCGTCATCATTAGGATCTGCTGGAGTCGCGTTTGGCCGTATTACCTTCCCAGAATCTACTTGTTCCCTAATAATTCGTTCATTCGTTGCATCATCGAAGGTTGCCGTGCCAGTCTTAACGGTGCGCGGACGAACCTTATAACGAGACCAAGCGCGCCATCCAAAGATAGCACCAAGTATGAGCACTAAGACCAAGCCAAGCATAAATACCTTTTTTGGGAATCTAACAGACGCTTTTGGCGCATGCGGCGTGACGTTCTCCCCCATTACTTCCCTCCCTCAAAACTTAAGCATAAGTATAACTGGTGTGAGAGGTGATCTCAAGTGGTGTTATTGCCGAAGCCGTAGTACTCTTCGGTCAATGTTTGTAGCTCAACAGCTACAGCCCGATCATCTGCATGTGCTATCTCGTTGCCTGCCCGTACCCGAATCCTTGCGTCCGGAAAATGGCCACTGTCGAATAGGGCGCACAATAGTGCCTGTTTTTGTTCGGCTACTATTTCGGGCTCCACATATACTGCCCCAAGCACGGCATCGAGCACCTCAGCCGTTACCCCTTCCTTGAACCGAAAGCGGCGATCAACCTCAACACCTTCAATAGTGAGCGATGCTGGGTCCGCTAACAGCACCTCCATGTTATCGAGCGCTTGCAGCTCAACAGCAAACGCCAAAACACCAGCAATAACCTTGGCGCGGTGTTCAGGGTTTGGGTGGTGATAGGCGATTGTCGCTAAAAAATCGCAACCTCGCACTGTGCTATCCACCCCAAACGTCGCCCCTTGGTGCGCATCGTATTCAGCATCAAGTATGACTGGTGCATGGTCGGCAGTTTCACCTGACATATATGGGTAGCTTACTACATAAACCGCCGCACTGCACTGTGGTAAACTACCCTTGAGAACGGCAACCTTTATGCCTATGAATACAAAAAACTTACTAGCGTCACTGACTACACGAAAAACTAAAGCACCTTGGGTACTCCTGGTCGTGCTTACGCTTACCACCGCCATGCTTCACTTTTGCTTGGTATATTCAGCGCTCTTTATCTGGCCTAGAAGTATAACTTATTCTGTTAGCCGCCCTGCGTGCTTTACCCACCCAATTCTATTTCCTGGCCTTATTTCCAAACGGTCAAGCCCTTCGTACTTGGCAACCCCCGAAACTACTTTCTCTCTTGCTCACCATAGCGTGTACTCACACAGAACATGCCTGACACCCACCCGAGCACCTAGCGCTAACAGCGTGGAACGCATGACATTTGGTGGTTTCTTCACTAAAAGTATTCGGGTTATCCCTGCACAACTACCAGTGGTAACGAATCGTTCCGCCTTGCCGAAAAAGGTCTCTACTGGCGACCCACTGACGCTCAGCCTAGATTCAGAAGATCATGTATTTGACTACAAAATAGCTGCTGGAGCAAAAAGTGCAGACTGCACCAAAAATGGGTCAAGCTTGCTCTGCGACGTTCCTGGTTTACAACTTGCACAAGCCACAACGTACAGCCTAAGCCTACAACGGACATTTAATGGCAGATCAGCCGGAAGCCTATTTACCAAGGACATAGCTACCGTAGAGAGCGTCAAGGTCGTATCAGCTAGCATCACGGCAAACCAAACCATATACGACGACCCTCGCGAAGTAACACTCACACTTAATCGGCCCGCAGCAACACTTAACAATACTCATCTCTACCGCAAAGTCGGCGAGAACAAACAGGAAATTCCAATAACGGCATTGGTTAGCGGGCAACGAATAGTTATACGACCAAAAGACCCCCTACCTAGAGTCTCATCACTAGAACTAACGGTAGGAATGATTAAAGCAGCGGACGGAGGTCTGATCGCAGAACCCTATTCACTGTCCTTTGCTACTTCTGGGGGCCCAAAAGCTCAAGCAGTGAACATTGCGAGCTACAAAGTGCCGGTAGACACTGGCATGACAATAACATTTGACTCGCCAGTGCTTGCAACCCAAAAGCTGACCGACTACATACATCTAGAAGTTAACGGCGTCAGCACAGCTGCCACGATTAATGCCAGCGATAAACAAGTTACTATTTCTCCGCAAGCCACAATGCCTCGCTGCGCGGGCATCACCATTAAGGTGCTAGATGGACTACAAAACAGTTACGGTGTTTCGGGGGGTTCCGCATGGAAATACTCAGCTCGAACAATATGCCAAACGGTGGCGAGAATCGGGACATCGAGACAAGGCCGACCTATTACTGCGTATAGTTATGGTTCTGGCCCCAGCAAAATCGCGTTCGTGGGTACAATACACGGCAACGAAAAGAGTGCAAACTACTTACTAACCAAGTGGATTGACGACCTTGAATTACAATCAGCCCGAATCCCCGCCAATCGGACTATTGTCGTTGTTCCTACTATAAGCCCTGATGGATTTGCCGCGAGTAAACGGACAAACAGCAACAATGTCGATCTGAACCGTAATTTTCCAGCCAATGACTGGAAGTCTGCAGTGACCTTACCCGATAAAACTTACCTAGAAACTGGTGGCGGCACCACGCCACTATCCGAGCCTGAATCATACGCCATTGCCACATACCTCCTGTCACTAAGTCCTCGGTTGATAATGAGCTATCACGCAGCTGGAGCCGTAGCATCGCCAAATGATTCTGGGGACAGCCAGACTATTGCACGTAAATATGCCGACTTAACCCCTGTCGGGTACCTTGCTAACGACACTGGGGGATTTTTTGACTACGACACAACGGGCGCCATGGAAAGTTGGCTACACGACAAGCACAATCTACCTGCGATTTTAGTCGAACTTAACAGCAAAACTGGTGACGAGTTTAAGGGCCATCGAAAAGCCCTGTGGTACATCGCCGAGCTCCCCTAACAGCA
>CAZTXC010000070.1:0-4254 GCA_964617855.1 uncultured Candidatus Saccharibacteria bacterium | reverse complement strand
CAGGTTCGTATAATTAGTGCTAGTTCTTCGTACCCCGGTGCCGCTAGGCGTGCAACCGGTATCTGCACGCTCACCCTTTACCCTCCGCATGTAGTGCAGAGAAGATGATTAATAACCCCACATGTAGCGTAGTAAAGCAAAATAACAGATAGAAGTCAATATAATGGTGAGATCCCTGGAGCGGAGGCGGTTTTGAGGCTTGACCGCTCCAGGGTCTCTGTCAGTTCATGAGTTCCGCCACGTAGGCGTTGACGCCGTCTAGCAGCTTGCTGTTACTGATGGTGACAGTTGTCGTCCCGTTGCTGGAAGTTTCGCTGGTGGTGGCACCGGGGAAATCCCATGCGTCTCCGATGTAGGCCACGACATGCCAGGTGTCGTCGTCGCAGTCAGTACAGGCGCCGCCGATGACTACACAGCCCCATTCCTCAAAGGCGGCGTTGCCTGGTGGGTTGTGTAGGCCAAGGTGACAACGCAGTCTGCGCAGCACCCAGCCTCGCTTGAGGGCTCGCTTGATCTTCCAGCGTTGAACTCGGCGGGTGATCGTTGAAAGCACCCAGAGAACAGCTTTAAATGATCGACTCATCTCGTCCGTGTTGGGCGTCATGAGTAGTCTCCAATCTTCTCGTGAACCGAACAGAGTATTGACATAATAGCAACAAAACTCTCAGAACGTGAAACAGCCCAATTATGGGCTTATATTGACAGTACCGCAAAAAACTCCTACGATTAATTTACTGTCCCTCTAGACAAAAAGGAGAGTCATGGGCAGCGTTCCTTTCATCCCTATCCTGCTTGGTATCGCCGGGTTGGTCGTGCTCGGAGTTGTGCTGAAGTTCGCCTTCGCCAGCTTCAACATGATCGGTCCCAGCGAGATCGGGCTCGTCACCAAGCGCTTCGGCAAGAGTCTGCCAGACGGCCAGCTCATCGCCATGAACGGCGAGGCCGGTTACCAGGCGGAACTTCTGATGCCCGGTCTGCGCTTCAAGCTGTGGCCCATCTTCATCGTCGAACGGCACCCCTGGGTGCAGGTTCCAGCCGGAGAGATCGGTCTGGTCGTCTCCCAGGTGGGCGAAGATCTGCCGACCGGCGCCAAGTCAGCCGAATACAAGGACGTCTTCGGCACCTTCGACAACATGAACACCTTCCTGGTGAACGGTGGCCAGCGTGGCGTGCAGCGACCGGTGTTGCCCCCGGGCACCACACAGCCGATGCACCCCGTGGCCTTCGTGGTCAGAACCCGTACGCAGACCTTCGGTGAGATCCTGTCGGACGCCGCCGAGCAAGCGCTGCGTGCGGTCGACCCCGCGACACTGTCGGTCGTCACCATCGAACCGCACGGCAACACCGACATCGTCGGTGTGGTCACCACGCTCGAAGGCCTCCCGTCCAAGGACATCGCCAGTCGACTCGGCGGGTTCGATGACGTCGAAGCGGCCGAAAGAGCCGGCACGGCAGCCAACACCATCATCAACCAGGTGTTGGCACCGAAGAACGAGATCCACAACAACTACCAAGACTTCCAGGCCTTCCTGGACGCCGGTGGTCGGATCGGTCTTCAGCACGACCCGCTGCTCTACGGCTCGTACCTGCTCAACCCGATGCTGGTGCGTGTCGAGATCCGCGAGATGCTCGTTGTCCAGCAGGGCGAGGTGGCCGTCATCAAGGCCTACGTCGGCTTGCCGACCGAGGACACCTCCGGTGAGGAGTTCAAGTTCGGCAGCATCGTGGCACCGGGTCACCAGGGCATCTGGTCGGAGCCACTGCGCACCGGCAAGTACACCCTCAACCCGCGCATCTACGAGGCCGAGATCGTGCCCACCAGCATCCTGACGCTGAACTGGTCGCAGGCGACCAGCGATGCGCACGATCTGGACGCTCGACTCAGCCCGATCGCTGCCAAGAGCAAGGAAGCGTTCGACTTCAGCATCGACCTGCAAGTGCAGATCCATGTGCCCGACACCAAGGCACCGAAGGTCATCAGCATGGTCGCCACCATGGCGAACCTGGTCAACGAAGTGCTGCAGTCGGCCGTCGGCAACTACTTCCGCAATGCCATGCAGAAGCTCGGCGCCGCCGAGTTCATCGAGCAACGTGACGCCGTCCAGGCCGCGGCCGAGGAGTACATCAAGAACTACCTCGAGCGCTACCAGGTGGAGACGCGTGGCGTCTACATCCAGGACGTCATCTTCCCGCCGGAGTTGGTGAGCGTGCTCACCGAGCGCGAGATCGCCAACCAGCAGGAAGCGACCTTCCAGAGCCAGAAGACGGCCGAAGAAGCCCGCATCGCCCTGGAGAACACCAAGGGTGTCGCCAACGCTCAGGCTGCGCTGGCGCAGGCCAAGGTGCAGGTGGACATCACGGAAGCCGAGGCAGACGCCGCGGTCAAGCAGGCCGACGGCCAGGCGCAGGTCACCAAGACCATCGCGGCTGCGGATGCAGAGCGGACCAAGCTGGTCGGCGAAGCTGAAGGTGCAGCCATCGAGGCCAAGGGCCTGGCAGAAGCCAAGGGCATCGGGGCCAAGAAGGCAGCCATCGGCGCCGATCAGACCGCGCTGGTCGAGGTCATGCGTTCCATCGCCACCGGCAAGGTCAAGATCGTTCCCGAGTTCCTCGTGAACGGTGGAGCCAACGGCAGTGGCGGCGGCATCGGCGATGCCATCGCAGCGCTCGTGCTGCGCGGCATGTCGGACACCGGCGTCACCGGCAACGGTCACGCTCCGACGGAGCCCGCTCAGCCGGCAGTCATCGGCACCGGAACCCCGGACGCCGACACCACGCAGTAGTCATTTCGGACTACGCCTAAACTCAGGCAAACTCGAAATACCGTTTTGTGAACGGTACCGCGCTCTAGGCAACTAGGACGAACTCACTCGGTTGGGAGACACCGTCAATCTCCTGTGAGAGTGTGCTCACTGGTTACTTCGCTCACGCGACACCAGAGATGCACCTCTCACCTACACACCACGGATACTAACCAGCCGTGCTGATGAGTCGTAGACGACGAATGTGTAAAGGACCATACTAGGATTATGTTACGAAGACGAAGCGCACAAGAAGCTCCAACAGCGCCACCGACACCAGATGCGCTGACGCAATTAGTTGGCCACTTCCAAGATGAGATGAACCGACAACTCGAAGCCGGTAACGAAGATTTCGATGACGCATTTCGACAGGGCTTTGCGGCGGTGGGACAGGTAATCTTGCAACAGCATTTAGCTGATATGCCTGCAGAGGACTTTCTAGCTTTGTATGAAGCTGTTTCGGGCAAGGAAGACTTAGCTAATCACCTTGAAGATTGGAAGTCGCTCAAGGCCTTGGAGCTGGCTCGAGCCGTTGCGATGGGCCGGTTGCGGAAGGAGGCTATTGTGGAGCGCCACCTGCGCTTAGCAAACATTCCTCAGGACGAAGTTATAACGGTCGGCTTATTTGACCCCAAATACCCAACCAAAGCGGCGCACGCCTATGCAGACGATGGCGCAGTCGGCTCGCTGATGCGCGTTGTCCAAGTGAGGGTTGTTGACCCGGCAGGGGGCCTGGTTGATATGCTATCTGCTCGATGGGCAGGTGGGATTTGGCATGACGAGTATCGGATCCCTGACGAGCGCATCATCCAGCGTGTACGCCTTGGTACAGAGCGACGTACGGGCGACGGCGTAGAACTCGATCCGACCATTAATCTTCATATGGCATTGTCCTATCGTGCTACAGAAGGGGATGCACTAATAACTCATCCCGCAATCATTGGATACGTCGTAACTGGTGACGGTCAGCTCCTCCTCGATGGCAATCAAAAGTAGGACCCATTGAATAATTATCAGTTATGTTGTAACATAACCACTTACGGGGCTGACTTTAAGCTCGACGTTAGCATTTTTACAAGCTGATACCGCAAGTCGGTCGTCACACCGTTACCGTGACAACCTTTTAGATGCAACTACATCTATTCGCGATCGTGTTGCTGCTAGCTTAGACTTTGTAAAAGAAGCCTTTGCTGTACGCACACCCGCAACAGCCGTAGCCTAAGAACTACAGCGGTACTGCGCGAGACACCAGATATCGCAAAAGTACCACATATTATCTGGTTGCTGGTTACTTTACGATCCGTAAGGTAACCCTAAGACTATAGGATTGCGGAAGTAGCGTTTTGGCAGTTTGTCCACCTACTTCTTAAGTTTTACAAGCTGCCTAAACTTGTAGACGATCAGCATTTGTAAACTAGCGGACCCGGGGGCAGTACCCGGCAGCTCCACCATG
>CAZTXC010000069.1:0-4370 GCA_964617855.1 uncultured Candidatus Saccharibacteria bacterium | reverse complement strand
GCCTTGTATATATTCAGGCTTAATTTGAGGATCCTTCGACATTAATTCATGAGATCCTTTCAGTGTTGCCAGCGGAGTGTTGAGGTAGTGCATGCACAGCTCTAGATACTGAGTAAGTGAAACGGCAGTACGTTTTGTTCGGTCAATTAAGTTAGCTAACATGCTTTGATAGCGCATTTCTCGCAGTGCCTGTAGTGCATACAAGGTTGATAGAATCAGCAGCCACGAGATAAATACATATGGCAGGGTGTTCTCCGCAAACGTCTTGAGTGGCGTTGATTTGCGACCTTTCACCGCGGTTTTATTCTCGGGCATCACTGGGTTAGAGACGCTCTCGGGTGTAGCAGGAATGGTGAATGGACCATCATCCGGGCTAGACGGAGTGGATGGGCTTGGAGCAGGCGAGGGAGTTGGAGCAGGCGAGGGAGTTGGAGTAGGTGAAGGCGTAGGGCTTGGAGTAGGTGTCGGTGAAGGCGTAGGGCTTGGAGTAGGTGTCGGTGAAGGAGTGGGGCTTGGCGTCGGCGTCGGTGTCGGTGTCGGAGTAGGTGAAGGAGTGGGGCTTGGCGTCGGCGTCGGCGTAGGTGTCGGGGTAGGGCTAGAGAAAGCGTACGTGTTGTTGCTCACGTTGTTGTACGGAAGTGAGAACATATCGACGTTGGTGTTGAATGCATTTGCCACCGCCGCGGCTACTTCCGGCTCATTCTCGACCGAAGTATTGTACAGTGATCGGTTTTGCGTTGTTTGATTTGTGAAGTCGCTTGTTGCGGTGCCGACAAATGTCCAGCTTATTGATCCACCAACGGGCATTGGTGTACTGTTGTCGCTAATGTTACAAAGCACGACATGATGGCCCGCATATAGGTTGGCCATATATGCGACACCGATATCCTCCGCCAATCCGTAGTCCGTACAGCTCACGAGAGGGTTCCCAATATTACTGGCAAAATCACTTGGCAAACTAAACTCAGTCGGTACAACATCGAAGAAGTTACCGTTATAGCGAACGGCGGAACTCCCAACATTTGTGATGGTGAACTGATACGTTACCTGCTGCCCGCTCGTAATTGGGCCAGGGGTGAGTAGGGTTTTGGACAGAGCAAAGTCGGTAGATGGAGGGCAGTCGAGTGTAGTGAACGTTATGTCATTCCCGTAGGCTGTTCCCTGTGCGTTTATTGCGTAAGCACGATAGTGATAGAGTGTCCCGCAGATTAGGGTGGGGCTACTATCTCCATATTGGTCTCCTGCAGCCATGTATGATAACGGCCTTGTTGTGTCGTAACTCAGTGTCGTGCCAATCTGGAAGCCTCGCTCCGTAACGCCCTGGTCTTCGTAGAATTCGACCGTGCCGTGCAGTATGGCTGCGGTACGTGTAATACTTGTTGCGTCTTGGGTGGTAACCACCAGTGCGCCTAAGTCGCAAGAGCCAGTGGTGAGCTGCATGTCCTCGCCAACCCCCCTGCCAGAAGCGCTATCTGCATAGGCGCGAAAATGGTAGGTTGTTTCGCATGCAAGACCAGAGATGCTCCCCGTAATAGCACTAGGTGCGTAACCAATCACTCGATACATGTTGATAGTCGACTTATACGGATTTGATACAACGTAGGTAAGGCTGCTTGTTCCGCTGACGGATACACTGCTCGGGCTTAACAACCCTTCCCCTACGGGCAGAGAAATGTTGCCGAGCGCCCGTGGTCCGTTGAACTCCCATATATCGTTATTGAGTGTTGCTACGTACACCTGGTTGTTGGCATCAACCGTAACTGCTGTCGGAGATTCGTAGGCGACTTCGGTGGCGAATTGACCATTGGTTGCAAATGTCATCACGCGGTTATTGCCAAAATCGGTGGCGTATACCGTTCCTTGTTGATTGACTGCTAAGCCCGAGCTTCGGGTGAATCCAAAGTTTGCAATTGTTTCATTACCGTAGTCGTAGAATTGTCCATCTTGGCTGCCCGGTGAGCCGATAACGTTTAGTGTGCTGCCCGTTGGGGAATAGTGGACGACGCGACTGTTAAGAATGTCGCTAATGTAAACTGAACCATCGATCGGGCTGGTTGCGATGGCCGTCGGAATGGCAGGGTGAGCGTCATTGATATCTGCGTAAATATTCCATTCGCGCAGTAATGTTCCTGTGGTAGAAAAGACCTGGACGCCGCCGTAGTTATCAAGCAGAGAGGTGTCGCTAAAACTCGTCACATATACTTCATCTTCATTCGGGCTAAGGGCTATTGAGAGGGTCTGACAAACGCCGTGACACGCAAACCATTGCGTCACAAATTCACCACTGCTGTTGAATTTTTGGATGCGCATGTTTCGCGAATCTACCACGAATACATTGCCGGAACTGTCAGTCGCAGTGTGAAGAGTGCCGGGGTCAAAATTGCCGGGCGAACCTGCATCGAGTATGTTTTCTGAACCTGCACCTCCTCTTTCGGCATACGTGGAGTTGCCAAACTTTCCGGCCTGCAAGTCACCGGCAGACCAGGTCTGTTGATGTGTGCCATCGCCACTAAATCGTTGGACCGCTACGTTGGCATAGTCGTATGCAAACACTGAACCATCACTAGCCACGCTAACTGCCGAAGCATAGTGCGTGAGGGTGGTTGCTGCCCCATTGAGTGTGTAGGTGAAGGGGCTCGTACCGTCATTGTTGTAGCGTTGAACGCGGTTGTTAATAAGATCGGCTACGTATACTCTGTCGGTAGAATCAGTTGCGACATCAAACGCTGTATCAAACTGCGCTGCGCCACTGCCTTTTGAGCCCCAACTTGTTACCAGTGACCCTGTAACGTTGTACTTTCTAATTGTGCTATAGCCAAGTGATGCGAAGTACAGGTTGTGGTTAGAGTCGACGGCGATACGACAGTAGCTACTCGATGCCCCGGTCGTTATATTCCAGTCGTGCGATCCACCAACTTCGATAACTCGGCCTCCGGATCCGCAGTTTTGGAAGACGACAAACTGTGAGCCGGAACTGTCAGCGGCAATTGCAATCGGTTGGGAGGTAATACTCAAGGTAGTGGCTTCGATCCAGTTAAGATTTGAATCAAATCGTTCAATGTGTCCAGCCGAGGTACTTTGCTTATCCCATGTCAGCACATAAAT
This sequence comes from uncultured Candidatus Saccharibacteria bacterium, assembly GCA_964617855.1. GTDB lineage: Bacteria > Patescibacteriota > Saccharimonadia > Saccharimonadales > CAZNVG01 > CAZTXC01. The sequence goes on along the minus strand of CAZTXC010000069.1, from coordinate 1,265 downwards.
AGTAGGGCCGGTGCCAACGGTAATATCGACACCTTCAGTTGAAGCAGATGCATTCGCTCCGAACGCCGTGGACGTGGCTTGGAAAGTGCCGTTGCTTGCGTACTTGGTGATGCTCTTGCCATCTTCGCTTAGTACATACACATTGCCAGAAGGATCTGTTTTCATGGCTCGTGCTCGATCTACGTTTTGAATACCACCACCGATAATTGATGCCAAGCCAATCTCAGTCGGAGCTGATGCCATAGGTACGGTTGATCCGTATGCGGTACTCGTGCCGTACTCGAAGCCGCGGCCAGTTACGCTGCGGTTACCAGGGCGAACAAGTGTGCCCGTAAGGTTTGCTGTTGAAGGTGAGGTTATGTTGCTGCCGGTTGTTTCGACTACCGGTGGATCTCTGAGTAGTGGGGGCCCGCCCGGGTCTGTTACCCATGTGTCAGTAAAGTTCCAGGTAGGAAATGGCTCGTTGGAGGAGTTATTCGCGAAGTACTGAAAATCACCACTAATACCAGTGCATCCGGTTGCATCTCCCTCTGCGACGCATGGATAGAGTGATTGGTAATCCTCGTTCGTATACACGTTCGTAAGTGTGGTGTATTCACTCAGAATTCCAGCAAAACTGCCGCCTTTAGCAGGGCTTGGGCCCATGATGCTGTTTTGGGCAAATGAGTTACGAATTTCTGATGGGGAGTCATAACTTGAACAGCTAAAGGTTTGGCCGACAAAACCCCCAACTTGGAAGTTATCGGGGTTATTCACGAGCGAAGAACTGTTCGTGGCGAGATTTATTGTGATTGTGGTGTAACTGCGCTGCACCACACTGTCGCACATTGTGCCAACCAGTCCTCCAACATTAGACTCTCGGTCCGTTTGGAATATGCGACCACTACTATAGCTGTTGTCGAGCACCACTTCTCCCTGATTCTCGCCCTGCAAAAAGCCGATCAAGCCACCCACATCGCCCCTACCGGCAACAATGTTTCCTTCAAACGAAAGCCGATTGAGTGAGATAAGCTGCGCGTTACCAAACAATCCGCCTACGTGGTACCCACAACATGGTGACGAGGTAGTGATGTCGCTGTAGCTCTTAATATTCTGCACATCCGAACTGGTCGCTACACCTGCCAGCGAGCCTGCCTGGTGTGTAAAACTACCCCCTGTGGTGGCAGTGACTTTGGCTTGGAGCGAAAAGTTTTTGAGCGTGGCGTAGTCAATAATCCCAAACAGACCCGTTACGGTTGTGTTGGTTTGTGTGGTATCGATAACAA
>CAZTXC010000068.1:0-4429 GCA_964617855.1 uncultured Candidatus Saccharibacteria bacterium | reverse complement strand
GATGATCTTTTGGCTGCCGAAAAGCGAGGGTTGCGTAAAGGTGTGGTTACGGGCGGCGTCGCTGCGTGGGCGTTAACGCGCCATAGTCAAACCAAAAAACGTGAAGCTGCCGTCAAGGAGCTAAAGTCTGAGATTGATGCTCAAGATAAGCAAATTGAAGCCCTGCAGGCGGAGGTTTCCAAAGACGCAGCGCCACTCGCTGCAGAACAGAAAGTGGTAGACACCCAAACTGAGGCCGAGGCCGCCAAGCCAATCGGGGGCAATATCGTCTCACTCAACGCCGAGAAGGCCGATGCACCAACAAAGTTAGTTGTCGATCCAACACCACCCACTACCGAGCGACCGGTGGTTGTAACTGCTCGTAGTGAGACCGTAGTGGGGGCGAAAGAAGCCACACTAGTTACTAAGCCCGAAGTGCAATCGCAGCCTACTGAAACTGCGCCGGCTTCAATGCAAGACATTGAACAGCGGGCAAATGTGCAGGCCAGCGAAAAAGCACCAGAGCAGTCACAGGTCATCAGCCCAGAACTTGATAAGCAGTATCGTGAAGACGCTGCCGAAAAACTAGACAGACCGCAGGATGCTGGTGGGTTGAGTGGCGGCGGAGCCGCTGTAGGGCCTGCTGTCGCAACTCCGGTCCACACGCCAGCACCGACAATTGGCCCTGCTGAGGCGCATGACCCGGTTGCCAAGTCTGTTACTCACGCACGCAAACAGGCAAAGCAGGCTGCAGATCGTGCAAAATTGCGCAGTCGGCTTGAGTTAGCCTTTGCCCTTGGGCTGGTGTTGTTTATGATCCTTATCTATATTGCAGTTAAAGTTCTGTAGGCGAGAGCGTGCTGCGTTAAGCGCTTACTCGGAAAAGTTCTCTCGAGCCCAGTCATCAATTGGCCCTGCGCCCAGTATTACTACCAGTTTGCCATTGGCCGCGGCTGCTGCGAGAACATCTGCAAGGTCGTCGTTTAAGTCGACCGGTTCAGCGTTGTTAGTGCTGAGTTTGGCGATCAGCTCTTCTTGGCTGAGAGTTGGCAGAGAGGTGTCTTCTCGGGTTAAATACGTCGGCGCCCAATACACTTTCTGCGCTAGTTTGAAGCAGTCTTTGTATTCGTCAGCGACAGCGTGTTGGCGCGTGTTCTGATGCGGCTGGTAGACGGCAACAATCTGGGGGTTAACCTCGGCAGCTAGCTGTAGCGTGGCCGCTATCTCTGCTGGATGGTGCGCGTAATCGGTGTAGATATTTTCTTCTAATTTTTCAAATCGGCGTGCGGTACCCGGGAACCGGTTAATTATCTCGATGAGTTTATCCACTGGCGTTTCAGTAAGCTCACTGACTGCGGCAATTGCCTGCCAGGCGTTCTGTCGGTTGTGTAGCCCAGGTAGGGTAATTTTGCCAATTTCGGGGGCTGATTCATCAAGCACCGTCACGCTGTCAGTACGATCACCAAACAAGCTTTGATCGGTCTTCCAGTAGGTGAGCCACTCGCTTTGTTCGGCAAAGGTCTGAAAGGCTTGGTCGTAATCTTGCGGGGTTGGGTAGCTATCCGGGTGATCGTAGTCAACTGATGTTATCAGGCTCATGTACGGGTGAAAGTGTAAAAAGTTGCGGTCGTATTCATCACATTCGTATACAAAGTACTGACTTTCTTTGTCGTATTGACCAATTGCACCAAAAGGAATTTGCGAGCCGATCGAGTAGCTTACGGGCTCGCCGAGCTCTTTGAATAACCACGTCACCATAGCGGTGGTTGTTGTCTTACCATGCGATCCAGCAATCGCAACCATTTGTAGCGAGTGACTACGTAATAGCTCATTAATAAATGCATCGCGCTTGGTAACACGGATGCCGTGCTGACGAGCAAACACCAATTCAGGGTGATCATCAGCAATCGCGGAGCTATGTACCAACCAATCTATCGGCTCAATAAAATGCTCGGCCTCTAAGTGCGCATCCGAAGTTTGGTACTCAATATCCAAGCCGTGCTCACTTAGTTCGTGCGTAATGCTGTTAGCAACGCTACTCGTGCCGATAACGTCGAAGCCGGCATCTTGAGCAATGAGGGCCAGCGGCCCAATTCCTACACCACCAACACCAGAGAAAAATACGCGCATATCTGTGCTAGATGATAGCATGAGGCCGCGCCCTAACCATAGCCGTCTAAGGAGTTACCGTGGTACATTATCCTTATGCAGGAATTAATAAGAAAAACTCTTAACCTCACCGCAGTGGTGCTGTTGATGATCACTGTCATGCTTGCTGGGCTCCAGCCATCGGCAAGTGCGGCAAGTGTAACAATCAATAGTCCGGCGAATGGGCAAACCTTTAGTGGTAATGAGTTTATACTCTCTGGGTCTGCAGAAGCGAACGCAGCGATCACAATCATAAATAACAAAAAAGTACTGGCACAAACTAGAGCTGACTCTAACGGCATTTGGTCAGTGAGCCTGTCTGGCTTACCGGACGGCAATAATAACATAACCGCAAAGGCAGTGACGAATTCTGGTTATGGCTACTTTATGGGTTTTGCGCCCAATAGCCTGACGGCGTCAATTTATCAACTACGCCTTAGGGACAATGCCATTAATGTGTCCCCGGGGTTTCCGATTGCCGATCCAACCCAGCACGTTGTTATTCAGCCCTCACCAGGTACCGATTTGTACTACCTGTCCGGCACGGTCGGTCAAAATTCCCAGCCTCCCTCGCAGTTTCGTAGCTCCAATCCGGCTACACCGGTAGTAGCATCCGGCGACTATCCTGAGGATGGGGGTGCGAACGTGGGTGCATTCACCCAGGATGGTAGTAAGTACTTTTCACCAAACTTACAAGCGAACTCAGTAACGGTTATTGACACAGCAAGCAATGCCGTCGTTGATAATATCGAGCTAGGTGCACCGTCATTGACTGCCTGGCTTTCACCGGATGGGCGAATCTTTGTAAATAGGGGGGATCATAAAGTTACCATAGTCGATCCGGCTACGAATTCGATCATAAAGACGTTGACTATCGATTGTACAGGCTTCACGCCGTCTACTATTTTTTCTCGTAACCCAGATTACCCGTATTACTTTGTAAGTTGTTCACAAACAGAGGGTTCTTCAAAAATGATCAAATATTTGCTTGCCTCCGATGAAGTGGTTGACACTATCTTGATAGGCGTTGCGCCCACTGTAGGGATATTTAGTGCCAACGATAGCAAATTATATGTCAACTCAAGCGCCGCCTTCTCTGACAACACCAATGCTGATAAGATCTTCGTTTACGATATTGAGAGTAAAGCCCTCACCAAGACCATACAGCTGACAGATGGTGCGATAGGTTTCTTTTATAGTCCTAATGGCCAACATTTGTATGTTTCGACACCTGGAGCAGGATTCAATAAAACCGGGTTCGATATTGTCGACATGTTAACCGATACCGTTGAGCATGTCGCTACAAACACGGTTATCTTTGGTATGAGTTTAGGTAGTGAATCAACAACGCTGTCTCAAATAGATGTGGCAGTTGTTCTGGGTGTTGAGTCGAGCATTGGACAGCTTGCTAAAACAGGGATAATTCTTGCTGTGGCCACGCCATTAGGCCTGCTCTTGGTCGTGGCAGCGGTCTATACCTTCTACGACTACCGCAGACACCGCAAGCCATTGCTAGAAGTGGATGAAGGTGTCGACTACTCGTATCTGCATCATTTGCGCATGGTGTCTATCCCATTGGTGCGCTATAGGTTATCGTTTAGTATTAGCAGACTCGGCACAACGACGTCAAAAAAAGTTCGGCGCTTTTAGAGGAGGTGGGTGGGGATGTTTCAAAAGTTCATCCATCGGCTTATAGGGCATAGTCATCCTTGGCGAACGATTAGTTTTAACGAACTAAGTGAACTGTATAGTTCTGCAATGTTACGTAGCTTTGGCCTGGGTATGATTGGGATATTCGTGCCGATTTACCTATACAAGTTGGGCTTTACAATTCCGGAAATATGCGTCTACTACGTTATGTTTTTCGGGGTCCGCCCGTTATTAGTTTTTGCGGTGGGCTTGGGTATTGCCCGTAATGGCCCAAAACATATGCAGTGGTACTCCTACATAACCCAAATTGTTGGTTTACTGATGCTCCTTACGTTGCCAAAAATCGCCTGGCCACTTGCGGCGGTTGCGGCGGTTAACTCAATGGCAGTCCTCATGTATTTTGTTGCTTTTCATGTTGATCTCTCCAAGGTTAAACACACCAAACATGGTGGCAAAGAAATTAGCTACGTCGCCCTATTTGAGCGTCTTGGTCGAGTCCTCGGCCCGCTCGTAGGGGGTCTGCTCGCAAGCTTTGTTAATCCCGCCTCCGCTATTATCGTGGCAATTGTTGCGACGCTATTCGCTGCCTGGCCCCTGTTTCGTACCCGCGAACCAGTTAAGTTACATCAAAAACTAGATTTCAGGGCTTTTC
>CAZTXC010000067.1:0-4577 GCA_964617855.1 uncultured Candidatus Saccharibacteria bacterium | reverse complement strand
CATCCAGTAATTTTGGTCGCTTAGGATGAATCGAGCTAGTAGCGAACCCACGGCAAGCCAGACGTTAGCGTCTTTTTGTTGTCCTCGGTTCGCCTTAACAGCGGCCGAGGATTTTTTATGGAAAAACTACATTTTGACCCCACACTTACCACTATTGGTGGTGTTCAGGACCCTACGGCAGAGCTTGATATTCGAACGCGTCTGTTTGACCAAACTCTTAGTCACAACCATGAGCACTTTGGTGGCATAGATATTGGCCGGATTGGTTTTATTTTTCGTAGCAACGAACCGCACTTATACCTTGCTAATTCCCTTCCCGAAATCGCAGATATAAACACTTCACACGCTTCTCTTATCAACTACCTCATCCTTGGTTCAGTGCAATATCTGCAGAACCGACACCAGAATAATCAACTCTTGGTTGCTGCCCGAGCCTGCGAAGCTTCCGACACCCCAACGTGCCCAAGTGACAGGCTCCCAACCGGACTCAGTGCAATTCTTGACCGTAAAGCCTACACACTTGATCTGTTAGCCGGTTCATTCATGCGACTTCGCTCCGAAGCACTCACGCCCGCTGAAAGACTAAAGTACGGCAAATGGGGTCAACGTGCTTCACAAATTCGTATTGATCCTTTTGGTACAGTAAGAGGAGCGCGCAATGAGTAATCCAGAACAGGACGCGTTACTAAACTGGTTCGAGCGCGTTAGCTACACCCAGGCGCACAATCATGGTTTCATCGTGGGAGCCATGTTGCGAGAAAAAATACTCTCCGAAGAACGATTGCAAAAAGAAGTGTTAGCGCAAGCCGAGTTGGCACGCTACGACGAGTTAACAGGACTTCTCAACCGCCGCGGCTTGCTAGAGAGTGGCGAGGAACAATTTGAACGTCTTGACCACAACGTGGCCGTACTGTTTATAGACCTAGATAAATTCAAGTGCGTCAATGACACGCTCGGTCACAAAGCTGGTGATGAATTGCTACGCGTAGCGGCTGGAACCGCTTCTGTTAACGTCCGCGGTGGCGACCTTGTGGGTCGGTTGGGTGGTGATGAATTTGCGATTATCGCCGACACTACACCTTGTGCAGATGATCAACTTACACCACTCGAGCGTGTTACTCTTATGGCCGAGCGTATTAGCGGCGCCTACACAGATGTGACTGGCGAAACCATGAGTATTGGCATCACTATGTTCGATCCAAACATTCATACCAACCTCGCTGATGTCTTCGAAACTGCCGACGGCAACATGTATGTCGCAAAAGCCAGCCGATAACCCTAGAAGGGTAAATCTTTAGTAGGAGTGGATTGCAAGGTATTTATCAACTCAATTGCAGCTTGATCGGTAACCTCTTTTTCGTATACCAGAAACAGATTAGTCTGGCCAGTGCTTACAAAATAGGCATCCTTAATTCGATTCGACTGTTCGGAAACGTGATATATTTGTCCAAGCTTGGTATTTCCTACCAGCTTACAACTTGTTGTCCCAACACACGTTCCACCAGACAACTGGGTAATGGTATACGGGCGGGTTCCGGGTAAATACTGGTACACCGTAAGGTCACTCTGTGCAGGTGCCGTAAGCAAGACAAAAAGTATGCCAAAACGACTAACCACAGAGGCTCTGGAATCGGGAAGTGTATAAACTGGAAAATCTATTTGCTCAGCCAGGTTCTGGTTTTCTACAAGGTCTTGTTGTTTCTGCTGCGCACCTTGATAACTAGGGTCCGTGGAACGGATGTACGCGTAATTTAGACTTCCTGCCAAGATCGCAACTACACCAAGCACCGCCGCAAGACTTACATTACGAGGAGTTCGTACTACAGAAACATATAGTGCAATCCCGAGCAAAAACAGTGCAAGCAAAAAACCACTGTAAATGATGATAATAAAGAGGATTAACCACATTGTGGTCAGTATACCATCTATCTAGCTAAAGATGCCGCGCTTGCCGCCGGCAGATCCAAATTGTTGCAGTAGCTCAGCTTGTTGCTTGGTGAGTTTAGTTGGAGTCTCGACAATAATAGTTACAATGTGAGCTCCACGGCCAGAGCCACGCATATGGGGTACGCCGTGCCCAGACAACTTAAAGTCGGTGCCGCTTTGGGTGCCGGCAGGGATTTTAATACGTATTGGGCCGTCTACGGTTTGCACATCTACTTCAGTTCCCAACGCTGCGCTAACCATGTCCAGCTTTTCTTCGCTCAGCACCAAATCACCTTCACGAGTAAATTGTTTGTGGGGCTTAACGCGAACGTGCACGTACAAATCGCCTTTTGGACCGTTGGCTATGGCTTCGCCGCGTTCGCGCAGACGGATAGTAGCGCCGTCGTCTATGCCAGCTGGAACTTTAATGGTGATGTCTTGGCTCTTTCGCTGCGTGCCCTTGCCATGACATACGGTGCATTCTTTTTCGGAAACCTTTCCGGCGCCCTTACAGGTATGGCAAATGGTTGCCTGCTGGATGTTGCCAAAAATAGTCTGCGTAACACGCATTGTTTGGCCCGAACCTTTACAGGTGTCGCACGTTTTAAGCTCATGGCCCGGTTCGGCTGTAGTTCCCTTACAATGCTCACAGGTGTCGTCTAGGCTTACGTGAATTGTTTTATCTGCCCCAAAAATGCCTTCTTCGAAACTAAGGTCAATGGTAGTCTCGACATCACGACCGCGCTTTGCACGCTGCTGTTGCTGGCCACCGCCACCAAAGAAGCTTCCAAAAATATCACCCAGACCCAAATCGCCAAAGTCAAAACTCTGGCCGCCACCAAATGGATTGCCGCCAGCACCATAAGGGTTGCCACCTTGGCCATCGCTGGCCGCGCTGGTACCAACACCCGCATGACCAAACTGGTCATAACGCTGGCGTTTGCGTTCGTCTTTTAGGACTTCGTAGGCTTCGTTGATCTCCTGAAATTTAGCTTCGTTTCCCCCTTCTTTATCGGGATGATGCTCGATGGCCTTCTTACGAAAAGCCTTCTTAATTTCGTCATCGGAGGCACTTTTGCCAACTCCTAATACATCATAATAATCACGTTTACTCATTGGGTATATTTTAGCACTTGGGGGTCGCGAGTGCTAGCTTTTGCTATTGTTCCCCAATCCAAATCGTTGAGCAAGATTCCGAAAAAATCCACCCTTACTGCTTTGTGGTGCCTGAACCTGCGGTGCTTGCTCGCTCGCCGCAACTGATTGTCTTGCTGCTGCGTCAACCCGTTGATCCCTAAGGTCGTGCAAGGGAGTACCCGGCTGCACGCGGTCCTCGGGTTTACCCGCGCTTGAAAGCTCCACAACTGATGGTGCAGGGGGATACGCAGGCCTCCTAGCAGAATCAGCTGCTATTTTATCTAGCGCTGCAAATCCCGAATCAATATCTTCATGCAACACCGGCGGCCTTTGACCTTCAGCCTCGGGTGGCGTATCGAATTGTGATCGCGCACCGTTGTTATCTGGACTTGGGGAGGACGTTTCGAAGTTGGACATAATTTTGATTCCGTTTACGTTTTGACTATTATCTCGTGATATGTCCACCTGGTCAACTAAAGGACTCCAGCAAGTCGCTACCAGCCAATGCGCCACCGTTGTGCCGCTGCGCCAACATGCTCAAGAACACGTATTACATTGCTGCCAATGGTTCTGCGAATACGTTGTTGATCGCGCTCTATCGCGTCCACCAGTATGTCACCTAAAGTATGTGCGGTGGTCTCGTTAACCGATAGAGCCGGACTGCGGTCATAGACTCCTTCTGGTGCAACCTCGCCTCTGGCAAGCGAGCTCTCTAATGCCTCTATTGCCCGCTGTTCATCATCGGAAAGTGGCATTACTTTTCTTTCTTGTCGTCTTCGACCACTTCGCCCTCGACGGCGTCGTCCTTGTCGGACTTCTTGTCGTCTTTGTCACCAGCTTCGGCATCTGCACCTTCTGCGGCAGCAGCTTCGTACATTTTGGCGCCGATTGGCATGATAGCTTCGGTTAAATCTTTGGCAGCCTTTTCGTACGCCTCACTGTCGGCCTTTTCGTCTTCCAGAACTTTCTTAGCAGCTTCAACAGCGTCTTCAATTACCTTTGCGTCATCTTCAGAAATCTTATCTTTGTTGTCAGACTTCATCTTATCGGCCTGGTAGATAGCACTGTCGAGCTGATTTCGAGCGTCGATGCCTTCGCGCTTTTTCTTATCTTCTTCGGCGTGGGCTTCGGCTTCTTTGGCCATTTTCTCAACTTCTTCTTTAGAAAGTCCGCTCGAACCCTGGATGGTAATGGTCTGCTCTTTACCACTACCCTTATCTTTTGCGGTTACATTAAGAATACCGTTAGCGTCCAGGTTAAACGTTACTTCGATCTGCGGCACTCCACGAGGAGCGGCAGGAATACCATCTAGTACAAACCGTCCCAAAGATTTGTTGTCAGCCACGAACTCGCGCTCTCCCTGTACAACATGAATTTCTACCTGGTTTTGATTGTCGGCAGCAGTACTGAATACTTCGCTCTTGCTTGAAGGAATAGTTGTGTTGCGCTCGATCAGCTTGGTAGCTACGCCACCCAGAGTCTCGATACCCAAACTTAGTGGAGTCACATCTAGT
>CAZTXC010000066.1:0-4626 GCA_964617855.1 uncultured Candidatus Saccharibacteria bacterium | reverse complement strand
ATGCAATCATTGCCCTGTTGTTGTACTTCTTCTTGTTTGCCCTGTTGCAGTGGATAATTCCGGGAGGTATCTTTTCTACATGATGCTTTCTTACTTAACTACCCTCGCTTCAAACGCCGCTATGTTCTTAGCCCTGAGTGGTGACGACTGTACTAAGTCGCGGCCACTCGGTTTAAAGCCCTGGTACGCCTACCTAAAGTTTGATGGGAATTGCGACGTAGTTGGCAACCTGCAATCAGAGCCGAATATGCTTTGGCTCGTTGGGGCGGCGATTTTTGAAGATCTGTTGCGCATAGCCGCACTAGTTGCAGTCGGCTTTGTGATTGCCGGGGGATATAAAATGATGATTAGCCAAGGTGAGCCACAGAACTTTGCGAGCGGTCGCAAAACTGTTATCAATGCTCTGATTGGAATGGTCGTTGCAATAATTGCCAGTCAGGCAGTTGCCTTTTTGGCAGGAAGGTTTGCACCGTAATGAATTCAGTAATGGCTCACTTTTTCGTCGCGGCACAAAAACTCACCTGTGGGAATGCTGGCGGAGAGCAAATAGCTCTACCAAACTGCGGCAAAGATGTTACGCAAAGTACAGCTCAACAGATCGTTTCGCTGTCTTCGGAAGTAGCCGGTGCGGTCTGTTTGCTAATACTGGTGATTGCTGGGTTGCGATACGTTATCTCTGCTGGCAACCCAGAGGCCATAACAAAGAGCAAGAATGCTATGATCTACGCTGCAGTGGGTCTGGTCGTCTGTATCTCAGCCTATATGATCGTAACCTTTGTGGTGAGCAAGGTATGAAAAAACTGCTACAGTCGATTGCAACAGCTGTGGGGCTCGCCGTGGCCATCGCAACTCCAGTTTTAGCGGTTCCAAGTTTTTGCGACAGCATCACGAGCAATCCTCCCCCCGTTTGCAACGAGCTACGTAGTAAGCCCGCCGAAAACCCGGTTGTAAAAACCATCTCTCGTGGCGTTAGCGTGCTAGCCATTGTTATTGGTGCCGCCTCCGTTATCATGATAATGGTTGGGGGTATACGATACTCACTCTCCAGCGGCGACCAAGCGAGAATTAAATCCGCCAAAGACACTATTCTTTATTCCGTGATTGGTATTTTTGTTGCCGCGTCAGCTCAGTTAATCGTGGTATTTATTCTTAATAGATTATAGTAAAGGAAGATATGAAAAAGCTTGCTCGCATCATCGTTACCCTCAGCCTACTCTTTTTGCCCGTTACAACAATAGTGGCGCCAAGTTTGGCATATGCAGACAGCAAAGGCGACGCTTGCGCTGGTGTTGGTGGTGCGATTGATGCAGCTACGGGTAAGTGTGTGGTTGTTGGCCAATCCGGGTCGGTCGAAGGAACAATCAAGACCGTTGTTCAAGTGCTCGGCTTTTTGGTTGGAGCTATCTCACTCATTATGATCATTGTCGGCGGCATCAAGTATGTGGTGAGTGGTGGTGATGCCAACGCCATCGGGTCGGCAAAGAATACTATCTTATACGCAGTGGTTGGGCTTGTGGTGGCGTTGCTTGCTGAGGCCATTGCCCGCTTTGCATTCTCTAAGGCAACCAAATAAGAATGAAGAGACGTATTTTAGCTGCATTGGCCGTACTGACATTTACATTCGCGGCTGCACCGGTTGCCCGAGCAGTTGACTACAACATTCGCCCGGATATTTGTAACGGCATAAATCCCGACACCAAAGATTGCTCCGATAACAACAAAGTGCCCGGTATTCTCAAGGCAACAGTAAACGTATTGTCGTTAGTGATTGGTGCCCTATCGACCTTAATGATCGTGGTGGCTGGTTTTCGATACTTAGTTTCAAGTGGAGAGCAAGCGGCGGTTAAATCGGCCAAAGATACCATCCTGTACGCCGTCATTGGGTTAGTAATTGCGCTCATGGCACAAGCACTACTTCGCTTCGTCTTTACCAAGGCGACTTGATCTTGCATCCATGGGGTCAAACTGCTAGCATGAGGGTATTCGTAAAATAACAGAAGGAAACGTATGTTAAAAAAGGCAAAACTATTCATGATCGGTTTGTCAGCTGTCTTTGCGCTTGCAGCCCCTGCTGTAGCTGCAACTGCTGCTGTCGAGGACGACATTAAGAACAACACTTGTAGCGGTATCACGCTTGATACGGCAAACACAACCTGTGACGAAAAGGAAAAAGGTGAGGACAAGGTGATCAACATCATCAAGACCATCATCAATGTTTTGTCACTGATTGTTGGTGCAATCTGTGTGATCATGATCATCTTCGGTGGCTTCCGCTACATGACCTCGGGCGGTGAGTCAGCTGGTGTGACTGGCGCGAAGAATACCATCCTGTACGCCGTTGTTGGTTTGGTGATTGTGCTACTTGCACAAGCCGTTGTGCGATTCGTCTTTACACGAACGACACAGAACCCAACTCCGTAACAAGATTAGAGCAACAAAACACCCTGCCTACCGCGGGGTGTTTTTATTTAACCACCCCTGTTGTATCAACAGCCAACTGGTGGTACTCTAATAGAAGAAACGGAGAACACTATGCGCCTAACGACCCTAAAAACCTATCTTGTAAGCCTGGCAGCTGCCTTTGCGCTGGTGTTTAGCGCCGCCCCTGCCCTCGTTGCTGCTGAAACTACGGGAGTGACTCAGGGTCCTGTTGGGTGCGGTATTGAACTCCAAACTGGTAATAACTGCCCTGTTGATGGCAAGTTGGGTGAAGAAAAAGTCATTGGCATTATCAAGCAGATTATCAATGTGGCCTCCCTATTGGTGGGTGCGGTTTGTGTGATCATGATCATCTTCGGTGGTTTCCGTTACATGGTGAGTGGTGGTGATTCAAGCGGCGTTACGACGGCAAAGAACACCATTCTCTATGCCGTGGTTGGGCTGGTTGTTGTACTGCTTTCTCAGGCTCTCGTCCGCTTCGTCTTTACACGAACAACTGCAGCGTAGTTCTCCAGGCACACGATGGGTGAAGTACAGCGTGCAGAAAGTCCCGACCCTTTCGGTGATGGCCTGCACGTGACAAAAATACTCATGCCCGATTCCCTGCACTGGGAGCTTGAAATGAGGGCTCGCATGAAAGACCTGCAAATGACTGAATACATGCGCCGGTCGGTTTCACTAATGAGTTACTTAGAGGATGTAGTCGCGCAGGGTGCTCAAATACAAATCCATTGGCCCGAAATGGATGTCACTGAAGACTTTGAGTTGTAGCTTGCGACACTAGAGGACTTGAATACGTTTGACGGTCTCTTGGACCTTGCGGAAGGATATGGTTAATACGCCATCCTTAAGGGTAGCTTCAATCTCGTCTTCTTTTACCTGTACTGGTAGTGTAATGCTACGCGAGAACTCGCCCCAGTAACATTCTTGGACGTAGTAGTTAACGGCTTCGGTCTCGTCGCCAGAGGTTAGTGTGCCGCGGATGGAAAGCTGGTTGTCGGAGATACTGACATCGAGGTCACTCTTGTTAACCCCAGCAACACGGGCCTTAATAATAAGCTTGTCACTTGTTTCGTATACATCTAGGGCGAGTTGACCTGGAACAGACGAATAGTCATCGTCCTCTGGCTCCTCGGCAACTGGGTCGTCAGCGGTACTGCCGTCGTCCTGAAGTGAGTCGTCGAGAAACGCTGCTTCCAGCTCATCCTCCATTAAGAGATCGTCGTTTTGTTGTCGCCTGGCCATTGCACTCCTCCACGTTATTCGACTAATCCGCGCTCCACGACAGTAGTCTTTGACATAGTATATCTAATATTGACCGATTATAGCAACCAGTCTACTGTGATAGTATTCACAACACTTGGAGGTGGGACTCATGAGATTGCTAGAAAGACTGGTTAATGGGTATGCTCCCCACTACTGTTTGTTATGTGATCAGCCAGGATCGCCCGTATGCGAAGGGTGTTGGCCTGACGTTGCAAGTTCACCTAACTCGGCTTGCTATGCTTGCGGTGTATCGACAAAGAACTTTGCTACATGTCGTTCATGCAGTGCGCCATCGAGGCCAGCGCATGCGTGGAGTGCGGCCGAGTACGGCGGTGTTGTTGAGCTGCTTATCAAGGGCCTGAAATACGGACACCGCCGCGCTTATGCCCCGGCACTCGGCAGTTTACTAGCAGAGGCCGTACCGTATGGCACGCATCCCGTGGTGTGTGCTGTTCCGACCACGACGGCTCGTAAACGACAGCGAGGCTACGATCACGCGGTGCTAATAGCACGGGAGCTGGCACGGCAACGTGGCTGGCGGTTTACTCAGGTATTAATACGTCTTGATCAAACACATCAAGTTGGGTCGAACCGATCCGAGCGCACAGCTAACCCAATTACCCATAGGGTCATCGGTGATGTTCAGGGCAAGGCAATCCTGCTGGTAGATGACGTATTGAGTACTGGGAGTTCCGTCGAGGCGGCGACTCGGGCACTTATAGCAGCTGGGGCGGCCGAGGTTTCTGCAGCCACGGTCGCGATTAATCGGGTCAAAAACATCAATTAGCCATACAGTAATACCTTTGGACATCACGCGGTCGTGTCGTATAATTACCCCTGTTCGTGGAGAGGTGTCCGAGCGGTTTAAGGAAACGGTCTTGAAAACCGTCGTGCCGGAAACGGTACCGTGGGTTCGAATCC
>CAZTXC010000065.1:0-4668 GCA_964617855.1 uncultured Candidatus Saccharibacteria bacterium | reverse complement strand
GGTGATCGACCCGACCACCACAGCACCGGCAGCCGACTCGGCTAACTTCTCGATATCCTCAGTTATTTTGCTGCCAATGTATGCCCCGTTCATCACTGGGCTTGCTAGATCAAAGCCCGCGAGTGAAGAACCGAGTCTCGTCATATTACTTCTTTTTGGGAAGGTCGACCCAGCCCTCGTTTTTAAAAACGGCCCATACAGCCATTGCATGCCCGTGACCAAGATCAAAATTATCCTTTAAAAAAACTACCAGCTCCCCTGCTTTCATGTCGCGGCGATATACGCCAGCTTCTTCTGCCGCGTCTTTTAGCTGAGCCGGAGTTTTGCCGGTCTTTTGTTTGATGGTGTCGAGATACGCCTGAAATGTCATAGTTGCTTTCTAATAGTGCTACACATTAGTTCCGCTAAAGCCTCTTGTGACTCCTCAGTCATATGCAGACCATCCTCACCCGGCTCGGCTACGGTAGCTGCGTCTACAAACACACCGTTGTGTTCTTCGGCACATGCCTGAAACAATTCAGCAAACTTCTTGGATTCTTCCATGGAGCCTTGATCGTAATATCCGGTGTAGAATTCCGTAAATAATTTTGCAGTCGCGTTTATATGGATGGGGCTGACGATTACGAATTTTGCCGGGGGCATGCCAACTCGCTCAATCGTCAACTTGGCTTCGGCGATTAAGGACCTGAGAGCTACGGCAACACCGTCTGCTTTTTGACCAAAAGCTAACTTAAGATCATTCGTTCCGAGCATGACGACGATCATATCTAACGGTGAATGACTCTCTATGCACGGATTAAGATACTGCAGGCCATTACGTCCAGGCCTTCGGGGATCGTCGATATTTATTGTTCTACCACCTAAACCTTCTTCTATGACGCAAAACCCATCGCCCAGCTTTGCCTGCAGCAAACCTGTCCAGCGCTTATTAATAGGCAGCCGCCCGGAACGGTCTTGTTTCTGTCCCCAAGTTTTAGAGTCGCCAAAACAAAGTATCCGAATCGCATCCGGGTTTGTGTTCATATAGTGATCATACTACTTATTATGCCGGCCAACGTCGAACACTCGTACAAATTGTTTGGCATTAGGGAACAGGTCCGCTCGCTTCGCTTCTTCTACCGAAAAGAACCTTAATTCCTGGCACTCACTTGATGGCGTAAAGTCTAGATCTTTGAGTTTCATCTCGTAAATTGCATTGGCAACAAATTTATCACGTCCTAACATTCTTGCCGTTATGAAGTAGCTCGGCTGTTCTGAAATGTATGTGACTTCGAGCCCAGTCTCTTCATGGATCTCACGCCGCAAAGCAGCTAAAGGGTCCTCACCATGGTCGAGACCGCCGCCAATGAGCTCCCACATGTCATTATCTTCTCGCGCCAATAAGAACCGACCAGTTTCGTCAATGACTATGCCCTTGACGCTTACTCGGTAAAAACATGGTTCATTCATGCAACTAGTATAGCAAGCCGACATCGAAGAAAATATTCACCCTAGTTGGCGCTGATAATTTCAACCGTTTTCCGGGCTGTTCAGCTTATCTTCCGGATGGATCAGGCCTACCCGCGCTAAACCAAATGAAAACTCCTCATAATGAGGAGTTTAAGCATCACCGAGATTGGAGGGCCCAGTGGGACTCGAACCCACGACACCCTGCTTAAAAGGCAGGTGCTCTAACCGGCTGAGCTATGGGCCCATAGCTCTACGACTGGCAAATCATACCACATCACCCCTGTTGCCTCAAGGGCCAACCATAGTTCAATCACATTGATTTATTATGGAAATTGTTGTAATATTAGTCATCCCGACTACCAGGAGGACTAATGCGATTCCCCGCATTCGATCTTTACAAAGAGCTGGGGGTGACACCCACCGCCACGCTCGAAGAGATAGATGCCGCTTACAAGAAGCTGGCTCGCCAGTTCCACCCGGATCTCAATCCGGCTCCGGAAGCAGCAGAGCGCATGCAGCGCATCAACGAGGCCAAGCGAATTCTGAGCGACGCCAGCGAGCGAGTTCTCTACGACTCGCAGCGTCGAGCCGCCGGAAACCCGACCCCCAACATGGGAAACACAACCCAGGGTGGTCAGGCGGGCCCAGCCGATGCAACCATTCGGATCCGGGTTGGCAACAACGTGTACGTCTTTCGACAGGGTTACGACCCCGCCAACCTGTTCAACCTGATGATGACGGACCCCGCTGCTGCTGGCTTCGATCCCGCTGTGATTGACATGATCAACCAGCTCTTGGGCGATATCGGCACCACGACCCAGTCGCAGAGTGATCTGCTGCGCCTAAAGCGAGAACAGGAAGCGCGACATCAGCGGCTGCGACGTGAGCAGGCAGCACGTCAGCAACGACTGCAACGTGAGCAAGCTCAACGCCAACAGCGGCTGCAACGTGAGCAGGCAGCACGTCAGCAACGGCTGCAACGACAGCGAACCCACTCGAATCCTCGAGCCACTCCCGCGCCCCGCCATGTGAGCCCTCACAGCTTGGGTATGATTCCGGTGGTCGTCAGTGTCGCTTTCTTGATCTTGATCGCGACCCTGCTCGTCTTGTCTGCATTCAACATTTCGGTTGGCTGGTAGCAGCCAGATCGAACCGTAGTCGGGTAGAGGAGGTGCCGGTGTGCAAACCGTGGGTAATTCCACGCAACACATCGGCACCTTCCAACTACTCTTTTTTACGTGGACGCCCCCGTTTAGGCGCCTTATGTTCAATCATTATGCCAATAATACTCACGCTGATCGCATAGATAATTATCGCCACACGATACTGAATAAATGCACCCCATAACACCGAGGCATCCAGTGACGATTGAAAATTCGCTCCTTCGAGGATGGGCTCGGCGAATACAAACAACAGACCAACCGTACCGAAGGCAGGTGCAAGTTGCTGCACCAAACTTACCCCTCGTTGTGACTTATAAAATCGCCCCGCAACCAGCCCTGCTGGCAATAAAGTTATGAGGAGTTGTAAGGCTTGGGCGATGGAGATTCCAGGCAACGAAAAGTTGAGCGAGTTGGTTAGATCGTATATGTCGCCCCGCAGTGTGTTGGCGAGCACATAGCCACTACAGAGCGCCAATACTAAGAAGTTGCACTTGGTCCGCAAAGCCAGAATTATGGCCGTCAGAGTTAAAAAAGCGCCCCCAAGAATAAGGTCAAAATTCATATGCTTAGTCTAGCACTGCTCAGGCGCCAATGCGATCTTTGCGGTGGCGGCCCTTGGCATTCTGCTCGACATACTCAATAATTTTGGTGGCCACATCGCGACCGGTAACTTTTTCGATGCCAAAGCCTGGGCTTGAATTGATTTCTAGCACAAGCGGACCACGACCACTACGCATCATGTCTACCCCACACACAGGCAAGCCCATGGTGCGAGCCGCCTTGATGGCCGTTCGGCGCTCTTCGTCGGTGAGCTTAACCATGGTGCCTTCGCCACCTTGGTGCAGATTGGAGCGGAAGTCATCATCCAGGCTTTGGCGCTTCATACTCGCTACAACTTTACCGCCAACAACGATCGCTCGGATGTCTTCACCCGCCGACTCTTTAATAAACTCTTGCACCAAGAAGCTCACACCTTCGACATAGAAGGCCTGCATTACCGCCTCGGCAGCTTTTTTGCTCTCGGCCAATACTACACCTTTGCCTTGTGTACCCTTTACCACCTTAATGATCAGTGGCGTACCGCCGGCTTGTTCAATAACGTCTTCGAGATCAGAGGTTTCCCGAGCGAACACGGTCTTTGGAATGCCCACGCCAGCCCGCGCAAGCAGCTGCATGGTGCGCAACTTGTCGCGAGAACGGTTGATGGCAATAGAGCTAGCGATAGTGTACACACCCTGCATCTCAAATTGCCGCAAAATAGCCGTCCCATACCGCGTGATGCTTTGACCAATGCGTGGAATAATAGCGTCGACGTCAGTGATGTCCTCGCCTTTGTAGCGAATGACAGGGCGATTCTTTTCGACGGTCACATAACACTGGGCATGATTAACAACACGAACTTCGTGCCCGCGTAGTTTGGCAACTTCTTTGAGTCGTCGGGTACTGTAGTTACCTGGCCCCCTGGAAAGGATAATGATCTTCATGGCCTACCCCTACTCTAAATCTTCTTCATCCAGTGGCGTACTGATGCCAAATTCTTTTTTAAGCTTCATGCGATCAACACTACTTAGTCCTGTATCCACCAAAAAACGGCTGCGCAAGAATTTACGTCCGAGCAAGACCGGGAAGAAGTTATTGCTGCGATCAGCCAGGGTAAAGGAAGTGGTGAACACTTTAGGGCCAAGCTTTACGCGTAGTCGAACCTCGTACCGCTGCTCCTCAACACCAAATCTGTTCGTCACCGAGACTTCTTCAAACTCTGTCACGGTCATTGGATACTTAACCGGTGATGTTGGGTGACCCAATAACTCAAAACTCAACACAGCGTCACTACCCTTACCGGTAACTTTTATCTTTGAGGCATGAATAGACGACCGGTAGGCGCCGGTGTCGATTTTGGCAGGTACAGCCGGAACAACATCGACAATGTCCATGTATTCTGCGCGGCCGATAATCATTTGATAGCGTGGCATAGCGATAGATATCCTATATAGTTCTATTATGCATAACAAACCCGAAATAGATACTATTAAATTAACACAAATATGTAAAAAAA
>CAZTXC010000064.1:0-4677 GCA_964617855.1 uncultured Candidatus Saccharibacteria bacterium | reverse complement strand
CTCCCGTGTCTCACTTAGTCGGTGTAGTAGTTCATGCACTCCTTTTGCGTAGGCGGCAGCAGAGTATCCAGCGCTCGTTTGCTTGGTCTCGTCGGTAGCGTTTGCTACCGTGTAAAATTCACCCAGACCGTGGATGGCGAGGTAATCGTCTGCTTCATCACCAATTAAAAATACCTTAGTGACGTCTGGAAGCTGAGCTAGTACCGCCTCGGTGGCAGACTTTTTGGACACCTCTTTTGGCGATAGCAAAATGTTCGAGAAGTTAACTGAGTGGTTGATGTTTGATGTGCCGGCAAGATGCGATTCGTCACGCAGTCGAGCGGTTAGCTCGGAAAGTTCGCGCCCTGGGACGTGCTCGAGCTTGCCGTTTTGTTTACGTAGAATATGAACACTGGTGGTGTACTTGCGATAGCTGTTGTTTAGGGCAATAACTTCCCCGTCTTGAAGGTCGGGATAAGGGTTGGGTTGTTGCAGAACGGCGACGGTGTCTGCGTCAATCCACGGCACGGATTGTTTGTAGTAATCGTTTACGACAGCCTGGGCACTTTTTTCAAACGCTTGCTTGCGGTTCCGCAATGTTTCTTCGAAACTCGGCTGCACTAGGAGTTTGCGCTCTTTGGTGGCGACATTGTAGGTAAAGATGCCATTTTCACCAATCAGTATGCCTTCGATGGCAAACTGCTCAGCGATAGGCAAGAGGTCTTCGAGGGACCGATTGGAATTAAGGCAAAACGTGGCGCCAGCCTGCTGGAGGTGTTTAATAGTCGCTGGCAAGCTGTCGTCATTACAGCGGTAATCTTCATCGAGAAGGGTACCATCGATATCTAAAAAGAAGACGGCGCCCATAGTGGCCTACTTGTTTGTCGCCTTTTCAATGACCTTAGTTGCCTCTTGGATGGCTACGGTGACGGCTTCTTGAGCGGTTTTAGCAGGCAGCGCCTGAACACGTTCACGCGCATCGAGGTACTCGCCAGCCAGGCGAGCGCTCCAGCCCCCAGTTTCGGACATCACAACGATGGGGATATTCGCCTGGTAGGCAATGGCAATCTCGGTGAGTGTGCCAGAGCCACCATTTAGGCAGATGATTGCGTCGGTGCTGAGAACGAGCGCAAGTTCACGGCCGCCACCGCGCTCCAAGCCTGAGGCGATAATGACGTCGACGTTTTTTTCAACGATGTCCTTCCCTTTTCCGTACGTTACCCCTACCGTGAGTCCGCCGTTAGCTTTGGCGCCACGGCAAGCGGCGGTTGAAAGGGAATCGAAGTCTTTTTCGGCACCAAAAAATAAGATGCCTCCTTGCTTGGCAACCTCAGCACCAACCTCTTCAGCCAAGGTTTCAGTTTGCTTGCTGTAGTTGAGGTCGGAGCACGATCCCATAACCCCGATTTGAACTTTTCTCATGGCACTATTTTACCTCAGATATAACAGATGTGAAAGAAGGAGTTAGTTATCGAGGGTTTGCTTTACGAGGTCGAGGATTTGAGCGGGTGTGGTGTGTGACTTAACAATGTAGTGAGCGATACCTAGATGGCGAATAGTATGCGGCGCCTCGTCGCGGCTAATGTTGGTGAGGACGATAACTTTAATGTCCTTGCCCCAGTCAGTGTTTCGTAGCCGGTCAAGCATTTCGGCGCCATCCATAATCGGCATCTTTAGGTCGAGCAAGATAATGTCAGGTCGATTAGCCTCGATGACCCTCAGGCCCTCTTCCCCATTTTTGGCCATGGTAACGTCAAAACCGGAATTCTGAAACTTCACCTGATACATGTAGGCGATGGATGTGTCGTCTTCGACGATGGTGAGTTTGGGGGGAGTGTCAGGCATAATAGAATAAGTTAAATGGCGTTAACGTGTACCGTATCACAAATCAACACGATGTGCAGGGATTGAAAAATATAGATTTATATTGTATTATAATATTCAATTTCCGCTCCGACAGCGAAAGGGGAGAACGTGGAAATCGAACAAGTTGACAAAACATCTCGAGGGAAGCGAGTCTTCCGCGCCGTCTACTACTGGGTGCTCCTGTGGGTGCTCCTGACCATCGCCGACGATGCAACATTCGGCTGGATCTTCTGGACCATCGCCGGATTCTCGGCGTGGGTATCGGCGGTATTCGCGTTCGTTAGCTACTGGCTGATCGGCTACAAGCTGGTCGACTACGGCATGCGCGATACCAAGCCCAAGTGGGCAGACAAGTTGCTCGAGCGTCTGATGCTTAACCGGAAAAACCCGGAACTGGCACAACGAGAGCAGCAACTCAAGGATCACGTGACTGGTGTCGTCGTCGGGCTTTTCGCAAGCCTGCTCATCGGCGGAGTCGTCACTAGCCTGTTGCTCTATCGTCGTGGTGTTTCACGACAGCAGGTGCTCCGCTACGCGGCAGTGGCTACCGCCATCTATGCCCTCGAGTTCGCACTCATCCATGGTCTTGGTCTGGGTGGTTCCGTACTCGGGCCGCACATCAATGACGCACTGACCTGGGTCTGGCAACACGCGCTCGGATAGGTCGTAGGTGCGGGCTGTATGAGGTTTAGTACCTTAAGCCCGCACCTATGCCCGAGTTTCTCCCCAATTTTATACTTGACGTAAGCAGTTTGATAGTGTATAATCTTGACAGATACAACAAAGTATCGTGAACATTTGTAAATTACGACACGCGTTCAGGAATCTCAATTCTTGATGCGTGTCGTTTTGTATATAAGAAGGCAATATGTCAACTGTAGAAATAAATCCCGCAGAACTTCTCGATAGCCCATTAGCTGATCAGCTTAGTAATGAGCCAGCTACAATTTATGACCCCTCGCTAGAAGCCGAGCTCGAACAGAGGTTCGATAGCTTGGTTCTTGGAGATCTTGCGACCAAGTACCTTGTTGAAGAAATTGGGCCTGATTGGGGCGAGAAGCTTGGTGACAGGCAGTTCGTCGTAGGTTATATTCCTGCAGAAAATGCTTACGCCGATCTTGCGAGATCGGTTGAGACGCTGGTCTTCTCCGAGGCATTTTTGCAGTCAAAATCCCAAGTGGTTCATGATTATGGTAAATATGATGAGGCGAGTACCTTTGTTGCGGTTATTGATGCAGAACATCCAGATGGGCCTCGGCCGGCTGCCGCACTTCGAATAACGCATTATAAGCCCGGTCTGGGTTTCAAGGATGTCAATGATCTTGTAGCGAATGACCCGGAGAATAATCCATGGCTTGAAGAGATAAAAGCCAGATACTTTGATGATGGTGAACAATATGATGAGGAAGTCGCTTGGGAGCGAATGGGCTCTGTAGCTACTCCCGGGGGTTTAGTACTCGCAGATTCACTCGACGTAGCGTCTCATGCGGGGATGCCTGAATATAGGGGTAAAAACGGCAGCATCGACAGTACCAGTATGCTTTTCTATCACGCATGTCTGCGGTACGCCCTTGCAGCAAGGAAGTCAAACCTGCTCGCGATTTTCGATACTAAGCCTTATGAGAACCTGCAGCAGTTTGGAGAGCCTTTTGACCCCTATGATGGGTTGACTCCGCATCCATATGGCGGGCCGTACGACACTATCCCTGCGTACTCAATAATTGGACGAGGAATGAAGCGCATACGCGACAAAGATGCATTTGTTGGGCAGATATTTATCGATGGACTAACTCTGGATGATATTGCTCTAATGCCAAATGAGTATGACGCAGGTACGTACTCAAACAAAGCCGTCGGTTTACCACCCATTAACTAGTATAAGAACTCCTTTCGAGATAAAATATGCATAAGCATGTTTGATCTGCCTTTGCTCATACTGGTTGTGTTTGTGAATTTATGTTTCGCCGTGCTTGTACTTACACGCGCTGGAAGAAGAATTCAGAATCTACTTTACGCAGTAATGATGTTCCTCTTGAGTGTGTGGTCCTTAATTAATTACCTGAGCAATCACAACACTAGTTATTCGACACTCCTTAGAATTAATAGACTCTCCTTTGCGTCAGCAATTTTGCTGATTGTGGCTGTATGGATGTTCTCTCTGTATTTTCCGTTCAGAATTCGCAGTTATAAAAGTCAAGCAGTACTCATGCTTGTAGCGGGCTTGCCATCAACGTTCCTAACTGCTTTTACTCCACTGGTTGTTAAGTCAGTAAATTACGTGCCAGAAAAACAGGTTACTGACGTTGTGGCAGGTGCGCATTATGTAGCGTTTAGTCTGTCCGTGGGGCTCTTTTTCGTACTACTGCTTTATAATTTCTACAAATCATATAGGTCGAAGCTTGCTGATAGTTTGGCGAAACAGCAGATTCTTTACACGGCAACGGGGATATTGCTGACCTTCGCTTGGATAGCTATTACTACCACGATTCTGCCCCAGGCTACGAACAACTGGGTGATTTCAAAGTTCGGAATCGCTGGGTCGCTGTTCTTGGGTGGGTTTATCGCCTTGGCCATCGTGAAGCATAAGCTTTTCGACATTAGGCTGGTTGTTGCACGCACACTCGCCTATCTATTCACCATTCTTGTGCTTGCATCTATGTATGGCCTTGTAGCCCTACAAGTGGTCAATAGAATTTTCTTCAATGATGCGGCGATCACCACTGGGCAACAGTCTGTGTATGTTGGCCTGGCAGTAGTACTTGCCTTTATTTTCCAGCCAATAAAACGATTTTTCGACAAAGTGTCCAACCGCTTCTTCTACAGAGACGCGTA
>CAZTXC010000063.1:0-4883 GCA_964617855.1 uncultured Candidatus Saccharibacteria bacterium | reverse complement strand
GATGTTATGAAGCGTAAGCCAGCTACATTTGAATCGTTCGATAACTACACCCTCGTGCTATCAATCAAGTTCTTCTTTTACTTCCGCAAGACCCTCGGCTACCGCAAGCTCATTAAGTTAGGCTTGAGCTTGCTGCCAGATGCCTTTATTTTGATGCGAGGGATACCTAAACTTGTAATGCTCATAGAGTTTAGTGGTGAGAGCCAGGAAGAAGTCGATGATAAGTTACTGACCATGCAGCACGACCTAGCGAAGTACAAACTGCAGGCAATCGAAGATGACAATACCGAGGAGAAGGCCTGGAAATTCCGTATTATGCGCCGCGAGAGCTTTAATTTACTCCGAAAGAAAGTTCACGATAAGCATACCGCGCCATTCATTGACGACTTGGTCGTCCCCCCGGCTTTTTTACCCGAGTTTTTGCCGAAGCTTCGAAAGATTATCGACAAATACAAACTGCTAGCAACCGTAGCTGGGCATATGGGTGACGGTAACTTCCACATCATCCCACTCATGAAGCTCGAGGATCCCAAAGAACGTAAAAAACTCCTCCCTGCCATGAAAGAAGTCAACGCCTTGGTACTGAAGTATCATGGCTCTCTATCTGGCGAGCATAACGACGGCATGATTCGCGGTCCATGGCTGCGGCAAATGTACGGCAACAAGGTGGTCGACTTATTTGAAGAAACTAAAGATATTTTTGACCCTAATCACCTGTTTAACCCGCACAAAAAAGCCAATGCTAGTTGGGAATTCTCTTACAAGCATATCCGTGACCACTTTTAATATGCTAATGTTTATATAAATGGACAGCCACGTTAGTGCCGGCAGAGCTTTAGTAGGAGATAGCCTTGGCTTTCACTTGCTGATAATTATGTTCAGCGTTGGGTTGCCAGTGCTGATTTCTGCCATGGAGCTGTATGGCATTATTACCAAGCGACCTCGCGCTCGCGCTGAGGCAAGAAAATGGTCCCGAGCATTAGTTGTCCTCTTTATTGCAGGAGCAGTCAGTGGGACCATCATCAGTATGCAGTTTAACCTGATATGGCCCAAGTTTATGGAATTCATCGGCAAGGTTGTTGGCCTAGGGTTTGTGCTTGAAGGTACTATGTTCATGATTGAGGCGGTGTTCCTGAGCGTTTACATGCTCAGCTGGGATCGATTTAAGCCCTTCCATCACTGGCTGCTGTCGATACCGATGGTCATCGGTTCAACCGGCTCGGCTGTGTTTATTACCGCGGTGAACGCCTTTATGAACAGCCCAGCGGGTTTTACCCTTGGAGCCGACGGTCAGCCAACTAACATCGACACGAAGGCTGCAATATTCAACAAAGCTTTTTGGCCAGAGGTCACTCACTCTATATTGGCCTACTATTTGGCAACGACCTTGGTGATTCTATCGCTGTATGCCTGGAAACGACTGCGTAGTAGCAAACCATTCCCAAAGCGTTACGACCGGTTAATGGGTGGTCTGGCAGCACTTGCCCTAGTGTTCGCGGTGTTTGTTGGGTTAGCAGGTGATCGGTCTGGCAAGTATTTAGCCGAGCACCAGCCCGCCAAACTAGCTGCTGCGGAGGCGCACTACGAGACCGGCCCCAATGCGCCGCTTGTTATTGGAGGCGTCGTAAAAGACGGGCGAGTAGAGGGTGGCCTCAAGATGCCGTCGATGCTGAGTTTCTTAGCAACGGGCAAAGTCGATGGCGTAGTTACTGGGCTCAACGATATCCCCAAGGAGGACCACCCACCTATCTGGATTCACTACTTTTTTGATGGCATGGTCGGCATTGGCATGCTACTAATTGCGGCACCTGTTGCGTATCTTGCTGCCCGCAAATGGAAGCCGGCATTGGCAAAGCGGCGCAGGGTACTTTGGGGAGTAGCTGCTCTAGGACCCTTAGCAGTCATTGCAACCGAGCTTGGGTGGATGCTAACCGAGATTGGCCGCCAACCGTATGCAGTTGTAGGCTACTTACGGACCGAAGACGTTGTACACCCCAACCCAGCCATTGTTAAATTGGGCATCGTGTTCCCGGTCTTGTTTGTTATCTTGCTTGTGTTGACTATTCTGGCTCTCCGTAAACAACTCGCAAAACCAGTGCCGCTATGACCCTCGCTAACGCTTCACTCATCGTTACCATTCTGTTATTCACCATCTACGCCTGGATGAGTACCGTTGAGTTTGCCGTTGCCTTGGCACGCTTTCAAAAGCAATCAAGTAAAAAAGCATCACCCATCTTGACCTACTTTACGCCGATGATGGAGGTAACGAACGTCTTTATGGTGTTCGGCTTTACTGCCTATGCCATCTTGTTCAACCGCGCACTTGTGCAAACCAGTGAGCTGGTTTTCCCTAGCTTGGTAATTGGCTTAGTTGCCTTGCTCGTGAGGGCCTGTTTGATTATAGAACTGTACTATCATCGCCCACGATCCGGACCAACCTTTACTAATGGATTATTTGTCGCTTCTAGTGCTGTAGTGCCGCTCACCGTTGCAGCCGCAGGCATAACGGTTATGACGGGAACGGCTTTCTGGAATACATCCTCAGGCTGGCTACTCATGCTCACGGCAATATTCTCGCTTTTTGCGGGAGGCCTGAGTTGCAAAGCGACACTCGAAAAGCGCCCTAGCTCACAAACTGCAAGCGGTGCGTATCCAGGCCTACTCATGAGTGGCTTCGGCATTGCTGCGGTCATTCAGCTACATTACGACTTTCCACAAATGCGTAATCTTACGCTTAGCTTTCTGGCCCTC
Source organism: uncultured Candidatus Saccharibacteria bacterium (assembly GCA_964617855.1). GTDB lineage: Bacteria > Patescibacteriota > Saccharimonadia > Saccharimonadales > CAZNVG01 > CAZTXC01. The sequence goes on along the minus strand of CAZTXC010000063.1, from coordinate 2,132 downwards.
GGCTTAGGCCTAGGCTTGCTTGTGCACGCCGCAGCAGCATGGCACAGGCATCCATCCTGGAGCTGGCACCACATAACCGCTGCCATCATTATGTTTCCTATCTTTCTTGCCGCCGCTAATTCCCCCCAACTGATCTATGGTCAAGTTAGTATCGAAGAGGCTTACGGCGCGCAGGCCTATGGCTTGGCAGGTTTTATCGGTCTGGCGATCATGTTGCCAATTATGGGATTGGGCTTGGGCTTGCTTGCAGCTTTGGCAGGCAAGGATTCTAAAGAGCACTGATACTTTATATTTAGATAGTAGTTTTTGCATTACAATTTGATTTTATAAAACTGTTCGATTATTTATGGGAACAATCTTACGCTGGGTGCAGTCCAACAAGGGACGACCTTTGACAAGGAGGAACTGCCATGACCGTGCCCGAAAACTTCGAGGTTCACATTGTTGGCGGCGGCACCATCGTGCCGGTGCGCCGACACCTGGCTTTGTCTGCCCCGGCATACGGAACTGCAGCTCGTCAGCTGTGGCGGCTGGCTTCGGACATGTGGCCCGAGGTCATTCCCACGCTGCACTTGACCCGAATGGCCGACCCGTCATCCAAGCTCATCACCAACCAGGACATGCGCCAGTTGGCGCACAAGCTGGTGACCGATCCTGCCAAGAAGATCGTCGTCTGGTCGCCGGCCATCGTCGACTTCGACGCAACCGTCAAGCGCCGGCGGGATGGCTTCAAGTGTTTCTGCCCTCCGGAACTGCACGATCCGGACTTCGAAGAGCAGCGCTGGTTCGAACCGCCGGAGCAGCGACTTCAGTCGAACAAGGAGTACCACCTGGAACTGACGACTGCCGACAAGCTGGTCACGATGTTTCGACGCGACTCGGTTGATGGACAGCCACCCCGAAAGGACATCTTCCTGGTGGCGTTCAAGACCACTGCCGGCGCTACCGAAGACGAAATGTACGAAGCAGGCTTGCGGCTGTGCAAGGTAGCGGCCGCCAACCTCGTGCTCGTCAATGACGTGGTCAACCGCGTCAACATGGTGGTGACGCCCGAAGAGGCACGCTACTACACGACCAGCAATCGTCAGGAAGCGCTGTTCGGGCTGATGAGTATCACTCAAGCTCGTTGGGATGCCGATTACACCCCGACTGAAGTGGTGGAGGGTGAGCTGATCAGCCCCGACGACGAGAGGTTCTTTCCTTCTCTGCGCGTGGTAACGCGTCACTGCATCGCTCGCGGAGCTTACAAGGCTCTGCGCGGTGTCACTGCGGGCCACTTCGCGGCCAAGATCGGACCCAACGAGTTCATCTCGTCAAGGCGCAAGGTGAACTTCAACCAACTCGATACGGCCGGGTTGGTGCGTGTCGTCACCGACGGCCCAGACCACGTCACTGCCTTCGGCGCCAAGCCATCTGCCGGCGGACAGACCCAGCGGATCATCTTCGACGATCACCCCGAGATGGACTGCATCATTCACTTCCACTGCCCGACCAAGCCCGGTTCTTCGGTGCCGGTCTACAGTCAGCGGGAGCACGAGTGCGGCAGCCACCAGTGCGGTCACAACACAAGTCAGGGCCTGAAGGCGTTCATCACGCCGTCGGGCAAGACCATCAAGGCTGTCCAGCTGGACAAGCACGGGCCGAATATCGTCTTCAACCACGAGATCGACCCCCAAGAAGTCATCGACTTCATCGAGGCCAACTTCGACCTCCAGGCCAAGACTGGCGGTTACCAACCGTCGATGGCGCTGCCCTAATCCTCCCGTCAACCCAGGGTCGGGTCAGTGTAGTGTCGCGCAATTGCGCACCTATACTGGCTCGACTCGCAATCTTTATGAAGCTTAGCGTCGCTAAGTAATCAGTCAATATTTAGGAGAAAACCATGCGTAGAGAATTTGTCACAATTCATGACGAGCAAGGAGAGCCCTGGGTCACTGCCGAGGATATCGCCAATGTTCAACACACATCAGAGCGTTTAATCGAAGAAGCTGCCGGCGCAATGGAGGACTTTGTCCGCTGGGACCTATCGACAGCGACTACTAAGCACGCTTTGTTCACACGACTTGCGGAAAATCTGCGAACATATAATAAAGCGAACGAGGTGGCTATTTACCAAGCCAGCGAAGACTATC
>CAZTXC010000062.1:0-5347 GCA_964617855.1 uncultured Candidatus Saccharibacteria bacterium | reverse complement strand
AGCGGGAGTTTACCTTCGACTCCGTTCGAAAAAGAATGAGCTCAATCCGTGAGTACAATAAGCAACTCCATGTATTCGTAAAGGGCGCTCCTGAAAGTGTTCTTGAGGTCAGTTCGCACATTATGATCAATGGGACAACGCGTACACTCACAGCTCGCGACCGAGAGCTCATTACTGCCCGTAATGAATTGCTAGCGAGTGGAGCGATGCGTAATTTGGTCTATGCCTATAAAGTTCTACCCGCCGGCACCAAAGCGACCGACATGACTATGGAAAAAGCCGAGGCCGGCCTTACCTTCTTGGGCATGACAAGCATTATAGACCCGCCGCGTGAAGAAATACCCGAAGCTATGGAGGCAACACGCGCAGCTCACATACCTGTGTCTATTATTACTGGGGACAACGCGTTAACAGCCAAAGCCATCGCGCTGAAGGCCGGTTTGGGGCGTAGTGAGAAAGATCTAACACTCGTATCGGGTGAGCAACTAAAAACACTTAGCGATAGCGACATCGCGGAGTACATAACTCGTGGAGGGACGATTTTTTCTAGGGTAGCACCCGAAGATAAGTTGCGTATTGTTGAGCTCGGAAAGCGTATTGGCAAGGTTGTTGCAGTGACAGGTGACGGCATTAACGATGCCCCTGCCTTAAAGCGTGCCGACATTGGTGTAGCCATGGGGGTAACAGGCACAGATGTAGCCAAGCAGTCTGCGGAGATTGTCTTACTAGATGATAGTTTCCACACACTTGTAGGTGCCGTACAAGAAGGTCGTGTTATTTTTCAGAACATCAAAAAGGCGACATTATCTTGCCTTACCTCCAACACTGGAGAGCTCTTCACGGTGTTAATTAGCCTGGCGGCCCGAGCAATATACGATGTCCCTCTAGCAATATTGGCAGTCCAGATTTTGGCAATCGACCTTGTGGCGGAACTATTCCCTATTGCAGCCCTAGGATGGGATCCACCCGAATCTGAGCTCATGCATGACAAGCCTCGCAAACAGTCCGACCATATCCTCAATCGTAGTAGCATCATCGACCTAGCACTGAGTGGAGTATTGATTGGTTGTTTAGCCTACGGTAACTACCTCCTCTTCCTATCACGAAACGGTGCATCACCCTCTGGCATGTCGGTAGATACAGCACTCTACGCCAAAGCTACCATCCTCACCTATACGACGATTGTCTGCTGTCAGTTTGCAAATATCATGGCCCGACGCGTTGTGCATGGGCGAAACTTCTTCAGCTCCTACTTGTGGAGTAACAAGCACTTGTTAGCAGCTTTTGGCTTATCGATCTTTTGTGTGCTGAACATTATTTATAATCCCTGGATTCAGCCCTACTTTGGGGCCGGACCACTCGCGCTCATTGACTGGCTATACGCCATCGCTGCTGGCTTTATTTACTTAGGTGTACGCCAAGTATTACGTATTATGCGACAGACACCAAAAAGCGCCCCTGAGGGCGCTTAGAAGCGGTAGAGCTGCAGTCCTCAGCCCTCTACTGGACGATTTCCTTCTGCCCGTTCAATCATCAAGTCTATGTTAGCGGTTGCGGTTGTAAAGCCAGCGGCATTATCAAAGCCACCTTGCTCCCCGGTTGTCGAGTTAAAGCTTCCGTACCACACACCTGTACCAGGCTCCTGGTACATCTCGTAGGCACGAACGTCCCCTTCTACCGTAGCACTCTTAGCCGTAATACCTGTCGCTTCGCTGCTTGAAGCTTCGGCACTTGGGAACGTTGCACTAAAGATACGCTTAACACCATCCGGTCCGTTAACGACGACTTGCCGCATAACAGAACCATTTTCACCAGGGATGCTTAACGCGGTATTATCTTCGTCCGGTGTTGAGTAAAGGATCTCAATTTTGTCAGCTAACCCAGCGACTCGTCGTTGTACTTCGGCAGCGTCGACCGGGATTTTTTGGCGCTCAACACTGGCAGCTTCTAGAGAAAGCGCAACGGGTTGTGCCACAGATCGTTCAGCTGGTGCCGCAGCAGCAACAGCCGCTGGTGGACGATCGGGAGTTACTTTTGCTTCGGTGGCACCTTGGCCTAAGCTTGCAAAAGCTACGACACCACCAACGGCACCCATGATTACCCTACCAACTTGCTTCAATCTACCCACATGCTGTTCTTGTTTCTTTACTTCTTCTAGAGTTTTAACAGAGTTGGATTTTTCGTGGCGCATGTTCTTCCTTGTTGTTTTAAAACTGATTGATTTCAATGTATCATGTTTATGCTAGATTGTCAATCTAGTGTCAGTCTATGTAATTTCTTGCGCAATTGTCGGAGCGCTGGCAATCATTAAATCAGAAGCCGTTGTTGTTATTGGGTGACTATGCAGATAATACAGCCCCTTCACTTTGCGACTAGCAAATTGGGATTGCAGTTTTGCCAATTGCGACAAACTGGGTAAGAGTAGTGGCTCGTGCCCATACATATCAGCAAAGTAGTGTGGAGATTTAATGTCTGCGGTGACGATGTCCGTCATAAATTCATAGCCAAGTTGCTGCTGCAAACGCCCGATTGACGAGAGAACAAGTCTTTCTAATTGATCCTGTGTTGGCTCAACACCATGCGCCACCGGAATATGCAGCACCAGTGCCTGCCCTCCTTTTGGGGCATACTTGGGCTCAAGTTTGGATGGCAGATCAACAAACAGCGCCGGCTTACTTGTCCAGTCTTTGGTAGTGAACAGTTTGCTCATGAATGAGTCGAACGTGATATCAAGTAGCACATTGTGTGGCTGTAACTCTGCGAGTTGCTGCTTAACACCCAGGCACGCCACCACCCAACTAACCCCAAAGTCCCGTTTCTGCCAAAACTTTGCTGGGTAGGATTGGTACTCTGGAGCTAATAAGCTATCTTCTGCTGCTTGCATAGAGCGAGCAACGAGCACACGGTTGCATGCTACGGTCTTTCCTTTAACAACAACACCGCTGACTTGGTTAGATGTAACCACAATGTTACTCACTGGCGAGTTGAAGCAAAACATCACACCAGCCTTCTTGGCAATTTTTTGCACAGCAGCACTTACGGCGGGTAGCCCACGCGTTGGCTGCATAAGCTCATCGCCTAATAGCACGCGACTAAGGGCGAGATACTCAGATGGCATGTCCTCGGGTTTGCCACCCGTGGCGAGCAACGGTAACGTCAGCATATGCTGAAGATCCCTGTTGGTGGTAGCCCCATTCACAAATTGTTCGACCGTCCGACGCTTGGGACGCAACCCTCGTTTTGGCTGCGGGAGGCCTGGCTGCTGCTGAAGGGCCTCGACTATGGCTTTATAATCTTTGCTCACCCGCTTCATCAGTTTACTCAGTCGCTTGCTACTGCCCGGTTGCAGGGCATCAAACAGCTCGTACAGTTCTTGGCCAGTTGGCACAGCATAGTCAGTCTCTGGAGTGAACAGGCGATACGGTGACGAGAGCTCCACCATATCAACTTCGCTTTCGAGTGTCGTCGCAAAGTCAGCAAAAAACGGTCGAAGGAGCTCGGTTTGAAGTGGACCGCACAAATTAAGATCGAATGTGAACCCCTTCTTTTTGATAATACGCTCTGTAGCGCCGGCGGATCGGTTCTTTTCGTAGATAGTCACCGTATGCCCGGCTTTGGCTAAGTAGGCTGCAGCTGCCATTGAGCCGATACTTGCCCCGACGATGACGATATTTTTCTCAGGCTGGTTCTTCATGCTTATCCATTTTAGCAGCTCGTCGCCCAGTCAACCGATCGGTATCGTGTACAATACATCTGATGGCAAAAAAGATTCTCGCTTTTGTAGGCATGCCCGGTTCAGGTAAGGGTACGGCTGTCGCTCATTTTACAGAGATGGGCCTCCCTGAGGTCTATTTTGGCGGCATGGTATACGAAGAAGTCGAGCGACGCGGCTTAGACCGCGTAAAAGACGAGATGTTCGTTCGTCAAGATATGCGAGACAAAGAAGGCCCCGCTGTTATGGCCAAACGAGCCGCTAAAAAAGCGGCTGAGTTATTTGATACTGGCACCAATACAGTAATATTTGATGGTTTATACAGTTGGGACGAGTACCAGTTCCTCCGCGAGCACTTTGGTGACACACTGGTCGTCATTGCAATGGTGGCGGATCGTAAGGTGCGCCACGAACGGATCCTTACGCGCCAGGATGGCCGAACATACACGCTCGAGGAGATCATTGCCCGCGAGGTTAATGAGATTGAGACCATGAACAAAGGTGGCCCTATCGCCATTGCCGACTATTACTTGGATAACAACGTCTCGATGGAAGAGCTGCAAAAGCAACTCAACGCACTGAGTGCCCGGCTGAACGTCGCTTAAGGGCGGGGTTGCTTACTTGATGTAATCGTGAAGCTTGCGAGCATCTTTGTGCTTGCGCAGTTTGGCGAGCGCCTTGGCTTCAATCTGACGAATTCGCTCACGAGTAACATTAAACTCTTGCCCAACTTCCTCAAGGGTATGACTTTTTCCATCCTCGAGGCCAAATCGTAGCTTAAGAATCTTCTGCTCTCGTTCGCTTAGGACACCAAGCATATCTTTAACGTGTTCCTTGAGTAACTGCCCTGTAGCAGATTCCTCTGGGCTAATCGTATCTTCATCCTCAATGAAGTCTCCAAGGACAGAGTCTTCTTCGTCATCGCGGACAGAGGCATCAAGCGAAGAAATGTCCTGCTTGATTTTCATAATGTGCTCTACCTTATCGACCTCTATCTCCATCTCTTTGGCAAGTTCTTCATTTGTCGGCTCGCGGTTTAGTTCTTGAGTTAAACGTCGTTGTGTACGAAGTAGTTTGTTGATGGTCTCAACCATGTGTACTGGGATGCGGATTGTGCGTGCCTGATCGGCAATTGCGCGAGTAATTGCCTGTCGAATCCACCAGGTCGCATAGGTTGAGAATTTAAAGCCCTTATCTGGGTCGAATTTTTCAACGGCTCGTAGTAACCCAGTGTTGCCTTCTTGAATCAGGTCAAGTAAGTCCAAGCCACGACCCACGTAGCGCTTAGCAATGGATACCACCAAGCGCATGTTTGCCTCAGCCATCTTGTCCTTAGCTCGCTTTTCTCCAGCCACAACTCGATGTGCAAGGGCTAACTCTTCGTCTGGGGTCAAGAGAGGAATCTTACCTATCTCACGCAAATAGAGGCGCACTGAGTCATCCGCGATATCTTCGATAAACGCGTCATTCGGCTGAATGAGGTCTTCTTCACTCTCGGGGACCCAATCATCGTCATCACTTGCTGGCCGGCCAGTTATTTCGATCGCCGCATCGTCTAACTCCGAATACAGCGCATCGAGTACCTCAGTATTCTCAGGGTTGTCAGGGATAGCCTTAGTGATATCTGCCTGATCC
>CAZTXC010000061.1:2469-5630 GCA_964617855.1 uncultured Candidatus Saccharibacteria bacterium | reverse complement strand
CACTCGAACCTTGAACGCAGTCGCTCCTCTAGGGTTGGGATTGCTTTTGGCGGTTTATCGCTACTGATAATAATCTGCTTATTGGCTTGGTGGAGCGCATTGAAGGTATGGAAAAACTCTTCCTGTGTCTTTTCTTTGCCAGCAATAAACTGCATGTCATCAATAATCAACACATCTGCTTTACGGTATCTATCATCAAATGATCGCTTGGAGCGAATAGCATCCAAGAATTCTTGTACAAACGTCTCGCTACTTAAATAAACCACATGCGTCCCAGGTTTGTTGGCGGCGATTTCGTTGCCAACTGCCTGCACAAGGTGAGTTTTACCCAGACCAACACCACCATATACGAACAGTGGGTTGTATTTTGTCCCTGGTGATTTAGCTATGGCCTGGCAAGCAGCGTAGGCGAGTTCATTACCAGAACCAACAATGAAATTCGAGAACGTGTACTTCTCGTTAAGGCCAGGCCGAGCAGCCTTGCGATTAGTGGGGTTACTTACGCGACTAGCAGTTTTAGTGGGGCTATTCATTGCTGACAGCAAACTATCTTTAGGTGTTGCTCGTCGGGTGGTTAATGAGGAGTGTATCTTGTACTGAATATTCTTTGCCGTCAGGCCGTTACGCTTGAGCACGTCCGAGATGAGGCTGTTGAACTTAACTTCCAACTGTTGTTTGGCAAATATGTTTGGCACACCAATGATAACCACATCATCGGTGTGGTCGAGTAGCTGAGTATTCTTAAACCACGTGATAAAACTGCCCTTAGAAACCGACAGCTCTATCTCACCCAGTACGGCTTGCCACACTTTATCCACCATTCCTCTCTTCTTCCCCCGACAAATTAACAATGTCTACTAGCTATACTACACAGGGGCAGGGCACTTTTCCACATTGTTTTTACTAAATTTTGCTGACTTGTCCAACAGATGTGAGTTTATACACAGAACAGAGTGACCCCAGTTAAATTGTGGAAAACCTGTGTGCGTCTGTGGATATCTTGTTGTTTGCTGTTGAGCAGGGAAGGGGGTTACCCCTATTGCAACAGAGGGGGAAGTCAAGTAAGATACTGCCATATGCCAAAACGAACGTATCAACCAAAAGTTAAACAGCGTAAGCGTGTGCATGGCTTTCGAGCTCGCATGAGTTCTGCCGGCGGTCGTGCTGTGCTTAAAGCTCGCCGCCTCAAAGGCCGCGTTCGCCTTAGCCACTAACAGGGGTCAATCTGATGATAGCCCGCGGGAACCGTTTCCACGGCTACGGCAGCCTCACCTACCTATTTCGCAAAGGAAAGACCGTTCGGTCGTATTTTTTGGTAATCCGTAGCGTGCCAAACCCAAAACGTACAGACTTTCGCGCCGCTGTTATTGTTGCTAAAAAAGTCGCCGCTAACTCACCGCAACGTAATCGCATCCGCCGTCGAATATACGAGATTATTCGTCATGAAACCCCAAATATTAAGCCCGGGCACGACTTCTCTATCATCGTCTACGACGCTCAAGCAGCTACCATGCCTGCCGGCGAATTATCAAAGCTCGTCGTTGGTCTACTAAAGCGAGCAGAGCTCATTGCATAGCATGCAAATGTAGCGACAAGTCGGTAATTTATGGTATGATTTACCGAAGTTATGTTTGAGACTTTGATCGTTAGACCAATATTTAACCTCCTCACGCTGATACTGGCGGCCTTGCCGGGTCACAATCTTGGTTTGGCAATTATCGTATTCACTATTGTTGTTCGTTTTTTGTTATGGCCCCTACTTAAAAAGCAGATTCACCACCAACGTGCGATGCGTGAGTTGCAACCAGAGTTGAAGCGCATCAAAGCCGAAGCGGCTGGCGATCGACAAAAAGAATCGGCACTCACCATGGAGCTGTACCGTGAGCGTGAGCTAAACCCGTTTTCTTCTATAGGAATTATTCTGTTGCAGCTCCCCATTTTGATTGGTCTCTATATTGGTTTGCGACGCGTCATTGATGACCCCCACAACCTCATCAAGCTGGCTTACGAGCCAGTGCGGAATCTGGACTACATCCAAGGATTAAAGAACAATATCAACAATTTCGACGCCACGCTTTTTGGTTGGGTTGACCTAAAACGAGCAGCCTCGAGCAACGGCGTTTATTACCTGCCAGCCCTGCTGATTGCAGCAGCCAGCGCAGCAATACAGTATTTCCAGTCAAAACAGTTGATGCCCAACCAAGAAAAGGCTCGAACCATCAGGCAAATACTTAAAGATAGTGGTGCTGGCAAACAGGCGGACCCTACCGAAATGAGTGCTGCGGTTTCAAACATGACGCTTATCATGATTCCGGCATTAATTCTGCTGATCGCCCTCGGACTTCCCTCCGCACTTCCACTCTACTGGCTAACCAGCGGTATTGTTGCCTACTGGCAACAAGGTCGAATTTTGGCGCAAGACACCAATGAACTAATGACGATTGCCGATAAAGCCCCAACATCTGCTAAAGTGGTTAGCTCAACAAGTCAGCCGAGCAAAACTAAGCCCAAGGCTAAGCCAAAGACCAAGAAGAAAAAGGGTAAAAAGTAGTGGAAGAGTCAATCGTGTATGCCAAGAAATACCTGGAGGACCTATTGTCCTTTTTTGGTTTGAACTGCGATGTTCGGGCGAGCCACGAAGACGACGTAATTGAGTTATCAGTCCCAACCTCATACTTAAACGGGTTCTTAATTGGGCAGCACGGCGATACACTCCGTGCGCTACAAAGTATTATCAGCACCGCCCTGCGCAACCAAGGACACACCGCCTACCGGGTAAGCGTCGACATAGCCGACTATAAAAAGCAGCGGCAAGAGCGACTTCTGGAACAGGTTAATGAGTGGATTAAGGAAGTTATTAACAGTGGCAAGCCTAAACACCTGAGCGCCATGAATGCCGCTGATCGACGAGTGGTACACCAAGCGATCACTGACAGTTCAAGTGTGACCAGTGTATCGGAGGGTGAAGGTCGTGATCGTCACGTTGTTCTCCACCCAATTAAAAGCGACGAAGAACCTAGCGAAGACTAATCAATACCCAAGACCCGGTTATAAACAGCCAAGGTTTTTTTAGCAGTGGTTTGCCAAGAGTAGCTTTTTGCTACCGCAATGCCCTGACGTTTGAGTTGAGTAGCTAGTTTTTTGTTGATTAATACCTCATT
>CAZTXC010000061.1:0-2459 GCA_964617855.1 uncultured Candidatus Saccharibacteria bacterium | reverse complement strand
CATTTATTTTGCTGACCATGTCGTCAACACTCGTTGGGTCGAAGTAGTGGGCGCCATCGCGGTAGACCTCTGGTAGACAGGTGGCGTTACTAGAGACAACAGGGGCCCCTGCGAGCATTGCCTCCAAGCCAGGCAGGCCAAATCCCTCACTCAAGCTAGGCATAACATATGCAACAGTCTGCTCGTATAGCCAACGGAGTTGACCTTCCGAAACAAAGTCAGTGAATATAACCCCCTGCAACCCTCGCTTTGTGACATCAGCTTTAAAACGTTCAAATAAGACATCGGTCTTGCCAGCTAATACCAACTGCAAATCTGGGTGTGTAACCTTCAAAGCGACAAAGGCCTCAATGAGTCTGCCCAGGTTCTTATGTGGTAGCGGCCGCCCTACGTACATGATGAAGGGTTTTCCTGCCAGCGACGCGAGCGGCTCCGCGGGCTCTGATATGGCGTCTGCTGCTAGCGGGATAGTAGTGAACTTGTCGGTCGGTAAGCCAGTAAAGTTCGCCACATCATCACGCACAAAATCACTATAGGTCAGCAATGCGGTGCTCTTACGAGCTACTCGCTTGTTGACCCAGTGGTAGACGCGCTGCTTGAACCAAAACACCAAAGCATTTTTTGCAGGGTTTCGAAACCGGAGGGTGGTGAGGTCGTTCATGGTTGTCACCACACGCCCGTTGTAGAGGACTGGTTGTTGGACCATTGGAAAATGAACCAAGTCAGGCCGTAGCTGTTCGATCTGGTGCTTTAGGGTGGTTTGCTCGGCTAGACTAAACTCTTTGACCACACACTCTTCTATAGTGAACGCTGGGGCTATCTTGTGGAGGTATGCAATGCGGTGGGGTTTGGCTAGGATTGTAACGCTGTGAGCAATCTTCAGCTTTGCTAAATGTTCGATCAACTTATCAACGTAACGCCCAGTGGTTGTTCCTGACTCGCGTCCATCAATAACGATATGGCTCATATGACCCTTCCTAGGCTTACTATGCTGCGGAGCTTGCGGAGTGCTGTAGCGTTAGGCGGCAAGTCGTGAATAAGCAAACGATTAGCCTCTTCTATGCTTATGGTGCGATTGCGCATAATTCTACGTCTTTCAATAACCTTTTTTGGTAGCAGCCAAAACGCCATGAAGATACCCGTAACAACTGGGGTAATTTGCCCGCGACTAAGGGCTCTGAGTGAGAACAGCAAATGGGCAACAAAAAAGCGGGGCCATAGGCGTACATACAGCCTGCCAGGTACATTTTTCAGTGCCAAGAGTGGCAAGTTCTTTAGTGTCTGGAAGGTGGTGAAGCCTTTAATCCTGGCGCTGGTATTACCAATGCCGTGTCGAGCGACTGCCTTAGGTGCGTACTGGATTTTCCAACCCGCTAGGCGGGCGCGCCAGCTGATGTCCACATCTTCGTAATATGCAAAGAAGTCTTCATCGAACAGGCCAATTTGGTCGAGCATCTTCATTCTATACAAACTTGCCCCACCACTGGCACCAAACACATCCGTCTGGTGATCGTACTTAGTAAGGCTGGTCTCGCCTCGTCCGCGGGGGTACGGAAGGCCCCAAGATGTGTAAAAGTCCCCAGTGCTATCTATAGTCTTGCCGTCAGCACTCAGTAGTTTGCCGGTCACAATCCCCACAGAGGAATCTTTGTCTAACACTTTTTCTAGCTCCGCCAACCATTTAGGGTCGGCGACGGCGTCGTTATTAAAAAGGGCGACGGCATCGACACCAAGTTCACGGGCCCGAACGATGCCGGCATTGACGCCACCAGCAAAACCACGATTTTTAGGTAGGCAGACTAGATCAACAGCTGGGTACTCAGTTTTTACAAAATCAACTGAGCTATCAACAGAACCGTTATCAACGACAATAACTGTCGCTTTGGTTGTTTGGGTGACGAGCGAAGGCAAGCACGACTTAAGATCATCCAAGCCGTTCCAGGTTGGTACGACAATAGCGCAGGTGTGTTTTGACATACTTCGATTATACAGTTATCACCACTGGATTAAGCTATAATAAGGCCAACATGAAACAGCAGCAACCAATGCAAAAAAAACCAAAGCCTGCAGCATGAGTTCGTTTGTCCAGGGACTTGCAAACCGTTTACTGCCTACAGGGAGCAAACAACGCGCTATTGTCGGCGACCTACACCGACGCATTAAGGGACGCCGAGGACTCTCGTATGGGCAGTGGATTGCCGAGTGTGAGCCGATCCTTTTCAAAGCAACTACGGCAAAACTTAAAAAGGCATCGTATCGCCCGAAAATCAGTGTTATCGTTCCCTGCTACAACACGCCAAGTAAATATTTAACCCCGATGCTTGATTCAGTAACCGGGCAGAGCTATGACAACTGGGAGCTCGTATTGGTCGACGGGTCATCAGACAAAGCTACTAGCAAACAACTAACAGAAGTGGCAGCCGGAAGCAGCAAAATTATTTACAAGAAACTAACAAAGA
>CAZTXC010000060.1:0-5951 GCA_964617855.1 uncultured Candidatus Saccharibacteria bacterium | reverse complement strand
AATACACCAACGGCCCTAAGATCAGGTGCTCGTTCAAACAACTCAGCAGGTAAAGCGGGTGCCGAACGAATGCCGAGCACATCTACGCCTTCCAAACGTGCTTGGAGGGCTTTGCTGTCGGTAGCCGGGTCGAAAGTCTCTACAGCAAGGCCTGCTTTCTGCAGCGGCGCATGTGCATCGTCGTGAATAGTTTCTAGCAGTAAGGCTCGGTGCTGGTTCATCTCAAAACTGTACCATGCGCGCACGACTCCAAGCACAACCAGGTTGACTGGCCGACCCCAATGACCTAGTCTATGAGCAGATAAAGGAACGCTATGCCACCAAACCAAAACCAGCAATTGCCAAACCAAAACCAGCCTGGAGCCCTACCTCCAATTGACCCGACAGGTGGCTTTATGACACCACCCCAGCAACCGGCAAAACAACCGAGCAAGCTTAAATGGGTGATTATTGGTGCTGTTGCCTTTGTAGTCATTCTGCTGCTAATTTCATTACTCGCAACGAAAGGCACCAACAAAACTGAAACTACCGATACTAGTAACGATGCACAGGCCAGTCAAGACACCGTCAAGGACGAAGCGAGCGGCTTCTCCATCACTCCGCCGGATGGCTGGACGCAAGATGAAGAACCAGCCCCTGGCGCTTCTATCAGCTTTAGTAAGCCAAGGTCAGATGACAGCATAGCAACAACTAGCATCGCTCTAAGCAGTACCGTGGTCAACAATCAAAAACTTAGTGCGTTTGCCAACAAGAATACAGACACCCTCAAGAACGAGTTTAGTGAATACAGCCAGGCTTCTCGCGAAGATATCAAGATTGGAAAAGACTCTGCAATTATTGTTAACGGCAGCTTCAGATTAGCAAGCACGCAGTACAACGTGATGCAACTCAATGTTGTTAAGGGTAAGATCGGGTACACCATTACGGCCCTTGGCGACAGTACTACATGGCAACAAGATCAAGCAGCCATCAAGACCGCCTTACTCAGCGCACGATTCTAATTTACGGCTGGTAGGTACCGACCACCTGCATGTCCTCAAGCTTGCTGCGCCCGTGAGGTGATTTGCTCAGCGCTTCAGTCAGGTCTCTTCCACACATTGCCTGCTCGTTACTCGTGTCGTGCATCCCATTATTCCACAGCCTACCTTGCGTTATTTCGTATGCGGTCGTATCGACAGCCACAAAACACGCCCGACCTTCCTTGCCATCATTCTTAGCAAGCTCATTCTTTGTGACAATTTTGTTAGATTTCGCAGGTTGACTCACGGGTGGCGGCAACACACTATCCACGTCAAACTCTTCGGCATCACGAGTAAGGGTCACAAAACCAACCGCAAACAGCACCATGATGACCGAGGCAATAGTTGCAAGTTTGATGGGTGAAGCCGACATACTCATTTAGAATACCGCATAGTAGTCACTAATCGTCTGTTTGCAAGGGGCAACAATTTCACCACCGAATGCCTGACAAAGTTGTTCGGCCTGCGCAGTTCCGTGGAAGTAAGAGACAAAATCCTTCACCGCACCAATCATACAGTTGTAGAGTGCGTCCCCATTTGGTGCGCTACTGCATTTTTGCTTTGTCAGGGCAACGTCACTCACAGTGCTCCCACTGGCATCTCGACCAATGCTCTGGTAGCACGTTGCAACAAATTCACTATCGGCTTGTGCGCATAAGGCAAATGTTGCTCCAAAGTTGTAGCCGTTCTGCTGCAGCATATAAGAGGATTGCATCATGTAGCACTGCTGTCGAAACTGCCTCTCGATACCGTTACATGGATAGAGTAAGTCGTCCTTGTTCAGGTACTTGCTGTAGCCATTTTCTCGCGTTGCCACCATAACATTCTCCATAAAGACACCTCCGTAGCACGACTCAGCCTCCCAGCTATCAGTCAGTAACTGGCAGCTCTTCAATGCCGTTGGCAGCTCGTAGCCATCAATTGACATGAAGCCATGCCCTAAACCATGCACACAGTTGAAATGATCAAAGGAATACCGCCGTGCATCGGCAAGTTCTTTGCAAATACCGTTCGCCTGTTTTTTGATACCAACAGCACCAACATCACCTATCGCCTGCTCAACAGCCCCGTGGTGAAAACCGGACCAGCAGAAGCTATCGCCATGTTTATAAGCGCCAGATAAACTACCGTATTTTTTATACCCCGTTCGCCCAATAATGTGCGTTAGTTGGTGGCATTGAGATTGCACATAGGTATCTTTTTCGTAAGCAGCCTTGAGTTCAGTAAATGCCTCCTCTGGGGAGCTATGGTAGGTTTTTTTGGCAAAATATTCTGCGTAACATCGGTAGTCACTGGCCTTGCAGTCCGAAAGCGGCCTCTGCAGGAATGTGTGTGCATATTTTAGGCCGATGATGCCACCAGAAATAAGCAGCCCCACTATACACACTACGATTGCCTTTATCCATTCATGTCTTCGTTTTGCAATAATCGTAACCACAACTGCATTGTAGCAGCTAGCCGTCAACAACGTCGGTATGCCATACTGGGAGTGTCTATGCCATTACTAGAATCAAAGTTACGCGAGCTTGAGAATTCTGAATCGCTTGATGTGTTGATGGTGGGCGATGGTGGGCGTGAACATGCACTACTATGGAAACTTGCCCAGTCTGAGCGGATTGGTAGATTGGCGATCGTAGGTGACAAAGCAGGCATCGATGAGATTGCCGAACCCATTGGTACGAGCCGTCCGCCCCGCGTGCTAGACATTGCAAAATTAGCCGCGGAAGATGACTTTAATTTGGTCGTTGTTTCATCGGACGAATGGCTTGGTCGTGGCCTGGTGGATATGCTGATTCGACGCGGCATTCCTGCATTTGGTCCATCGCGCCAAGCTGCAACAATTGAAACCGACAAATCATTTTCAAAACAGTTGATGATCGATAGTGGCGTACCCACAACTGACTTTAAGGGTTTTAGCCGCCCAGAATTTGCTCACAAGTTTGCTGACGCGCTGGTGCCTCCTTTTTACATAAAAGCCACCGGCTTAACAAAAGGGAAGGGAGCCTTTGAAATTTCTACTCTCGACGAGGCGCATCAGCTCATTGATGATTTACTCGTTGAAAAAACACTTGGCGATGCCGGTAGCACTATAGTCATTGAGGCCTATGCTGAGGGGCAGGAAGTATCGCTTCATTCCCTAGCCGATGGCAGGACTTCGCTACCGTTTATCTCATCACAAGATCACAAACAGCTGTCTAACGGCGACCAAGGCCCAATGACTGGAGGCATGGGTACCATCGCCCCGGTACCATGGTTTACTACCCAACACGTAGCTACAGCCTCAACGCAAGTGGTCGACCCTATTCTAGCCGCGCTCCGAGAACAAGGACGTTCGTTTAGTGGCCTACTCTACCCCGGCATTAAGGTTCATGCGAGCGGGCTCAATGTCATCGAATACAACGCGCGGTTTGGCGACCCAGAAGCACAGGTATATATGCGCCTACTGAAGTCAGATTTGCTGGAACTTATGGTCAGTTCGGTTTGCGGCACATTACATACGCAGACCTTAGAATGGCATGATGGCTACGCGGCATGTGTTGTCATGGCAGCAGCTAATTATCCCAATACACCCCAACGTGGCGATGTAATTCGTGGCCTAGACAGACACGGCCGCGCCAAGGGCGATGCGGTTGTTTTCCATGCCGGCACAAAATTTGATGGTGGCTCTTTTTACACTAACGGCGGTCGAGTGCTGGGCGTTACGGCAGTTGGAGCCACGCTCGACGAAGCGCTCAAAAGTGCCTACGCAGAGACTGATGGAATTCGTTTTGCTGGCGCCCAATTTAGAACCGACATCGGCCAGCGACCGTCTCCGTTTGAAAGAACAAATTGATATACTCATACCATGAGTGCCACTGCCCAAGCTGCTGAGTCTGCCCTTGAGGCCAAGGCTACACCACAGCGCGCCGAAGCTGCGGCGTGGTTCTTTAAGACAGCGCCCGGTCAGTATGGTCACGGCGATGCATTTCTTGGGCTCACTGTTCCTGAGCAGCGCAGAATCGCTAAACAATTCCGGGATTTACCACTCGTCGAAACCCTCAAGTTACTCGCGTCCCCATGGCATGAATGCCGTCTAACCGCACTGTTTATTATGGTTCATCAGTTTGAGCGCGGTGATACTGCTACGCAAAAAACGATCTATCAGGCTTACTTGGCCAACAAACAGCACGTAAACAACTGGGACTTAGTAGATAGCTCGGCCCACAAGATCGTCGGTGCTTGGCTACACGGCAAGCCTAAAACTAAATTAGTTGCTTTGTCTAAGTCTCGGCGCCTATGGGATCGTAGGATAGCTGTGTTAGCGACGTTCTACGACATTCAAAAGGGTGACCCTACCGCAGCATTACAGATCGCCGAGTTGCTCGTCAACGACACGGAAGACCTGATGCAAAAAGCCGTTGGCTGGATGTTGCGTGAAGTCGGCAAGCGCTGTGATCGAGCAATCCTGGAAGATTTTCTCAGCAAGCACTACAAAACTATGCCACGCACGACACTACGCTATGCTATCGAGCACTTTAGCCCCGAGCGGCGAAAACAGTATCTCCGCGGCCTAGCCTGAGCAATCCACCAACGTTTCGATCGACCATGCCTTGGGCATATCGTCGCCGAGAACCGCGTGCATGGATGCAGTTTGCGAGGACATAGCTGCCAAAGCCCTCATCTTTGCATCCAGCAGAGTTGGAGGCAAGTTCAACTGAATCGCACAATCGCAGATTGGTTTGACCGGCGGCTGATTGATAGCAAAGAAGATATTAAGTTTAGCGTCTGCAGCCTGAAGATAACCTTCGTATTGCTCCTGAGCAATGATTGGGTGAAAAACACGAGCTGCGCTGCCGGTTTTGTCTATCGCCTTGTGGGTCCACCGACAAACAGCTTGGTGGTCAGGGTGGCCCGTCATGCCCTCTTTGCCAAATGTAATGATTGTGTCCGGTTGTACCTCCTTGATGATGCTAGCTAGCCGCGCTGCTGCAACATCATCGTCAACCTCCTGACATAGACCATCCTCGTATTCTAGCCAATGGTGTTCTGTAACTCCCAGGATCTGTAAGGCGGCGGCAAGTTCTGCACTGCGAACTTGAGCTAGTGTTTCCGCCAACCGTTCACTAGCCTCCTGGCCACCCGCTTCACCGCGAGTAGCCGTAACGCAAACCACGCGCTGCCCACGTTGGCTAGCGGCCGCCATTAGCCCACCGCAGCAGTAGGACTCATCATCAGGGTGAGCCCAAATGCCTAAAATCGTCCCCAGTGTGGGTATGGACTCGACTGAATCGACTATAGGAGTGACGACCGATTTCATTGCCCACATTCTACGCGCTTTTGGCTACAAGGTGTACAGTGAATGTAGGCATCATGGAAAACACACAAATCGAACTACTAGTTGTTTTAATTACCTATGGGTTGGTGTTCGTTGTCATTGAGTGGCTCCAAGCAAAGCACCCAATCGACAGCGAGCTTGCTCGTAAGTCGACCCATATTACTGGCGGCTTTATGGCTGCGGCGCTACCGATAGTCTTCAACCGCTGGCAGATTATTGGTCTTGGAATCGTGGCTGCTATAGCCATGGGGCTCAGTCGCCGATTGAACCTCTTCCGCTCAATCCATCACCCTAAGCGCAAAGGCCATGGTGAAGTTTGGTTTCCGATAGGGATCGCCCTCCTGGCACTTATTGAGCCCACCAACGACCTTCGATTTGTTGCATCTGTATTGGTCTTGGGGGTGAGTGACGCCCTCGCAAGTGTTGTTGGTTTGCGCTATGGCAGGCGAAAATTCTACCTGGTAGACAGACACTGGAAAACCTACCTTGGCAGCACGACGTTCTTTATTTCGACCGTCATCATTTTAGCCGCTGTCTTTGCCAATCTGGCCGGTATCAGCGTCATTGCCCACCTATGGCAATTTATCGTCATCGCTGCAGCGCTAACATTTGTCGAA
>CAZTXC010000059.1:0-5955 GCA_964617855.1 uncultured Candidatus Saccharibacteria bacterium | reverse complement strand
GTTGGTACGCACAGCGTCTATGGATATGTCCATGCCGTTAGTGACACGGCCTTCGGGGTATCGTTTAGTGGTGCTGCTTCGGCCACGTTTGAGTGCCCTAAGCGTCGATACGACCTTAAGCCGACGTACGCAATTACGCCCATAGGTAGCTCAGTTTCAGTCAAGTTCGACGTTCGCAACGATGGCGATGGCTCATCCAAGCCGTCAGGCGCTACGGGAGTTAAGATCAACTACTATATTAAGAAGAACGGTGTAGAGGTGGCAGGCAGTAACAAGACATTTAATGACCAAGTAATTGGTGCTGCAAGTAATTGGCCGACACAAAACGAAACCGTTTCAGGTACCGTGCTCGGGGATCTGATATGTGCCTACATAAAAGTTGAGCCGGCCGAAGGTGAGACAGACGGTACTATTGGTGTCGCCTCAAGAGAAAAAACCGAGACTGGCAACTGCGTGTACGTTACCGGCAAACCCTATGTACAGACGTGGCGTGGTGACGTTATGGCCGGGGGGCAGTTTGGGCAATTTAATGGCACGTCACAGCGAACCGAGCCGGTCGGGGCAAATTGCGCACCTTTGTCCGGTGTCGGTCAAGCCGGCAACATACAAACTCATTCGCGTGGGCCCGGCGGTGGCGGCGAAGTGTTTGGCTCGTTGGCCCAATACGGGGTCTTTGCAAATGGAAAGGTCGAATTGACTGGCGCTGCTGGCCTGCAGAACTTCTTCTCAGCTACCCGCAATTTGAGCAGCGCTATGAATGCTAAAACTGCAGGTAGTGGGGATGCCCTGACGTTCGCCAACACGACCGCAAATAAGGGTAATTTTGGTGCGCAGGTGTGTATTCACGACTACTATGGACAGTTTGAACAGGCCGGTACCACTAAGCCACTGACTGGTTTGACCGACGAAACGGTCGATCTTGCCACCTTGGCCGATGGGGCCTACAAATATACCGGCAATTTAATCGTTACTAATTCCGCCCCGAGTGGCTGGCTGCAAGATAAGCACCTTACCTTGGCCGTCAAGGGTAGCGTGCGGCTAAAAAGTGACATTACCTTTGCCGACCCAGCAACTGGAAAGCTTACAGACAATTCTGGTAGCCTAGAAAGCCGGCTCGAAGACATCTCGTTCCTGCTAGTTGCCGTCCAAGGGAATATCCACATTGATAGTTCGGTCATTCGTGCGGATGGTATCTGGTCTGCCCAACCAGAGGTCGGCGCCAATTATGGCACTACGGGTATCTTTGATGACTGTGTCCAGGTGGGTGGAGCGAATGATGGCAAGCCGTTCTCGTCTGTTGGCGACGCCTCCTATTACACGCAGTGTAACAATGCCACCATCAACCCTGCAGAGTCTGGCCCCGGCCGTGGACGACTCCAGATTAACGGGAGTGTATTGGCCCGGCGCTTGCGTCTACTTCGCTTATCTGGTGACATTTACTACACCAATAGTGGCTCATCGGACTCACCTCGTAGTAGCCACGCGGCTGAGCATTTCCTTCCATCGAGTGAGCTCCAATTCTCGGCTCCAGCAACTAACCCGACGCTAAACTCTGGCAAGTACGACGCCATCGAGAACCTAGCGCCAGTGCTATAAGTAAAAAACCGTGGCTACAACAGAGTTGCTTATGCTAAACTGGAACCAATTATGAGTTTATTGAGTGGGATAAACGATTTCTTCGGACTAGACATCGGCACCTCAGCAGTGCGGGTGGTTCAGTTGAATGGCACCAACCTTAGTAGATATGGCAGTATCCCGATTGACCCCAAGCTGTCTGCTAGCGATGCCATACCTGACCAGCAAAAAGTTGCCGAAATAATAAAGAACCTCATCGCTCAGGCCAAGGTTTCATCAAAAAATGTTGCCGTTGGCATCCCGTCCAATAAGGTATTCGCAACTGTAGTGGACATGGATCGTCTGCCGCAGCACGAACTCGAAAAAACCATTCGCTATCAAGTGGAAAACTACATCCCTATGCAGCTGAGTGAGGCTAAGTTTGATTGGGCGCTACTTGGTGACTCACCCAAAGAAAAGAGCAAGGTAGAGGTGCTCATCTCGAGCGTCAATAGCAAATATGTCGAGCAACGGCTCGACATGCTCGAATCGATCGGGTTGAATGTTATAGCGTTTGAGCCCGACTCATTAGCACTCACACGGGCCCTCACGCCAGCTAATACGGTGACGGCGCAGATGATCCTTGATATTGGGAACGAAGCCACCGACCTTATTATGACGCTGTTCGGCATGCCTCGTTTGATCAGGTCAATCCCAACAGGGTCTAGCGCCCTGATACGAGCTGCTATTCAGAACTTGAATATCGACGAGACCCAGGCTAAGCAGTTTGTCTTTAAATTCGGTTTGGCAGAAGACAAGCTGGAAGGCCAAGTGTACAAAGCCATTATCGGCACCGTGGACAGCCTGATTGGAGAAGTCGACAAGTCTATTAAGTTCTTTACCACTCGCTACTCGGGTGTGAAAATCGAAAAGATTATCGTGAGTGGTGGGGCATCGGTTTTGCCCAACTTTCCTGTCTATCTGGCTAACAAAACTGGCCTCAACGTTGAAATTGGCAATGCTTGGCGTAACGTATCGATCCCCAGCTCACGTCAGAATGATCTAACAGCTGTGGCTAACCACTTCCCAGTTGCCGCTGGCTTAGCGGAGCGTGTCGTATGATTCAGCTTAACTTGCTGCCAGACATTAAGCTGGAGTTCCTCAAGGCTCAACGCGTCAAGCGCCTGGTTATACTAGGGGCTTTTATGGTTACTGCAGGTTCGATTGCCATCATAATAATTATGTCGTTTGTGGTCTTCGTGTGGGACAAAAAGTCTATCAACGACCTTACTGGTGACATAAAGAAGTATTCCAATGATCTAGGCGATGTAGAAGCGCTTAACAAAGCCTTGACCGTGCAATCACAGCTCAGTTCGCTCAAGACACTGCACACCCAAAAGCCAAAGCTATCGAGACTTAAAGATATATTGACCGTAATTACGCCGAACGATGTGTCGCTCACGTCCCTTACACTTGACTCAACAAACTATACGATGACATTGAGTGGGCAGGCGGCATCACTTGAGCGATCGAATACGATGGCAGATACGCTCAAGTTCGCGTACTACAAGTTACCGAACTCAAACGAAAAAATTACGCCATTTACTAAGGTGAGTGTTCAGTCTGGCTTCGATGGAAAAGTCGCAGGAGTAAAGGCGGTTTTCACCTATGACCCAGTTATTTTTGACCCAACCAAAGACATAGTTGTTGAGGTAGAGAAGGGTAAGACCACTAGTCGCGCTGAGATCGAGAAACCTAATCCACTTTTCATTAAGTCGACGACCGAGGAAGAAGAGCAGCCATGAATATTGTTAAAAGCACCAAGCGCAACCTGATTGGCAAAGCTAACAGCTTTATCTTTGTGGCGGCAATTGTTGGGTCGGTGTCACTATCAATTGCGGTTGTCTCCGGCAAGATACTCCTCGATCAGCACAGCTTTAACTTGCGGGTTATGAAAGAAAAGCGTACGGCGCGTAACAATCTTAGCCATAACATCAAACAGTTGAGTACTCTTAAGAACAACCTGGTTTCGCTAGATGGTACCCCTTACAACAGCAAGGTGATTCTTGAGGCGCTACCGAGCAAGTATGATTTTCCGGCAGTTGGTAGCTCCATCGAGTTTATTGCAAAGAATAGTGGGCAGGATATGACGAAGTTCAAGTTTGGTGGTAACGACCTTGGGGATACACCACTGTCTAAGAGTCCGCTACCAACTCCTGTACCCATACCCTTTAGTGCTGCTGTTGCGGGTAGTGCCGACAAAGTATTCACGTTTTTGAGTGACACGGAAAGATCAATCCGTCCTATCTCGGTGCGAACTCTTGAATTGAAAGGTTCTGACGGGAGTAACGTGCTGCTGGACATTAGCGCAGACACATACTATCAGCCAACCAAAGACTTGCGGATAAGCACAAAGGAGATAAAGTGAAACAGAACGACATTGCACTCCTCATACTCATTGTTTTCGTAACCATTGTTGCCTCTGCGATCGTTGGGGGTAAAGTTATCCGGCCTGCCGAAAACCGTTCAGCCAAAGTTGAGGTTGTCGAGAAAATTAGTGGCACCTTCCAGCAACCAGATCCAGCCGTCTTCAACGATCGAGCGCTCAACCCAACGAAACAAATTACAATTGGTGGCAGCTCGGGCAATACTCCGATCGGTAGTAGTAATTAAGTATCAGGTGACGACATGAGCGTCCTATCCGAAGCCAATCAAAAACAGCTCGAAGCTGTGCTAGTGGAGCGTAAATTCATTAGCCAAGCTCAGTTGGACGCAGTCAAAAAAAAGGCTGCTGCTGGTTCCGAGCCCTTTTTAGCGCTGCTCGTAAAGGAAGGCAAGGTTAGTAACGAGAATTTGTCTCAGGCCTTAGCTGCGATTAGCAATATGCCGTATGTGAACCTATCCGAGGCCATCGTCTCGCCAAAAGTTTTGGCTTTGCTACCTCAAGAGATTGCTGAACGACACATGGCAGTCCCCCTTGGTGAAATGCAAGGAAAACTCGTCGTGGCTATGCTGGATGGCGACAACGTGCAAGCTGTAGACTTTTTGCAGAACAAAGTTGGCCGACCCATCAAGGTATACATGGCGAGCGAGGAAGGTATTAAGCATGTAATTACCCAGTACGAGACTAACTTGAAAGAAGGTCTCGAAGACGCTCTGAATGAGGGCTTAGAAGAAGGCGACGAGGCGGACGACGACAAAAAGGACGCCAAAAAAGATGACAAAAAGAAGGCCGAGGCTAATGTTAAGACACTGGTCCAAGACTCCCCGATCACCCGAGCCTTAAATATGATCCTGGAGTACGCCGTCAAGAATCGTGCGTCAGATATTCACATTGAACCACTCGAAGAGAGTTTGAAGATTCGTTGCCGAGTAGACGGTGTTCTGCGGGAGGTTATGAAGCTGCCAAAAAGCAACGAGCCAGCTCTGGTGTCTCGTATCAAGATTTTGGCTAACCTCAAAATTGATGAGCACCGGGTGCCGCAAGATGGTGAGTTTAGCATCCATGTGGCCGAAAAAGACGTTGACTTGCGTATTGCTATCAGCCCAGTTGTTTGGGGAGAGCAGGTAGTAATTCGCTTGCTCGATAAGACGGGTAACAGCTTTGTTCTCGAAGAGATGGGCTATCGTGGCCACAGCCTGGAGGTTATACGACGGGGTATTTCTAAACCGAACGGTATGATTATCACCTCGGGACCAACGGGCTCTGGTAAGTCGACCTCGCTGTATGCCTTAGTTCAAGAGATTAAAAACGATACCGTTAACATCGTTACCCTAGAAGACCCAGTTGAATACAAAATGGATGGCGTCAACCAGATTCAAGTTAATGCCGAGGTAGGGCTGACGTTTGCTAATGGCCTCAGGTCAATTCTGCGCCAAGACCCAGACATTGTTATGGTAGGAGAGATTCGTGATAAGGAAACTGCCAACCTGGCCATCCAGGCGGCTCTAACGGGGCACCTCGTGTTTAGCACCTTGCACACCAACTCAGCAGCTGGTGTGCTGCCTCGACTCCTAGATATGGGTATCGAACCCTTCTTGATAGCATCGACGGTTAATACAGTCATCGGGCAACGTTTAGTTCGTCGTATTGCCAAGCACAAGGACGCCTATATAAGCGACAAGGCAGAGACAGCGTCAATTCACGAAACCCTAGGCCATATTCTTCCCGCCAAGGAGTCGGAACGCAAAACCCGTGCTGCAGAGCTTGGCTACTCCAATGTCCCATTAGTGACAAGTTCGGGCTACACCTTGTACAAAGGCAAGGATACGCCAGATTCGCCCGGGGGCTACAAGGGGCGAATTGGTCTGTACGAAGTATTCGAGGTGGCTGGAGAAATAGAGGATCTCATCTTGCAGCGAAAACCTAGCAGTGCGATACATGCCAAGGCGCGTGAGCAG
>CAZTXC010000058.1:0-6060 GCA_964617855.1 uncultured Candidatus Saccharibacteria bacterium | reverse complement strand
CTACCTGCCATCTCCCCTGTTAATGGCGGCGTTTCGGATATTATTCTGGGGAGCTTTTCTTGGTTTGTCGCCTTCGCTAACACCCTCCCCTGCTGGTCAACTAAATAGGCTGGTCCTCCCCTACCCTGTTGCCAAATAATTGAGGGTTGCTTCGAAACAATGTGAAGGTTTACGGTATGCGAAAATAAGGCACGCTTAACTACTACTCGCTCAACAGTTGGCACCTTATCCTGAACAGCCTTGGCCAACTCATTACTACTAATAAAAAGCTGGAAATGCCTCAATGGGTTAGCCGAAAGATACTCATTACCAGCTACCTCTATCTGAGAACTCAACAGTGTGTCATCTGTCAGTAATGGAGCTACCCGAATTCGTGGAACATACGTAACCCACAAGAGAATAACTGCAACTGTGGCCCCAGTCACCAACCTCACACGACTCCGCCACAGCTGCGGCAACTTAATTTGACTTGGTTGTTGCGTTCGACGCTTTGTTTCCCGAGGCAACGATGGCGTAAACGACCGATACACTTTCATTTGGTCACCACCACGAGAACGATCTTGTCGAGCCATACTACTTTTTTGCCCTGGCTATAATTAGCTTTGCTAGTAACGTAGCCGCTTGGGGTTTGTAAAAGCTCCGCAAAGCGTCGCCAAGCTGCTTTCGGCGGTTAGCATCTTTCAGCAAGCCTGCAATGGCATCTTTTAACATGTCTGGCCGTTTTTGAACGGCCATATCATCAACAACGACAGCCGCCCGTGCTTTCCTATATAGTTCAGCATTCTTGAGTTGATGGGCGCCTGTCAGGTGTGGGTGTGGCACGCTAACGACTGCACACCCCTGCGCCGCCAGCTCGAGTAACATCGAACCCGACCGCGACACAATCACATCAGCTGCCCGTGTATATTCTGCTGGGTTATCAACGAATGCCCTCACCGCTAGGTAGCGCTGATCTATATTCTGTTCTTGGTAGGCAGTCGTAATGTCTGGGTAGTGCTTTCGTCCAGTTACATGAACAATGCTACAGCCTGCCTCTATAAGGTCCGCTGCAATTGTTACTACGGCGTGGTTAATGCTTGCTGCGCCAGAACTACCAGGGATAATAAGCACCATGGGACGACGTTGAGGTAAACCCAAATCGCTACGCAGTTGCTGTTTTGAAGTGTGTGCCAATTTTGCAAAGCTAGCATCGATGGGCAACCCTGTCTGTTGCATTTTCTTGCTGTCGTAGATGCCAGCGTAGCATGATACCGGCATAGCCACAGCACTGACTTCTGCCCAGCGAGATAGGATGCGATTGGCTAGACCAGGTACGGCATCAGAATCGTGAGTGATAATTGGTACACGACACGCATGAGCTGCTATACCAACTGGCAAGCCGACAAATCCGCCCTTAATAAACACCGCGTTTGGACGCTCTTTGCGAATAAGGTAATACGACTGCATAACTCCCACCATCACCTTGCCGCCATCTTTAATATTCCGTAAGACAAGCGGCAGGTTCTGAAGCCGCTGCCCAAAACTCAGATTGTGGAATCGCCGAAATTTACCGGCGCTAATCTCATAAATCCGTAACTTTGGGTCGCGTTGGCGAATGATACTTTGGCTGGGGTCACCCTTCTGTGCGACAAATAACAGTTCAATCGCAGGATCAATTCGCTTAAGCTCTGCCGTAACGGCCAGGATGGGTATAACGTGACCGCCGGTCCCGCCCCCCGAAACGAGTATTTTCACTGGATCCCCCTCTTAAACTATGCATTCTGGCTTTCGGTACAGTATAGCGCGAAATTTGCAGCAAGAGGCCAACACAACCCATGGTAAACAGCAGGCTGCTACCGCCATAGCTCACAAATGGTAGCGTAATGCCTTTTAGTGGCATCAAACCCAACATGGCGCCCATGTTTATTAATACATGTGATGCGATCCAGGCAAAGATGCCGGTCGCCATTAACCTGGCAAACATATCGGGAGTGCGCTCAATGATTGAAACAGTGCGCATCAACAACATGCCAAATAGCGCAATTAAGAGTACTGAGCCAATGAAGCCAAACTTCTCAGCATAAACGGCAAAGATTGAGTCATTGGCAGCCTCTGGTAAGTAGCCAAAGGCCTGCACACTACGGCCTAAGCCCTGTCCAACAATGCCTCCTGACCCAATTGCTATCAGGGCCTGGCTTATGTGGTAGCCGGCACCGCTCGCATCTGCTTCTGGGTGCAGGAAGGTGAATAACCGCTCCAATCGATGTGGGAATAAGGCCACCGTCACCACCATGGCACCAGCGACGCTTCCCGCCATGGCCAGCAGGTATTTTAGACGCAAACCAGCCACGTAAATCATTGCAGCCATAATCGCCACAATGACCATGGTAGATCCCATGTCGCGCTGCAAGAACGCCACTACAAAGCTCGTTGCCGCCAAAGCAATACTGAAAGGTTTAAGCGTTTGAGGCCAGCTGTTTAGCAGCCCATCTTCTGCCTGCCTACTCAAAAACAGCGAGCCGTTCACCAGCAATGCAAACTTGACCAGTTCGGCCGGCTGAAAGCTAACTGGCCCCAACTGAATCCAACGAGTCGCCCCATTAATGGGATCGTTGAATCTGGCACCTGGAATCAAGAGAAGCAGGGTTGACACCCCTGCGCCAATAATGAGCCATGGCGCTAACTGACGCCAGACAGGCAATGGCAGTAAAGCGGTGAACGCAAACATGCCCACACCCAATCCAATCGCCAAAAGTTGTTTAGTCATATAGTAATCTTCGCCGACGTTACCACGAAGATGGCTCAGGCCCGGACTAATAGCGTAGATGATAATAAGCCCGATTATGAGCAGCAAGCCAACAAGGAGTACGATGCCATAGTCAGGCCGATGACGTCTAACATCACCAACCGGCCGCGCCCGCGATCTTCCACCCCGAGGAAACACTTAGATGTGCCCGCCTGTTAGGGCAATTATTAGACCCAGAACCGCAGCAACCTGGCCAATGACCCAAAAACGCATGGTCACTTTTGTCTCTGGCCAGCCAAGGGCCTCAAAGTGATGGTGAATCGGAGCCACCTTGAAGAGCTTTTTGCCTCGAATCTTCTTGGATAGCACCTGCAGTAAACTAGACCCAGCCTCAACAACAAACACGATGGCAATTACTGGGAGCAGCGCAACAGTATTTGTTAGCATCGCCACCACTCCCAGCGCGGTACCAAGAGCAAACGAGCCAACATCTCCCATGAAGAAGCGTGCCGGGTAGATATTGAACCACACGTAGGCTAACAACGCGCCAACAATGGTCATACAGAAACCTGCGATGCCAATGTTACCCTGCAAGAACGCAATAGCGGTATAGCTAGAGAAGGCACTCGTTAATAAACCACCCGCCAAGCCATCAAGCCCATCACTAATGTTGACTGCGTTAGCAGTACTCACAACCACAGCGGTAAACAATGGGACCATAAGCCACCCGATTGTCAGATCGCTTAAGAAGCTAATGTGGATCTCGGTGTACCCCAGTTTCTCAAAAAAGTAATACCCACCCACTACTGCTAGGGCAGTTATCGATAGTAACTTGGTCATACTTCTCATACCAGTAGTGCCTTTGCCAGATCCAGTAAGGTTCATGATGTCGTCAATCAGACCAACAAATGCCGCGCCAACAAAGGCCGCTAGCGGCAGCCATGTCTGAGCTCGATCTAGGTTGAATAACAGCGTTACAATCGACACGCCCATCAGCATAATAAGACCCGCCATGTTTGGGATGCCCCGTTTGTGCTTTTCGGAGTGATACTTGGCAAAGACAGTGGCTTTCTCCCCCGTCAGTGCCTCCGTGCGTGGTTTTTTCCACCAGCTATAGCGATATGCCAGTGTGGTATACAACGGTGTAATAAACATGCTGAGCAGGAAACCTGCTACGCCAAGCAGAAAGACGCTGGCGATATCGTTGGCGTTGGTACTGATAGTGTTTATCATAGTTGTTTTTGACGTTTCTCGATTAGTATTATAACAGATCACATCCCCGGTGATAGGCCGTAGTATTGAATGACGCTATCGCAGATTGACGAAAAGAGCGGTGCTGCCGCGGTAGTACCTGAAAAACCAACTCGGCTATCTGGCTCGTCAACCCGCACCATAATCACATAGTCAGCATCCTTGGAGCCAATAAAGCCTGTGTACGAAGCGGTCGTCTTTTCGTCGGTGTAATTTCCATTGTTATCAAGCAGCTGAGCAGTTCCTGACTTACCTCCCACGTAATAGCCTGGCTTATCAAAAGCGGTACCGCGGATTACGGCTCGCATCATATCGCGCAAGTCGCTTCCCACCTGCGCACCAACAGCATTACGACTAACAACCTGCTTGGTCTGTTCATCTGTTATGGATGGCTTATAGTAGGTGCCACCGTTAACAATTGCAGCCAGCCCGCTTGCAATCTGCAGTTGGGTGACGGTCATACCCTGGCCAAAGGTCATGTTTGCATAGCGGACATTGTCTCCGTCACCGGTGGTTGGCTTGCTAATACCACCGCCCGACTCTCCGGCCAACTGTACGCCAGTGCGCTGCCCAAACCTAAAGTGGCCCGTAAAGTAGTCGTGGATGATGGTGCGGCCCTTCTCGTTGTAGCGCCCATCGCCCAGTTGCTGGAATAAAAAGACCACGCCAGTGTTTAAAGATAACTGCATAACTTCTGTCATACTGCGGTTCGCATTCCCCCAGTTTCGTGAGTTTTTTATTGTGCGGTCCTCCACTTTTACGGAGCCGCTATCTGGGAAGGTCGAGGCCTTAGTAACCACCCCCTTATCTAAAGCTGTTGCCATGGTGAATATCTTCATGACCGAGCCCGCTTCATACGGTACAGAGATCGTTCGGTTGCTAAAGACACCATAGTTATCAGCTGCCACCTTGGTGTACTCGTTAGGATTGAACGTAGGATAGTTACCCATGGCCCGAACGGCACCAGTCTTTGCCTCTAGCACAACCGCGCTAGCTGACTTGGCCTTGGAACGCTCGAACATAGCCTTAAGCGCCTCTTCAACGCTGCGCTGCAAGTTAATATCAATCGTCAGGTGAGCGTCTTTGCCATCCTGAGGCGGTCGTTGGACGGAACTCTCGCCCGACGCCAGTGGAACACCATTAACATCAGTAACGGCCTTTAGAAGGCCCGTCTGGCCCTTCAACTGGCTATTGAGGTATTCTTCTACCCCATACTGCCCTTCCCCATCACCATTAACAAACCCCAGCACCTGAGCGGCAGCCTGCCCCTGGGGATATACGCGCACTGGGGTGTCAGTCTGGCCAATACCAGCAACTGAGCGCTTTCGCAGGGCATCGCCTTTCGACAGTGGCACGTTCTTAGCCAGGACTACATACTCTTGCTTTAAATTCAGGAGGCGCTCGTACGTGGAGGCTTCGCCACCAATCTCTTTCGCCACAAGCTCAGCCGTCTTACGTTTATCGCGTACATAACGCGTATCTGCGTAAACCAGACGCTTAGTCTCATTTAAAACTATGGGTATTCGTTTGTTACCGTCGCGTGCGTAGAGGACACCCCTTCGAGCAGGTATCTCAAACTTTTTTTGATGCTCTGCCATTGCTTGCTGACGATAGTAATCACCTCTGATAACTTCTAAATAAAACAGGCGTCCAATAAATAACACCCCCGCAACAACCAAGCAAACATAAAATAAAGCCGGGCGATTCACGACTGAATCGTCAGCTACGACCGGCCGATGTTGACGCTGAACAAGCGGCATAGGCAACCGCTAGTTTTGAACGTAACTTACATCAACAGGTGATGGCAAACTAGCCGTAACTTGGCTGTTCTGTACGCGATCAGACGCTTGAAGTTGCGCAGCTTGCACCTGCAGATCTTGGTTTTCTTGCACTAATTCTTGCTTACGGGCTTTGAGATCACTTAATTGATAGCCGAAGGCGTTAGTTTTGGTTACCTGGGTAAGATAAATAAGACCCAGTACGCAGAGCATAACAGCTAAAACAATAGTGTGAGCAACGGGTCCGAGAGCATGTTCGTTACTGGCAAAACGAACGCCATTTTGGTTGCGCTTAACAGCTTGGCG
>CAZTXC010000057.1:0-6103 GCA_964617855.1 uncultured Candidatus Saccharibacteria bacterium | reverse complement strand
GGTGTGCTGTAAATGGTGAGTGTGTGTGACATGTAAAACCCTTATTTACTATACAAAGTATAGCATACTACGATTTTTTAGTCTTGGATTTTGGTGCTGGCAACCCTTGAATAATCCAAAAACAAGCAGCCAAGCTACTTAAAATAGCCAAGCTAAAGGCGATCAAGCTAAGTGGTTTATTGTACGTATAGCTCAAGAAACTACCAAGTAAACAGTACCCGGTGGTAATCCAGAGGCGTTGGAGATTTGTGACCTGTAATACGTTGCGCATAGCCCAGGCGAGGGCCGCCATGCCAAGGGCAAAAAGAAGGTTCATCACATATGGTTCGGTTAGAACATGCTTCCATAGTGGCGTATGGTCGGTGTGGAAACGTTGGGCGTGTGCAAGTAGCTGATACATTTGCTTATTAGTCTAGCATACGTGGTACATTGAAAGCATGGTAACTCTTGAGGCAAATCCGCAAAATAAACTGGCGCTGGGGATGCTGGTTGGTTTTATTGCCGGAATACTTTGGCTGATAGGTTTTAGAACCATTGCCCTACCTAATCCGACGCCGCATTATCATGCCAACTTTGCGGTCTACATAAACGGACAACGTGAAAAATTCGATAGTTATGTGTACTACGAAGAAGTAGCGGCCTGCACTGCCGATAAGAACAATCCAAAGAGTCGCGTTCATATGCACGACAACGTGAACCATGTTGTGCACGTTCATGATAAAGGGGTTACGTGGAGCGCATTATTTTCCAATCTGGGGTACAGTCTTGGTAATGCTTCGCTCGAGACACGGGACAAGGTGTATGTTGGGAGTCAGGATGGCGCCAAACTCAGTTTTGTCCTGAACGGCCAGATTGTCAGTAGTGTCAGTAACCGAGTTATTGGGGATGAAGATCGACTGCTCATTAATTTTGGCCCCGAGAGCGATAGTGACTTGTTGTTGCGTTATAAAACAGTTGAGCATAACGCCGGCGAAGTAGACGCGCTTAATGACCCAGCGGCATGTAGTGGTAATGATACGAACGGTTTGTTGCAGCGCCTAAAGCGGGCTGCGTGGCAAAGTGAATAAGGTGAGATCCGGTGTTTGCTGAAGGGCTTCGCGAAGCGAAGCGGTAACAAACACCGGACGCTAGCCGAGAGGGTGCACGTGGTGCAACTCACCTCCCGGCCGGTCCGTCATGCTACCCAGGTGTGGGCTGGCAGGTGTCTGGCATGTCGTCGAGCAGCTCATTCTGGCTGATGCGCAGCGTTGTGGTGTCGTCGAGTGGCCGGGTGAAGGTGGGCGTCTTGAAGTCCTTGTCCCAGCTGATGCTGTAGGCGCGGCTGCATCTCCCGACGGTGATGATTGCCTCATCTGCTTGGTGGTTTATCAACTCAGCGTTGATTCCCAGACGCTTCAGGCTCGCCTGGGCATTGTGGTAGTCGCGTTCAGCGGCCGCTGTCTCGCGAGCCTGTTGGCGGGAGAAGTCAATCTCGCTCCGGACGATGTCGACAATCAGGAAGGTGATCAGTGCGATGAAAATCAACACCGCGATCGCCACGAAGATAGCGCCTACTGATAGTTTGGTGATGCCGTTTCTGTAGAGCCGGCGTCCGGTATTACGTCGAATGGTTTGTGGCAACATGGCAAGGTCCTATCGTTGTGAGCCAGTGGCTCGGTCGATATACTAGTCTTGACGGACTGACTATTTTGTATCATAAAAACAATAATTGGTAAATAGGTTTCAGGGTCCGGTAATACAAATGTGGTGCTCGGTGAGCAGTTGCAAATGTATTACCGGACCCAGTCCCGGAGGAGATGACGCGACGAGCGCAGCCATGACTCCTCGCGGGACAGGTCCAGGGCTCAGGGCTGGTCGGGTCGATGGTCGCGCATCTTGTTGACCACCCAGGCCATCAGATGTGCTACGCCCCAGGCGAGTGCCCAGATGGCGATGGCGATCACCACAAGGCTGAGGATGGCGCCGACCAGCGAGATCAGCGTGGTGTCGGGAGGTGGTGGGTTCAGTGACTGGTTCACTTGTCGTCCTCCTTCTCCTCTTCGCTGAAGCGATGGTTGAGGGTGCGCACAGCGATCAGCAGGACGATGAAGCCCGCCACGATCAGTAGCGCGATGGCATCGCTCCGGGCGTACGCCAGGATGTATGCGGCAAGCATGGATTCCCCTTTGTTCTGGTGGCTGTTGCCACGTGTAAATGTGCCCGAATGGACCTTTTGTATTTTAACATATAATTATACAAAAAGCAAAAATTATATTGCCAATTATTCACTGTCTTTCACCGATTTGCACTCGGGGCGACTACTCTGATAAAATTAGGCCATATGTTTGCCAGTTTGACTCATTTGGCTAACAGTGCCGAGCCACCAATCGCCCTCTCGCCTGAGGCGATTTTTAAAGTAGGGTCAACGAGCATTAGCAATTCAATTCTTTACGGTGTGATTTGCGCCATCTTGTTGGTTGTATTACTCTTGGCTGCCAGCCGTAAGATTCGTGTCAAAACCGCCAAAGGTGCATCGGCTGGTGTGGAGATGCTAGTGGAGTTCGTTATTGGCCTCATAGAGGGGCCAATTGGCAGTAGAGCTAAGGCCGTACAGTATGCCCCAATATTCGGGACTTTTTTTGTTTTCATCATCTTTAACAACATTATGGGCATTATGCCCTGGGTTGGGCACGGTATTGTCGCCCACACTGTCGAAGGCGAAGTCCCGCTCTTTCGTGCCTTTACGGCTGATTTAAATGGCACCATTGCTATGGCTGTCTTCGCTATTCTTACGGTGCAGTACCTGTCTATAAAAGAATCGGGCTTCTTGGGCCATTTAAAACACTACTTTACCGACAAGCCTTTCAACCCTATTAACATGTTCATCGGCTTGCTTGAGGTGTTTGGTGAGTTAACACGTATTACGTCCCTGGCGCTACGTCTCTTCCTTAACACCGCTGTTGGTGATATTCTGATTGCTGTTTTTGCATGGGTGGGTAAAGATTTTCAAAGTTTCACTGTTTTACCTGTGGCAATGTTTGAGATGCTGGTAGCGTGCATCCAGGCATATGTCTTTACAATGTTGTGTGCAACCTACCTCGGCTTAGCCATTGCACACGGCCATGACGACGAACATCCAGCTCACGAAGTCGACCCGGTTGTGGCGGCCGTAGAGGGCGATGTTAGCCATTAATTAAATATCCGTTGGCGGGCTCGCATGTCGCATGTCGGGTGCCGGCGGTAACTAAAAAGGAGCAATACAATGGCATTACTATCAACACTAGCAGCAACCGAAGCAGCAGAAGCTATGAGCGGTTGGAACCCAGTCATGAGCAAGTCTATCTTGCTATGTATTTCGTTCGCTGCAGCAGCAATTGGCCTTGGCCTCGTAGGCAGCGCTTACATGAAGGCTTTGGGGCGCAACCCGGAAGCTGGTAAGGCCGCTGGTCAGGTTGTGATTATCGCAGCCATGATTGAGGTTACTGCGCTACTCGCCTTCCTCGGAAGCCTAATCGTTAAGTAAGGACACCATACGTGATACAGCTGACACATCTCATCCAATTTGCCGAAACTGCCGCCGAAGAAAAAACTGGTGTGGCAGTGCTGGGGATCGACTTTAAAGCCGTGATCTTGCAGGCTGGTACGTTTGTGCTGCTGTTCTTGATTGTCCGTAAGTTCGCCCTCAAAAAGATCGTGACCACGCTCGAAGAGCGTCGGCTCACGATCAACAAAGGGGTCGATTTAGGCCTGGAGATGGAGCAGAAGAAAGCTGAGTTCGA
Source organism: uncultured Candidatus Saccharibacteria bacterium (assembly GCA_964617855.1). Taxonomy (GTDB): domain Bacteria; phylum Patescibacteriota; class Saccharimonadia; order Saccharimonadales; family CAZNVG01; genus CAZTXC01. Next base: position 2,345 of record CAZTXC010000057.1, on the reverse strand, counting down.
TGAACAACTTAAGAAACTCCATATTGAAGCACGTCAGAAAGCCGACGAAATCATCGCAAATGCAAACAAAGAGTCTGGCGACATCATCAAAGCTGGCGAGGCATCGGCCACAGCAAAGGTTGAGCAGATGCTTAAAGACGCCGAGGCTCGCATAGAGCGCGAGATGGTTGAGGCGCGCAAAGAACTCAAAGCGGAGATGCTTGGGCTTGTTGCTGATGCCACCGAAGTGATCATCGACGAGAAACTTGATGCTAAAAAGGACGCGAGCCTCATTAGCCGCGCCCTCAGCAAGGTGCGAGCATGAGCAAGATCACCAATCGCCAGTTAGCCCACGTGGCTGTCAATGAGCTGCAAAAAGGCGCCTCTAAGGCAAAAGTTAGCCGAAGTCTGGCTAACTTTCTGGTTGCGGAGCGCCGTAGCAAAGATTTGGATAGCGTGGTACGCCTGATTGAAGACGAGATGCAGCGCCAGACTGGCGCGACCGAAGTGCAAGTTATTTCGGCCCGTAACTTGAGCGAGACGGTTAAGAAGCAAGTCCTGGGCCTGTTTAAGAGCGCAAGCAAGGCCGAGCACATAGTTGTAAACGAAGTAATAGACCCGCAGGTAATTGGCGGCGTGCTGGTGGAATCACCCGACCATCGGTTGGATTTGACCGTGCGCCGGCAATTACAGCGGCTTAAAGAGATGGGAGCATAACCATGGCAGATGTGTCAGTCAAAGAACTTTCGGCAGATATTAAAAAAGCCATCGAGGCATTAAAGCAGAGCCCACAAATTGAAAATGTTGGTGTTGTAACTCGAGTCGGTGACGGTGTGGCTTGGATTTATGGCTTGAGTAAGGCTGGCTATGCCGAAATGCTTGATATTGAAGCAACCGATGGCGGAACGGTGCCTGCTTTTGCGCTAAACCTTCAAGAAGACGAAATCGGTGCCGTACTACTCGGCAGCGACGTGCATGTTAAGGCTGGGGCTAAAGTTCGCTTGAGTGGTAAAGTGCTCGAAGTGCCAGTTGGGCCTGAGCTCGTCGGTCGCGTGGTTGACCCCCTCGGTCGTCCACTAGACGACAAAGGACCTATTAAAGCCAAGGCAACTGGCCTGATTGAACGCCCTGCCCCTGGTGTATTGGCTCGCAAATCTGTAGATGAACCAATGATGACCGGTTTAGTGTCAATAGATGCCATGGTGCCAATTGGTCGGGGCCAGCGTGAGCTGATTATTGGTGACCGCCAAACAGGTAAAACCGCTATTGCAGTGGACACCATGATCAACCAGTATCGCCAAAAGTCTGGCATTGTGAACATTTACGTAGCAGTTGGTCAAAAGCTAAGTAAGGTAGCTCGATTGATTGAGCGCCTTAAGCGAGAGGGTGTTATGGATCAGACTATTGTGGTGGCTACGAGTGCCTCCGATCCAGCATCGCTGCAATATCTTGCTCCTTATGCCGGTGCAGCCATGGGTGAATACTTCCGTGATAATAAGCAGCATGCCCTGATCGTTTTTGACGACCTTACCAAGCACGCGGTAGCGTATCGCCAGATGTCATTATTGTTGCGACGCCCACCAGGTCGTGAAGCCTACCCGGGTGATGTGTTCTACCTGCACTCCCGCTTGCTTGAGCGGGCTGCAAAGATGTCTGACGCCGAAGGCGGCGGCTCGCTGACCGCTCTGCCAATTATCGAAACGCAAGCTGGCGACATATCAGCTTACATCCCAACTAACGTTATTTCGATCACGGACGGTCAGATCTTTATGGAGACTAACCTGTTCTACCAGGGTATTCGTCCGGCAGTTTCTGTTGGTCTATCGGTATCTCGTGTCGGCGGAAACGCCCAAACTAAAGCAGTTAAAAGCGTGGCTGGTAGTTTGCGCTTAGACCTTGCCCAGTTCCGAGAGCTGGCTGCATTTGCCCAGTTCTCTACTGACCTCGACGAAGACACTAAGCAAAAAATTGAGCGTGGTCAACGATTAACGGAACTACTTAAGCAACCGCAATACAGTCCTCTATCGGTTTGGGAGCAAACAGCTTCACTGCTAGCTGCAACTGAGGGTGCTTTCGATCATGTCCCGGTACCAAAAATCAAAGAGGCTCAGGCTGCCCTGCTCCACCAATTGAACACCGAGCACAAAAAAGATATGACTGAGCTGAATAAGGGTGACAAGCCTACTGAAAAGACTAAGGAAATGATTCTTAAAGTGGCTAAAGACGTGGCCCAAAGTTATGCCCAGAAAACAAAGGAGACTAAGGCCTAGTCATGGCTAGCCAGCAACAACTTAAAGGCCGCATTGGGTCAGTTAAGAACACTCGTCAGATTACCAAGGCAATGGAGTTGGTGTCGGCTAGTAAAA
>CAZTXC010000056.1:0-6182 GCA_964617855.1 uncultured Candidatus Saccharibacteria bacterium | reverse complement strand
TGATGAAATAGGCAAATCACAGCTCGATAATTTTATAGATCCAGAATCTCGATACCCAGTAATTGCTGTAACAAGCAAGCTTATGACCACAGGTGTCGATGCCCAAACCTGCAAGGTGATCGTACTCGACAGTAATATCGAGAGCATGACTGAGTTTAAACAAATAATTGGACGCGGTACTCGTGTTCGCGAAGATTATGGTAAGACTTACTTTACTATTTTAGATTTCCGTAATGTTACGAAGTTGTTTGCCGACCCAGAATTTGACGGCGATCCAGTGAAGGTCTACGAACCAAAGGATGAGGGCGAGTTTGATGATGTCGTTGATCAAATTGAAGACCCCAGCCCAGATGATCCTGGCGTAGATGATGGCAATACAGCTGTCGAGGAGCCTGGAGTAGTCTATGCACCGGGTTTGGATGGCAATAATGAACGCGCTTCTACAAGGGTCATCCACACCGTAAGTGGAAAAGAAGTGGCCATTATTGGTGACACGGTCCGTATTATGGGCGCAGACGGCAAGCTCATAACCGAAAGTCTCACTGACTACACTCGCAAGAATATTTTGGGCGAGTATGCCACTTTAGACGAATTTCTTCAGACGTGGTCGTCAGCCAAGCAAAAATACTACATTTTGGACGAAATGGCTGCAAAGGGTATACCAATTTATGAGCTTGCCGATAAATTTGGCGATGACGCGGATATGTTTGATGTTGTCATGAGCATAGCCTATGGTCAAAAGCCGATTGGCCGCAAGACTCGAGCTGAAAGGGTGCGTCAAAGTCGCTTCCTGAATGAATATCAAGGCAAAGCTCGTGAGGTGCTCGAAGCTTTAGTCGACAAGTACGAGTCGACTAGTCTCAAAGCGATAGAAGTGCGTGAGATTCTCAAGGTACAACCGCTGCATTCTATTGGTACGCCTATCGAAATCGCCAATCTATTTGGGGGTATCCAAGAGTACGAAGCGGTGGTTGAGAAATTAACAAGTGAATTATACGAAACGGCAAAATAGCGACAGAAGGGGAATAACATGCTCGGGTCAGGATTTATAAAAAGTATTCAGAATGAAATGCGCAAGGATAACGGCGTTGATGGTGACGCTCAGCGCCTTAGTCAGTTGGTCTGGCTGATTTTCCTCAAAATCATGGATGACAACGAGCAACAAAAAGAGTTTCTCGACAAAGACTATGTCCCAGCCGTCCCTGAAAAATACCGCTGGAAAAACTGGGCCGCTCAAGAAGATGGCATCACCGGAGAAAAACTGCTCAATTTCATTAATGACGAGCTTTTTCCCGACCTAAAAAACCTTGAAGTTAAGCAAAGTAATCGTAGAACGGCAGTTGTGCGTGAAGTATTTGCTGAATCCAGTAATTTCATGAAAGATGGCACACAACTTCGTAAAGTCATCAACATAATCAATGGTATCAACTTCAACTCATCAGAAGATCGTCATGCTTTTGGGGATATATATGAAACCTTGCTTTCTAGCTTGCAGTCAGCAGGGAATGCTGGTGAGTTCTACACCCCACGCGCGGTCACCAATTTCATAATTGACCGCGTAAATCCAAAACTTGGCGAAAAGGTGTTCGATCCTGCAGCGGGAACAGGTGGATTCTTGACGGGCGCAATTGATCATGTGCGCAAAGAAGCAAAGACGGCAGAGGACGAGAAACTTCTACAGCAGTCTATTTATGGCGTAGAGTGGAAGCAGTTGCCATACTCTCTCCTTGTAACAAACATGATCTTTCACGGAATCGAAGAGCCAGATAACATTCGTCATGACGACACCTTGTCTCGGCCTTATATATCATATGGGCCAAACGATTATGTGGACGTCATTGCCGCCAACCCACCTTTTGGCGGCGTGGTAAAAGACGGCACTGAAAAGAACTTCCCGTCAAGTTTCCGCACGAAGGAAACAGCTGATCTTTTCTTGATATTATTTATTCGCTTACTCAAACAAGGTGGCCGTGCTGGTATTGTTTTGCCGGATGGATTTTTATTCGGTGAAGGTGCCAAGACCCGTATCAAAGAGCATCTACTCGAAGAATGTAATCTTCATACGATCATTCGTCTGCCTGGAAGCGTCTTTGCGCCGTACACGTCGATTGCGACTAATTTACTATTCTTCACCAAGGGTGAACCTACCAAAGAGATTTGGTACTACGAGCATCGACTACCGGAGGGTGTAAAAGCCTACAACAAGACAAAGCCTATTCGCGTAGAAGAATTCGAGCCGATTAGGGAGTGGTGGGATAACCGCACCGAGAGTGAAGTAGCCTGGAAGGTTAATATAGATGAAATCAAAAAACGCAACTACAACCTTGATATCAAAAACCCGAATCTTATAGAGGTCGACGAGCTTAATCCAGAAGAAGTTCTGGCTGACTATCGCGCGAAGCAGGCAGAAGTCAAAAATATTTTGGATAAAATAAAATCTGAACTCACTGAGGCATTATCTCATCATGACCGTTAGTGAACTGCGCACACTTGTCGATAATCTCGACGAATATATTCATATACCTGGCGGTATCGACAGGCTTAAAAAGATGGTACTTCATCTTGCTGTCTCTGGCCAACTTGTCCCGCAAGATTCTACAGAAGGCACCGGCGAAGAACTCTGCCAGCAAATTCAATCCGAAAAGTCTGATTTGGTAAAACAGGGAAGAATAAAGAAGCAAAAACCACTGCCAGAAATTAGTGAAAATGAAGAGCCATTTTCAATCCCAGAAAGCTGGAAGTGGGTGAGGTTGGGGGATATTTTAAAATATCTAACTGATGGTTCACACTTTTCACCACCGGCAACAAGCGAGGGGCTGCCCTACGTTAATGTCAAAGATGTTAGTTGGAGCGGGGAGATAGACCTAAAGAATAGCAAAAAGATTTCTCAAAAGAGCTATAAGCAACTTGTAGACAATGATTGTCAGCCATCTGTGGGTGATGTTTTATTTTCAAAAGACGGAACGGTAGGTAAGTGCGCGGTTGTCTACGAGGGAGGATTTGTGGTGCTATCGTCATTGGCGATTCTGAAGAATATGCCTGAGTTTATTGTTCCTGAGTATCTACGCACAAGTCTAATTAGTCCTTCGATACAAGACCAGGCATTGGCGAGTAAAACCGGTAGTGCTCTGCGAAGGATCATACTCGCAAAACTGCAGAGTATTATTGTGCCAATTCCACATATCGCAGAGCAAAAACGCATCGTCGCCAAAGTCGATAGTATATTCGCGCTTATCGACCAACTTTCAGCGGCCTACAAAGCCGAACAGGCTGAGCGCACTAAGCTCGTCGCCAGTTCGTTAGCTCAACTCGCAAAAGGCGAAGATGGCGTAGGGAGTAGCCTCGCACTAACGCACTTGTCTGAAATTATCCACACTAAAGCCGACGCGAAGGTTCTTCGTCAAACAATCCTACATCTCGCTGTTTCCGGCCAGCTTGTCCCGCAAGATCCATCCGAAGGCACTGGTGAAGCGCTGTATCGGCAAATCAAGGCCCAAAGAGCCGAGCTCATTAAACAGGGAAAAACAAAAGTACAAAAACAACAACAAAGTATCGGCGAGGACGAAATACTGTTTAAAATACCTGATTCATGGAAATGGGTGAGGCTTATTGAAGTAAGTGATAGATTGAGTGCAGGTGGAGATAAGCCAAAAGACTTCTCGAAATCAAAAAGCGATACGAACACGATACCGGTAATCGCCAACGGTGAAACGAACAAGGGTATAATAGGCTACACGAGTGAAGCCAGGATATGCGTGCCAAGCGTAACGGTTTCGGGTCGCGGTACTATTGGGTATTCTGAAGTGCGGAATTATCCATATACGCCTATTGTTCGTCTTATCGTCGTAGAGCCTTGTTCGAACGTTGATTTGAGATACCTTAAATTTGTATTTACCTCGATTCTAGAAGTTGGGCAAGGAACAAGCATACCGCAACTAACTGTTCCGATGGTATCTCCTAAGCCGGTACCACTTCCTCCGTATGCTGAACAGAAACGTATTGTCGCCAAAACCACCCAGCTCCTTGACTTCGTATCTGAACTTGAAAAGCACCTGGAGAAATAATGACTCTAATAGCTGGCATTCGAGGGATTCGAAAAAGCTATATTGTAGCCGACTCTCGTGCGACAATTAGTTATCCTGACGGCACAACCGAAATAAAGGATAATGCGCAGAAATGGATGCATTTTAATCAGTTTTCTACGATTGCTGTTGCTGGTGATGCTCACCTTGGTGCATTCATTGCAAAATATATGGCCAGTATGTCGCCGGAGCATCAATCATTTGCAATGACAAAAAGTAACTTTGATACATATCTAGAAAACGCTGCGGTCCAATTCAACCAATTTACGGGTAGGTTCACAAGCTGTGCAATTTTGCTTGTGGGCTACGATGTTGCGCAAAAAGATGACTTAGACGCTGCTCGTCTGGGTGATGTGATGGCCGCCGGAGTAAAGAAGCATGGTGAAGGGGTCTCGGTTGAACAAAATATCGATCATGAGATCATTGAAGCGATGTCGAATGCGCTTCATGCGAACGGTGGTCTTAAGAGAGGTGATCGTGTAGAAGTAAACCTCAGTAGGTCGGTGGTCGTTGGTTACAAGGTGTCTATTACGGATAAAGGGGTTGTGATAGAGGAAGACCACGCCGATACGTTTGAATCACTATTCTATGGGGCGGATTCCGCGTACAACAAAGTCGAAGTGCCCGTCGAGACTGTGTCGGATATCTATTTTAGAGATACTATGGGTAGAACAAGCCGTGACGTGCTGTTGCTTGATACAATTGACTTGATAAATTTTTACAAGCATACAATAACCGATCGAAGATACACCGGTGTAGGGGGAGGAATTTTTCCGGTGATGATGACTGATACTGGAGGTATATTCTACAGTGACGAGCTCGTGAGGCAGAGTATCCTTGATGGCTCAAGAGAAACTATGAGGGACACCAAAATGATTGACGGAAAACTGCACTACAAAGAAGGCGATGGACAATACATGCCATACGAAAGTCTGATAGATATAGCGGATAAATTAACGACCAAGCAGTATAAACTAGATTACTCGATCACCTATTAAACATCCAAGCTATATCCAGGCTGGGCTCTGTAGCGCTTTTGTTATCCGACGCGTTTCAGGTTTAACCATACTTTCTTAAGTACACCAGTGAACCATTCTGCAAAATTAAGCATATGAGATAATCCGCTTAGAAATAATCCTTTATTTCTCCAGAAGATAATAAGCCAACCAGCGGACACGACGCAACTAGCAATACTAAACTCTCGAAACGGTAAAAGTACTAGCTTTATTGCCTCCTCGGCAAAAACACCCTTAAATTCCCATACGAGCGATAGCGCAGACGAAAGCATCAATGGAAATTGTCGCAGCAGTTCAACAGCAAACTCTTCCATATTTTAACTTGTATGACTTTCCGGACTGCAGTAATAGCAGCCGTTGATGTATGCGGCAACGTTGGGGTATTTTTGCTTGGCTGCAGCAACCGCTTCGATACCGTTGCTGAAATATCCTAGTCCAAGCTGGTTGCTCGAATCGGCACCGTGAGCGCAATCAACGCGATGGACCTCAAAGTCTCCATTTGGTTGACGGTTATTGTTTAAGTAATAGTAGTTCATATCAAATCCTGATTCGGTTAGTAAAAAAGTGCGGGCGAGTGATCAACACTCGCCCGTGGGCCACTAGTAGTGGTATTCGAAGTCAACGACAGGGTCGTACTGCCACTTCCAGTAGAAAATGGTGTCTTCACCGTGCTGTTGAGCCGGTAGCTCTATTGAAGGAGCGCCGACCGGATCACCATATGGATTGCTCCAGGCGCTTTTTGTGATCTGGGGATGGATGGTTTCGTCTCCCTTAAATCGCGCCGCGATGGACAGCGGTGTTCGGCCACTTGTTGAAACGGCGAAGCCAGGTAATGGGGCGTAAGCGCGGAACGCGAACGTTTTTACTCCATTTACTTCCATTGGTTCAACGATGGCAGATACCTGCACGCGCACTGATGATTGGCCTGCTGGTACGGTGACGGCGCCAGCGCGGAACCGGCTTGCGATAGCGCGTAGTTCTTTCTGCGTGTCATATTCTTCCACTGGTAACTGGAGTTTGCCAAGGTATGGCTTGATGCGCTCCAGGTTTCCGGAGATTTTGCTCAAGCTGTCGCGGCGGTTAT
>CAZTXC010000055.1:0-6223 GCA_964617855.1 uncultured Candidatus Saccharibacteria bacterium | reverse complement strand
GGGTATGTTTGTAAATTTCAAAAACGTCGTTGATAGCTTTAGCCCTGATCTACCATTCGCACTAGCCCAGGTGGGTAAGGCGTTTCGCAATGAAATTAGCCCACGTGACTTTATATTCCGGGTTCGTGAGCTAGAGCAGATGGAGATTGAGTTGTTTGTGCATCCCGATAGCTGGAAGGATGAGTTTGAGAAATGGCTTCAATTACAGCAAGACTTTTACTTAAGCCTAGGGTTGCCAGCTGAAAAACTTCACAAAGTTGAGGTGCCAGCCGAGGATCGGGCCCATTATAGTAAGCATTCCATCGACACCGAGTTTGATTTTGCGATAGGCCAGAAAGAGCTCGGAGGTTGTGCGTATCGAACCGATCACGACTTGACCGCCCATGCCAAAGGATCGGGCAAGAATCTTACGTACATACCTAAGGACGGCAGTAGTGCCTTTATCCCACATGTGATTGAGCCAACTTTTGGTCTTGACCGTTTGGTGTTGGCAGTGATTGATAGTGCCTACAGTGTCGAAGGGGAGGGCGATGATGCCCGGGTATTCCTTAAGTTGCCTGCAGATCTAGCACCTGTCAAATTTGCAGTCTCTCCACTACTCAAGAACAAACCTGACCTCGTTTCAAAAGCCCGTGAGGTTTTTAACCAGCTCAAAAAGAAGTATGGAACAGTGATGTGGGATGACAATAGTAACATTGGTAAACGGTATCGACGTCAAGACGAGATCGGTACACCAAAGTGCGTAACGATTGACTTTCAAACTCTCGAAGATGAAACCGTCACCGTGCGGGACCGTGATACAACTGAACAGACTCGCATTAAGATAACCAGCCTTTAAGGTGCGAGCGTAGGTAATGCAGGGTTCCAATAGGAAGAATATACATAGTGACGACCCAATGCAGCCCGGCTATACCTATGAATTAGTAGCTGACACTGGCAAGGATTTCGATACTGGTTTTACCCCAGACCTCAGCCCAAAGCGAGTGCTCGAATTAGGTGTTTTTGGTGGGGCGTACTTTGACGGAGTTCCTAAAGAGTTTCCGTCCGAGTGGTTCGCCAAGGCTCGACTGAGCTCAAACGGTCCTAGTAACGATTGCAACTACTTTGGAGTTATGTCTAGCCAGCCTGCTAGAATATGGCATCAAAAAGGGTGGATGCACGAAGATGACCCGCGGGGTTGGTTTCAGTGGTATTGCCGATACTACTTGGGTAGGAGAATGCCCGTAGAAGATCAGCGCCAAATAGGGCGGTGGCGGGCAATTCGCCGTCACGTAGCTCAGGTACAAAAAGCTTGTCACCCGGGTGACGCGACATGTCACACCAAGCAGCGGCAAGCTTTGCTTCACTGGGCGTATGACAGTCGAAATCTTTGATAAATGTCATAGACAACGTCATTCATTGGGCAGATAATCAGCACATAAACAAGGAGTGATGTATGGACGTACAAGTTAACCTATGGGCTGTGCTAGCCGCGACAGTTAGCAGCATGGTCGTTGGGTCTATTTGGTATATGCCAAATGTCTTTGGTTCCTCTTGGGAGAAACTAAGCAAAATCAAACTCAAAGATATGGCCGCCAACCCAGCTAAAGCATACAGCTTAACGTTGGTAGCAAGTTTTTTGACCGCATTCGTTCTTGCGCACATGGCTTATCTATCAGATATGTTCTACGACGGGACATTCTTTAAGAATGCTGTGACTACTGCTTTTTGGGTATGGCTTGGTTTCACCGGCACTCGAATGCTGGTACATGACTTATTTGAGAACCGACCTACCAAGCTGACGGTCATCAACGCGGCTCATGAGCTAGTAACATTACTTGTCATGGGCGCTATCATCGGGTGGCTACACCCATAGCGCAAAAATTTGGCAACTTGGCCAATTGTAGCCTAGAATAATATTCGACTGTTAATGCCGACCGAACGACTACTCGTTCGGCCGGCTGCTATTTTGGAGGGGTAATGAACGAGCCAACTGACCAACCAGCCTATAAAGAAACTGATGTGTTCCTGTGGGCGAACACTGTAGCAGCTGCTAAAGGGAACTGGGAAATTGAATTATTTCTTGTGAGCCGGAATTACTTCTTGTATAGGGTTAAGCTCGGGAGCGAACTACAAAACCAGCTCAAGCCGTTATTCGTAAATGGCTTGGTTGAGTATGTGCAGACCGGAGCTGAGCAGGGCCTACGGGTTGGTGGTTTTGATCAGGCTGACGAAGAAGATTTGGTGCTGCCTCGAGTGCAGCTTAAAGCAGTCGAGAACGCGTACATCACGCTCAACTGGTTAAAGACCCAGGAACACGAAATCGAATCGTTCAACGAAGAGCAGCACGATATGAAGCGAATCAAAGGTGTTATGGCGCGATGTAAACATCCAGATATCGATCAGCCGTTCTTCGTAATCAAGCAGTTGCCGGGTGCAATGGTGATGAAAGGTAGTGACGCCTGGCTAATGCAGGGCGGCGGCTTTCGGCGTTTTGAGGCCGAAGGGGCAGTAAAGGTGCCGATTGATAATCAGTTACTTGTCGTAGGTGATGACATGTTTGTCTTTAATCAGACCAGGCTAGAGCAGTTATTTGGCTATAATGCCAAAAAGTTTGCGGTTGCACAGCAAAAAATCAAGCAAATTGAAGACGCATTCAAATTTACCTACGACGGGGAGTTAACCATGGAGTCGATCGTTCAGGCCAAAAAGACCCTCGTGAACAAACTCCAGAACATTGACCCAAAGCTCGTGTCGCAGGCGGACTTAGTAGCATATGCAGAGGAGCTTGGAATCGAGCTTATGACCGACATCGACGGCTCAATCATAATCTTGGATGCCAATGACATGACCAAGTTCATCAACCTACTAAATGATGACTACATAGAATCAGCACTAAGTGGCAAAAAGTACGAGATTAAAAGCAAGAAGCCCCTCAAGCTCAAAGGAGAAGAGCAAATTTGATCTGTCTACGTTGAATTAGCATAAGAAATATGCTATAGTAATGTTGTATGTCCGAAGCTCCTTCACTCCACGACATCCTAGATGAATTTACCCCTGTTCGTGCGGAACGGGGTCAGGATGGACTATGGCATCGAGATGTCAGTTTTGACACCGTGGATATAAGCCGCGAAGAGGAGTTAGCCCTTGGCGGAGAGACCGAAGAACAACAACTTGCTAATTTGTGGCAAACCTACGAAGAGACGCTGCAATCATTTAGCGACTACACGGGCGTTGCTATTGTGCCGTACGAAGCGCAGCAAAATGGAATTGATATTCGTGTTGCCAGCCAGAACATTCTTGGCGAACAGTTTGTAACCGATTTTTCAGCTATAGAAGCCAGCCAGGGCTGGAAGCCTTTTGCAATTGAACCTACAGCCGATGCTCGTACGGCTTTCGTTGAAGCTCTGCCTAAAATAGCCGAGTGGACGCAAAAGCGCGCCGAAGCCGGGGAGTGGATCTTGCGTGAAACTGCGTTCCCAAGCAACTATGTCCTTTCTGAAAGTGGGCAGCTCAACTGGGTCGATATGGACGCCACAGTCGGCCTGCCTGCTGTAAATCCGTTCGTATACGAAGCTCAACAAGCTGAACTTGAGGTGTTGGCCGCAGCCCTGTAGCACAAGCGGTATGCTACTATTTGGCTATGGCAAAAAAACAAACAAGCTTCCCAAAAGACTTTTTTTGGGGTGCCAGTACGGCCGCGTACCAGGTTGAAGGGGGAAATCATACCCAGTGGACGGTGTGGGAGTTGCAGCAGGCAAGCAACTTAGCTAAAACTGCCAAGCGCCGCTACGGGGATTTGCCTAATTGGGCATCAATACGCGAGCAGGCTTCACAGCCAGACAATTACGTGGCCGGTAAAGCAGTTGATCATTATGAACAGTACCAGCACGACTTTGCGATTGCCAAAAAACTAAACCTTAACGCCTTACGGTTTGGCATAGAGTGGGCAAGGGTAGAGCCTAGTGAAGGGCAGTGGGACAACCAAGCTTGGAATCACTATCGTGATTATATTAAAGCCTTGAAGAAGCAGGGCATTGAGCCTTTTTTGAACATTTGGCACTGGACCGTGCCCGTGTGGTTTGAGCGCAAAGGTGGGTTTGCAAAGGGTAGTAATTTAGCTTATTTTAAACGCTTTGTAGAAGAGGTCGTCGAGCGACTTGGCGGCGAACTCCAGTACGTGCTTACTATCAACGAGCCGAATACCTATGTAGCAACAAGCTTCATCATTGGACGTTGGCCTCCTCAGGAAAGAAATCTCATAAAAGGGCTGATTATATATAAGAATCTCGCCAAGGCTCACCGCATAGCCTATCGAGTCATAAAGAAGCGATATCCCACTATTCAGGTTGGTGTCGCGACTCAGCTTGGTAACGTCCAAGCGTTACGACCGCACAATGTCATCGATCAAGCTAGTACCAAGATGATTCGTTACGCATGGAACTGGTGGTTTGTTAATCGGGTTCGTCGTCATCAAGATTTTGTTGGCTTTAACTACTACTTCACGGATTACTACCGAGGATTTAGGCGCGAGAATCCTAAGGTGCCGCTTAATGATATGGGGTGGTATATGGAGCCCGAGGGCCTTCACCCGCTCCTTGTACGCGTCGCAGCTCGCTACAAAAAGCCAATCATAGTGACCGAGAATGGACTAGCAGATGCAGAAGACCAGCATCGGCAGTGGTGGATAGAACAGACTATTATTGCCCTAGAACGGGCTCTCAGTGAGGGGGTGGACGTTCGTGGGTATTTTCATTGGAGTCTGTTAGATAACTTTGAGTGGGCGGATGGTTGGTGGCCAAAGTTTGGTTTGGTTTCTGTAAATCGCAAGACGATGGCGCGAACGGTGCGTCCTAGTGCTAAGTGGTTTGCGCAGGAAATCGTTCGACTTAAGCAAGGCTCATCAGATTGACATCAATGGCCGAAATGCTTAAGCTTACAATGAAGAATTAACAAGGAAATACCTATGCCTACCAAAAAACAGACCAAAAAGGCCTCCAGCCAATCGAGGTTAAGCAAGATTCACAAAATCGTTACAGAGAACTTTGAAACGAGCGCCATCATGGCATCAGTTTTGCTAAATATTTTCTTTCTAACAGGGCTCGTTTTGTACCACACTTCTAGCTCATTCGAGGGCAAGGTGTTTCGCTATGCTAATAATAGATACTGCGAAGAACGTAACTCAGACGTTAGCAAGGTTGACTACGAGTTGTCATGCCGAACGGGTGATTTTGCCCCGCATTACAAGCAGGCCCTAGAGCAATATTTGGCCAAGTAGCGCTGTAGGTTTTTTGCCGCCAATGCCACGCTGCATATACGCAGCGTGGCATTCTCTTTGAAGGTGTCTTACATAACGGGAGTGCTCCAAGTGGAGTGACGCTACATATGGGGTGGGTGTGGATAAGTTGCGCTTGTGGATAACTTTGGTCATAAAACGCTTGCACGTGGGTAAACGTGGGTAGTAAACTGCTGGTTAGTGGGTAGTCGTGGGTAACCACCACGATCAAAACAAAAAACCACGAAAAGGTATTTTACAAAACCATGGCAACCGTCGATTACTTTGAGCGTCGGCTCGACGACAAACGTCGGTTGACAGTCCCAGCCGAACTTCGGACTGAGTTCGGGGCAGGTGAGCTTGTTATCACCCGCGGATTTGGAAAATATCTACACATTTACACAAAAACTGTTTGGGACCGATTGGTCGAACCACGCTTAGCTGGCGACATTCTGGACGAGAAGATCGCTGACCTGACTGTGCAGTTTCGCGTCGGTAAGGTTGAGGTTAGCCTCGATGCCAAGCAGGGCCGTATCAGCCTAGAACAGCACTTGCTGGATTACGCTGGCATCAGCCGAGATGTCGCTTGCGTTCGCGTCGGTGACTATTGGCGATTGATGGCTAAAGTGTAGGCACTTTAATAAATATTAGTAAAAACTTGTACATATCAACAGTTACGACGTAGTGATCGAAACTGGTTCGAGGTTAGCTAATCGGCAATCAGTGTGTGGCACCTCGGGGCACCACATTAAAAACCCTTGTACATTCTAAAAGGTTAAAACCTCCCAAAACTCCACCTCACATAAGTCTCTCACCAGGATTTGGTCAAAGGGACTTTCCAAGAATGAACAATTCGTTCTTGACACCACAACAACCCCATTGACGCTTCAAATCCTCAAAAAAACAAAAATACACTCACAAAAAAACAAAAAAACTGATTGCTGATTAGGTGACCTTGCAAATAAACAC
>CAZTXC010000054.1:0-6686 GCA_964617855.1 uncultured Candidatus Saccharibacteria bacterium | reverse complement strand
CTAAATAGCTAAAATTATGTATTATGAGGCTATGGAACAGATGAGAGGTCGGGTTTCAGAGCGCACTCGAGACGATATACTTGCCGAACTTGATCCTGCAACAGCCAAAGATTTTTTGTTTGTGGCAGACTTTGCCGAGGCGGCACGTGAAAGCGGAGGCTTGGCTTTGATTGTTGGTGGTTTTGCTCGTGATGAGGTGATCAGCCAAGTGTACGGTACTCGTATCGAGTCAAAGGACATTGATGTTGAGGTCTACGGTATTGAATTCGAGGACGTCTGCGATATGCTCGCCGTCCACAACCAGGTAGATCGGGTTGGAGCTAGTTTTGGCATAGCCAAGGTCATCAATCCCGTGACAGGCAGTGTGCTTGACTTCTCTATCCCCCGCCGAGACTCAAAGGTAGACAAAGGCCACAAAGGATTTGTTGTTACAGGTGACCCGAGCATGTCGGTCGCCGAAGCTGCCCGCCGCCGGGACCTAACAATCAACGCCCTGGCACTAGATCCATTATCAGGTGAAATTATTGATGACTATGGTGGCGATGCTGATATACGAGCTGGAATATTGCGAGCAACTGACATGGACTTATTCGGCGATGACCCGTTGCGTGTTTTGCGTCTCATGCAGTTTGCTGGTCGTTTTGGCTTTGCGATTGACCCAGCAACTGCCGATCTGGCTCGCGAGTTGGATCTTACTGAGCTGGCAGATGCGCGTATTGGGGAGGAGTGGGTAAAGCTGATGACCAAGGCCGAATACCCAAGTGTGGGCTTGCAGGTTGCCAAAGAACTGGGTATCTTAGCCCAACTACATCCCGAGTTAGACGTACTTTCTACTGTCCCTCAGGAGCCAGAATGGCATCCAGAAGGTGATGTTTGGGTTCATACAAAGCATGTGGCCGATGCCGCTGCTCGGATTGTTCGCGAAGAGGGGTTAACTGGTGAGGATGCGAAGGTGGTGCTATTTGGTGCGCTGTGCCACGATCTCGGTAAAGCAAACACTACTGAGTATCAGGAAAAAAAGGGTGTGATGCGTTGGACGGCTCATGGCCATGAGCTGGCTAGCGTCGAACCAGCCCGAAAGTTTTTGGAACAACTCCAGCTAGGTGCACCACTTATTAATAAAGTATTGCCAATAATTCGTGAACATCTGTTCCATGCGCACAATCCCGACCCAACAGACAAACAGCTCAACCGATTTGCCGGTCGACTTCAGCCCGCAAGTATATACCTATGGAACTTAGTATCGCGAGCTGATGCGAATGGTCGCGGCGAGGCCTTCCAGGCGCGTACCGCTTCGCATAACATTTATCAACGTTCACTTGCGATAGCGGTGCACGAAAAGCCCTTGCCGCGCATTGTTGAGGGCCGTGACTTGATCGCGCACATTGGTCTAAAGCCAGGACCATCATTCACGCCTATCTTGGAGTGGTTGTATGACGCGCAACTAGATGGTGTTTTCGGCGAGATAGCTGAGGGCATTGCCTACTACCAAGCTCACTGTCGAGAAGTGGAGCCGCTCATCGAGGCGTATATCACTGAACGATCAAAGCCAAAGCCAGCTGCTTAGCCAACCCAAAAAAATCGACGATTCCGTTAGTGTTTATACAATGTAATTACCTTAAGTACGAATTGATGATAAAATACAGCCACTTAAGGGGTTATTACAAGGTATGCCAAAAGGTACTTCTGGCGCAGACCACGCCTTGCAAAACCCAAACTGGTGGGAGTTTGGCCATATTGCGTGGAGCATTGTTGCTGCATCGGTTGCAGTCATGAGTTTAGTGATAGTTACTACAAGTTTTGGGTTGGATTTATTTGGCGCCAACCGTCCAAAACAGGCTCGTGATCTACCGACGACTGCTGCTTCAATCACCGCGACATTTCAGCATAAACAACTGCGTGCGGCTGCTGTTGTGCCGCAAAAAATATATGTGGCTCCAAACGGATCTGATCAAGCAAGTGGCCGCACTCCGTCAAGGCCAGTAAAAACCATACAGCAAGCACTTAACTTGGCCTACCCTGGCAGCGACATCCATGTGGCGCCGGGGCGGTATGTGGGCGGTATCCAGACCGTTCGTGATGGCTCAGCGCAACGTCCAATTCAAATTATAGGCGAGGACGGCGTGGAGCTACTTGGTGATAGTAAAACGAACCACTTGGTGGATATTAAGCATAGCTACATCCACGTTCGTAAACTACACATAAATGGTTTGCGCGGCAGTGGTAACAACAAGGGCGATTACGTGAATAAACTCCTATATGTCCAGAGCCACCGAGACGACGTAGGCCTTACCGGGATTGTGCTGGACAGCCTGCTTGTGGAGCATGCCGGCGGTGAATGTGTACGTTTACGCTACAACGTCACTCACACTGAGGTGAGCAACTCGACCATACGCTCCTGTGGGGCTTACGACTTTACGTTCAACGACGGTGGCAAAAATGGTGAGGGAGTGTATGTGGGTACCGCCCCAGAGCAACGCGGAGACGGACGAAATCCAACTTCTGGCATTGATCGATCGTCACGCAACTGGATCCACAACAATCGCATTGAAACCCAGGCTAACGAGTGTGTAGACATCAAAGAAGGCTCTGAGTATAACGTTGTTGAGAACAACGTGTGCAGTGGTCAGCTCGACCCAGATTCAGCTGGCTTCGATAGCCGCGGTAACTACAACTTCTTCCTTGGTAATTATGTGTTCAACACACGGGGGTCAGGCTTTAGATTGGGTGGTGACACATCAAATGATGGTGTGTATAACACGATCGAGAGAAATCGAATCAAAGACACACAAGGCGGTGGTATAAAAGTAACTCGCCTACCCCAAGCCAGTGTATGTGGCAATGAATTCATAAACATCACGCAAGACAGGTACTTTGTTGGCAAACAATCCACAACACGCTTTACGGATTCTTGCCAAGAATAAACGTTCTGTCATACACTAGATAAAAAGAAAAATCAGTATTCAAGTAGCCTACTACGTAATGAGGGGAGTTTAATGAAAATAGCAATTGTTGGGGGAGGATTTGTCGGCCGGGCAACAGGTATGGGGCTACGCAAGCACGGTCACGACATAACGTTTATTGACACGGATCCGAAGCGAGTTGAGTTATTAAAACAGGATGGCTTCCTGGCGTACACCCCAGATACTTACGACACCATCACCACGGATATAACAATGTTTTGCGTGCCAACACCAACCATCGGCAAATCCATTGACCGCAAGCCTTTGCACGCTGCTGTCCAAGACTTTGGCCGTCGTTTACGTAATCATAATAAGTATCATCTTGCTGTTATCCGTTCGACGGTAACCCCAGAAACAACTCGAAAATACGTGCTGCCACTCATTCGTCGCAATAGCGGCAAAGAGGTCGGAAAAGACTTTGGCTTGTGCATGCAACCTGAATACCTACGGGAAGTAACAGCTGCCGAAGATTTCGAGCGCCCTTGGTACATCTTAATTGGGCAGTATGATGATAAGAGCGGGAATGTGCTCGAGAAAGTGTACTCATCATTCGACGCCCCTATTGTACGAACCTCCTTAGAAGAGGCTGAATTCCAAAAGTATGTTCATAACGTCTACAACGCCGTAAAGATTGCCTTCTTCAACGAAATGCGCATCGCTGCCAACGCTAATAACTGGAATGCCGAAAAGGTTTTTCATGCCACCGCCGAGAGCTGTGAAGGCATTTGGAATCCAATGTATGGCCTGCGGGATCACGGACCGTTCGATGGCTCATGCTTGCCAAAGGATACTCGAGCCCTACTGGATTGGGGAGATGAGAATGGTTTCAACTTTGGTATTCTGCGCGCCGTCGTAGCCGAAAATCTAAAACACGAGAAATTACTGGGACGCAATAAAACCGTTCGAGTTAATTACCTTAGCAACATTCATGCCTGAGAGTTTCCGAGCCATTTTGGTTTATATACCAATTTCTGTAATTGGTATTTGGCGTTGGAGCTACTGGGTTGTCCGCATTACCGCTGCCAAACTCTACCGTCCTAAATATACGGAATGGAAAAAGGGTGCTGCCCGGCCAACAGTATCTGTTGTAACACCTGTCTATAACGAGGACCCTGACATTTTTGCCCAAGCCATGCAGTCTTGGATTGATAATGGTGTCGACGAGATTGTAGCGGTCATCGACAAGACTAATACTAGGCATATTCTTAATTACGAACGGACGTATGTGCCACGTAAAGATGTAAAGTGCCGCATGATTGTTACTCCCAAACCAGGTAAACGTGCTGCGTTATGTGACGGTATTGTTAAGGCCAAGAGCGACATAATTGTGCTGGTTGATTCCGACACCATTTGGGACGATGCCGTAATGGATGGTGCCCTGCCAGCCTTTCAAGACCCGTCGGTTGGTGGTGTGACCGTTAAGCAAGCCATTCTGAATCCACGAGGTACCAGTGATGTACTCTTCGATCTATTGCTATATACGCGGTATCGAGAGGAAGTGCCATTCATGTTGGGTGTGGGTCGGGCCTTCAATACCCTTTCTGGTCGAACCGCATTCTATCGGCGTGAAGCCATCTTGCCTGAGGCGCATGACAACATCCACCACCTACGTCACGAGTTTTTCTTCAAAACTCGCGGTGTGTCGGGTGATGACAAGCGTTTGACGCACTTGATCTTGGAGCAGGGTTGGCATGTCGCTTACGCCTCGAAAGGTATAGTCAAAACCCCTGGTATGGGTGACATGCGTAAATTTCTTAAGCAGCGCCTTCGTTGGACACGCAATTCATGGCGGGCCGACCTACGGGCTGTTAAGCGTGGGTGGGTATTTAAGCACCCAGCCCTGGCCATATTTATGATCGATCGCTTCATTCAGCCATTTATTATGCTCATTGGGCCAACGGCATTTGCGATTGCCCTGGCTGCAGGTGACTGGTTAATTGCGGGATTATTACTGGTGTGGTGGTTCTGTAGCCGTCTGATTCGAACCTTTGGGTATTGGCGACAGCACCCTGGGCGGATTCGCTATTTACCTGCCTACATCCTGTATGGCTACATCAACGCACTCATTAAGGTGTACGCTTTGGCCACGAGTGTCGAGCACAGTTGGGCAACCCGCTGGGATAAAGCACGGCTTCAGCGCAATAAGCGTCGACTTCGCCGATTAGCTCCAGTGGTATTTGGCACGGCCGCTGTCGGTCTATTCTTGTTACTACCTTATAAATTGGTTGTCTATATTCGCGAAACTTCCGGAGCCGAAATAAGCAGTCAGGTGCAAGTTGACCCCGGGGTATTTAATGAGGAGCTTAACTTCGCGACCCGCGCCCTGCCCCAACCGGCTCTCCCTAAGGACGCAGTTTTGCCGACAGGCGTTAAGCAGTATGTCGTGCAGCCAGGCGACAACCTCAATCAGCTAGCCACGCAGTTTGGTAACGACCCAAAGGTGCTTAAAAAACTTAACGGCTTACGAGATGCAGACAAGATTAATGTCGGACAAACCATACTGTATTACGACGTCTCGACCGTCACGGTGGTAACCCAATAATGGCACGGGCTAAACAGCGAAATAGTCGACTGGCGATTGTGGTGCTTCTTTTGCCGCTGGCCGTTTTGGCATGGGCGCTCTACATGATTTTTGGTGGGGATTTCTCTCGTCATTTGGCGCAGCAAGGTGTTGAGCGGCTGCAGACACAAAACTGGCAACAGGCCGATGATGCCTTCAAGCAAATCATCCCAAGCTATGGGCGCAAGTTTGCCTACTATAAGGTTAAAGAAAACCAGAACCTGGCCGTCTTATCGCGACGCTTTAGTGTGCCCGAAGCTGAGCTAACACGCCTTAATCCTGGTGCAATCGTGCTGGGCACAACGGTTAAAATTCCGCCCGTTGAAGCTCCATTAACCCCAGAGGCGCCTGTTGGTAATTTGCGCCAAACGCGAATCTACGAAGAAGACCAGGCGCTTCATATTCGTAACGACTTTAAACAGTCGCGTATTGTTACAACATTGCCCCTACTGGCAGAGTTTCTAAAAAGTTACAAAGCAATTGAAGACGTCGGCAACGGTACTTGGCGTATTAACCGAGCAATATCGGTGGACGGTAACATTCGGCTAGACATTCTTAGTGAGCAAGTTAAGACGCTAGAGCTCAGGAGTAGTCCGAACAATGACATCACCTGCCTATGTTTTGAGGACGCAGAAGTGCTCATTAGTGGCGTGAATGTAACTACCTTTGACCCAACTACCGGTACCTACGATCTGGACCCCAAGGATGGTAGAAGCTTCGTCAGAGCCCTAAAAAGCACCCGCATGGACCTTCTGGGGGGAGATTACAGTTACCTAGGAAATGAATTGCAAGATGCCGCGTCTAAAGCGCCGATCCAGAAGGATGGTGGTACCTACGGCATCTCGTGGCGCATTCCTGATGGTACCCTAGGGGTAAACATTGCAACTGGCTGGGTAGAGGGCGTTAAGTTCCACAACAACCTCTACGGCAGCTACACGTTTGGCGCCTCGGGTATGATGTGGAAGAATAACCACTACGTCGATAATCTAGTCTATGGTCTCGATCCGCACGACGACAGTAACAACGCCATTGTTGAAGGTAATGTCTTTGAGCATAACGGCAAGCATGGGTTTATTGTGTCGAAGCGTTGTAACTACAATGTGATTCGCAACAACCGTAGCATTGGCAATAAGTACCATGGCTACATGCTGCACCAAGATTCG
>CAZTXC010000053.1:4789-6874 GCA_964617855.1 uncultured Candidatus Saccharibacteria bacterium | reverse complement strand
AGCCGTTGATCTCAGCCGGACAGAGCCGGACATAGGTCATCAGCTTGAGCCAAGCTCGATGATCCACCACCAAGGTGATGGGCAAGGTTCTTTGGGCCGATCGCGGCATATGAGCTACCTCCTTGTTCGCGGCCATTATGACCGTTGGTACGGGTGATGCGGACCAACCTCAAGGGCTGGGTCTTTCTTGGCAATGCGTGTCGCACAGGCAGCTATGCGATCATACCGCCTGTCCTCCTCGTTGACGTCGTTCATGCAGGCCACCATCAGATGAACCGCCTGACCAGGTTGCAAACCAACCCACAAATCGATGACCTCGGTGTGCCGATCGCCGAAACAGAAGCCGGCCCCGTCGGGGTATAGCCCACTAGTCAAATTGAGGTGCGAGTAACGGACTCGTCGCTCTCGGGGCTTGGGGAATGATGGATCGAGAGCTATCTCGTAGTCACCAAAATCGAAGTGAGCGCCACGGAATGCATAGCGAGTACGCACCAGCAGGATTGGTATACCATCCTCCACACGAACACCCAGCATGCCGGGCAGTCCGAGCAGAAAACCAAACAGCTGTGAGCCGGTCATCTTACCAACAGCCCGACCTTGGCCGGCGCGTAGTTGCTTGAGCAGCGACTTGGCAAGCCGCAGCTCATGCTGTGTCGCGCGTAATTCCTCACGCTCTGCGTCCAGATTATGGCCAGAGCCACGCCAAGACCGTATGATGTGAGATTGCCTCTTGGCCTCCTCTTCGAGGCCATGGATCTCGCCCTCTGTCCGTTCGATAGCTGCAGCCCCGAAGGTCTCATTGAGCTGCGCAGGGAGTCGCTTGACCGCGGCCAGCGCGCCCTTCTGTACACCCGACCACAAGGGTGGCGGGGGATGTGGTAGTTTGCTGGCCACATGGGCTCCTCTCGTCTCTCGGATTTTCTAGCTCAACTGGCGATACTTGTGGTGTGGTCCAGCTTCGATAGCCGGATCGATTCTGGCAATACGCCGATACGTCCTGTCCATGTCAAACTTGCCGGTCGTGGAGTTCACCCCGTTCATGCAGGCCACCATCAGGTGGACCGCTTCGGCCGGTTGCAGCTGTTGCCAGAGGCTTGTGATCTCTCCACTACTGTTACCGAAGCAGAAGTCGTACCCGTGATAGTAGTAGTGGCCCTGATGCGGAAGAGTGCCAGGCCGCGACAGCCTAACGGGAGGCCGTCCGTCCAAAGCCCTCAACACGATCTCAAAGTCGCCCATGTCGTAGTACGACCTCTCGAAGCACAGCCGAGTGCGCACCAGTAGCACGGGCTCACCTTCTTCAACCCGCAACCCCAGTACACCCGGGAGGCTGAGCAAGAAGTCAGGCAGGCGTTTGGTGGGCACACCAGTGGGTGCGACGGGCGGCCGGCCCTGCTTGAGTTGTGTCAGCGCTACCTTGGCGTCCTTTAGTTGACTGCGAGCCGCTTGGAGGACGCGCAACGACTGCTCCGCAGAGGCGCTCTGACCCTGTTGCCTGAACCACGCCAAATCATCGGCGTGTATGCTGATTGAACGTTTGAGCTCGGCGACTTTTCGCTCGGCTTCTTGTTGGCTGAATCGACCGTAGATGTCGTAGAGACGCGACGGCAACTCTTTGACTACCTTCTTAGCGCCCGGCTCAACGCCCGACCAGCTTGGTGGCGGGGGTGGCTGCAGCTTATCTGCCACGCTAACTCCTCTCGTTGTGTTTGATACTAACTTGTCAAAGCGCGTTTCAGCGCGACGAACACCACACCGTAAAGGCGTAATGCAATACTATACTTCTATCATTTTTTAGCTATTTTTACAATTGTGTGTAAATAATTAATCCAGTAGCACTACTTCGTGCGCTTTCGTGCGCACAATGCCGCTAGGATCTTCGCCCATGCTTAGTAAAAATGCTCCGTATCGCCGCACATAATCACCCCACTGCCAGACCACCTCATCGATAGCAGTGTAGGCGCCTTGTTCAAAGCGAACGGTTGTCGCGTCTGGGTTGTCAGATTCCGCACCCACAAAGGCGGTGCCAGCACCGACGTAGCCGTGCGCCTCAAGCCAGTCAGCTTTGTCTGGCGTGGTAGCAAA
>CAZTXC010000053.1:0-4689 GCA_964617855.1 uncultured Candidatus Saccharibacteria bacterium | reverse complement strand
GTGAGTGCCAATTTGTTCATAACGGACCCAAACCAACCGGTTTGCATCATATCGGCGTAATCGATCATCGACAGCGGCTCGTCGACCACTTCTTGGCTGAGCAACACGTGGCCCATATCTTCGGCAATAACACCCGCAAAATATGGGGCGAAGTGTCTATCGCCGAGCCCCCACGAAAACACCTCGTACTGCATGGCACTATAGTGTTTCCCATCACGCTGGTGCTTTAAGTCTGCAGCACCGCGTAACAGGTCAATAATCCCATACGACGTAGCCTCCGCCTCGATCGTGGAATGGGGAAAGCTTAGGGCACTCGTAATTCTGGGGTCTCTTGCTAGATCAGCGGGAGAAGTGGCGCTCCACCCGTGGTACAGTGGCAGTTTAGCAATTGAATCCACTAGATCAGCAGCCACATGTGTGTAGATAGCCGGCGACATAGTTGCATGATAATCACGGCGATCTTCAATAAGAGGAACAGGGACTTCCTCAGTAGCTTGCTGTCTCAATGAAGGCAAACTCATTATGTTATTTTAACACATATTGTATTTTTATGCAATACCAGTATAGTTATCAATTGCTTGATATTGCTTATTTCATGATTTGTGTTATAATACGCCAATATGTCGTTTGCTTATCGTGAGATGGCCACCACAGGCCTATTGGACGCTGTTGAGAACGGAGCTGCCGTAACACTCAAGAACCTTGATGTTGATGACGAGCTAGCTTTAGATATTGCTCGTCGCGACTTTCACTCAAGTCGTAGGTACGTAGACCAAGTTATCAGTGCCGCAATCTGGCAGGAACGATATGAGGATATCTCTGCCGGTATGGACGATCGCAAGCTGGCACTTGGCGTACTTGCTTCGGCCGCTCTCCTACCCCAGCGCGATACCGCCAGAACGCTCCTGGGGCTCAGCTCCAGTATCGAAGGCATGTACGAAGCAAGCCGAATTGGCCATAATCCTGGCGTTGGCGAGCTCCGTGCCGCCCTAACCTCAGATGCCGTTCATAGGTGGCCTTTACACACGTTTATCTACAACACCCTCCATATCGATGGCTCCCATGCCGTCCCTAAACACGACGAAAAGTATGCTCTTACTCCAGTCGTCGATACTATCTCATGGGATGTCTACACGTTGGCTGAGCTCGTACAGCGCCATGGTAAAGCTGGTTTGCACCGCCTTCGTGACGACTACGGCATTAAACGATATGGCCGCTACCCCGTAGACCTCTTATCGAACCAACTCGATCAACCTATCAGACCCCATGAGCACGAATTCCCGGTATATGTTGCCAGATACGACACCAATGCCGCTCTCTGGCAAGACTCGCTGTATGATAACGTCGGCCGGGCAGCTCAACGTACCTCCGCACCGATCGTTCCACGCATTTATGAGTTTGGGACTAATAATCAGCTTTTTTCACAAATGGCCAACGCCACCCGCCCTGCATTCGGTGTCATCAGTGCGCACGGTGATGGTTCTGGCCTAAGCACGAGACGCAGGGAAGATCTTGACGCCACGCGCAAGGCACTGACCATGCTTGAACCGCGTCAAGCTCAGGCCATACATGCCCGCTGGGCACGCGCTGGCGGCATAGTAATGCTGACTTGCGAAATTGCATCAGATAGAAAATTCATCCCACTCCCCACCAGATTTGCGAGCGAGTTTGGCATGCCAGTGATGGGGAGCATCGACGAGGTAAGCCAAACTGCGTTTAGCATTCGTAAACGACTTGGCAGAACAACTTTGCATGCAAGCCTTAGCTCACGTGACGGTAAAATCCTCATTGCACAACCAGACTCTCAGCCCTCTGATCGACAATTCATCATGGCGCACAAACCCCTTGCCGAGTAGGCCCACCTATTGCCATCGAACTGCTCTGGCGAGATAATACGCTCATAATTAAGGAGCCTATTATGTCAAAAGTTATTATTGGGGCCGTCGTCGCGGCAGTTATTGTTGTGGCTGGTGGCGCCGTTGTATTCTTGCGCAAGGATGACTCCCCTACCACAACGTCGCGCAGCGGGAGTTCAACTAGCAGCAATGCCGAGAGCACGAATGGCAACGTTTTCAGTTTATCTGGCGGAGGTAAGGCATTGGCGTGTACGTATACCTACAGCGGGAGCAACGGCAGCGGCGAAGGGAAAATGTACACCGACGGTAAGGGTCGCGGGCTGATGAGTACCAAAGTTGAGACCGAAAAAGGCAACACTGGCGAGAGTAATGTGCTGTCACTTAACGACGACGTCTATGCTTGGACGGTCAGCAACGGCCAAACGTTTGGGTTCAAATCTACCAAAGCCGCCTACACCGCCCCAACATCTGCCAGCACACCAACCACGCAAAGCACTGGCGCTAGCGACCCAAATGCTAACTTCGACATGGATTGCAAAGATTGGTCAGTAGACGAATCAGTTTTAAGCGTGCCCAGCAACGTAACCTTCACCTCACTGCCAACATCCGTAACTCCCTAGGTTAGTCGGTCGAGAATCGCTCGACCAACGTTGCAGTTCGCTGGTCAAATGCGTCGTTCAAATTAATGCCACGATCATTGGCTAGCCGCGCCGCAAAAATCAGCAAGTCCGGTATAACTTCTTCATCGAGCTGAGTTAGTTCCGGCTCGCCTTCGTGGTCGTACTCTTCGGCAACTGTTGCTAATTTACCCAGGAGTTTTGCAAGGTGCCGCTCTGAGTGGCTAATAGTTTCACTGCCTTGCTGGTGTGCCCAGAAGGATCGGTCATACTCTGCCTGAGCAGCCTGCACCTCACGTAGGTCCATGCCTATATAGACTTGCCTATATTGATCATCCACTTGATCCCAAACTTGTCCACCAGCATACCGAATTCATCACCCCACGGAGCCTTGGCCAACTCGACCGTTACAGTGCCTCCCTTTTTGAGCCCGTTGAAGTAACCACGGAGTTTCTGTGCATCTTCATCAGGGCCAGATAAAGACATCGACACATTTTCGCCCATTTTCCCTGCACCCATAGGGCCTGAGTCGCCAACCATAAATTGGAAGTCTTCATTCTTGAGCATGGAGTGCATGATCTGTTCTTTGAACTCATCTGGCGGCGGGGGCCCGGGATTGTCTTTGTAGCGTGAGATCGTCAACTCACCACCAAAGATAGATTTATAAAACTCCACAGCCTTTTCGGCTTCACCGTTGAAGTGGATGTACGGATTTAATGCTACAGCCATCGTTGCCCCCTTTTTTTAGTGCTATTCGCTCACTTTAATTTCGACTAAAATCCTTGGCTGGGGATGAGGGATTCGAACCCCCGATCCTGGGACCAGAACCCAGTGCCTTACCGCTTGGCCAATCCCCAGTACGGGGGTGATTATACGGCAATTTGCCCTGATTTAACAGACCTGTTACCCTGTAAGCGTTAACAATGTAAATATAAAGAAATGGCGAGAGAACTAGCTCTATGACCCATTAGCAACCAGCTAGCCTTCGTGGCAAGCCAGGTGCTCCATCTAGCCGCCTGGCGGGAAGATATGATTCGTTTCATCCTTTCGGCCATGAGCAGAAAGGATTTTTTGTTTATGTCCCAAACATTATTCACCAGTGAGTCGGTCTGTGCAGGCCATCCGGATAAGATTGCTGACCGCATAAGTGACGCCGTGCTCGACGAGATCTTAAAACAAGATCCCCACGCTAGGACTGGTATCGAAACTGTCGCAGGCGCTAACCGAGTAGCATTATTTGGTGAGATTAACACCACAGCTAAGATCGACTTTGAACGTGTCGTACGGGACACCATAAAAGCACTTGGCTACACCCAACGTGAATGGGGCTTCTCGGACGAGTCCGATTTTGAAAACAACATTCATCACCAATCACCCGAAATCGCTCAGGGTACCAATGACGACACCGGTGCCGGCGACCAAGGCATGATGTTCGGCTTCGCCATCGACGAGACACCTGAGCTCATGCCGCTACCCATTGCCATTGCGCATTCGCTCACTCGGCGACTTGATGAGGTGCGTGAAAAGAATGAGCTCGACTACATTCGACCAGACGGCAAAAGCCAAGTAACGGTTCGCTACGAGGACGGCAAACCAGTTGGCATTGAAGCAGTGGTTATTGCCACCGCTCACGACGAAAAGACCGATGACACCACCGTCGCTAAGGCCGTCTACGAGCACGTCGTAACACCAGTCCTGAAACAGTACGGCTACACAATTGACTTCGAAAAAGTGGTCGTCAATGGTACGGGCACCTGGTACATTCCTGGCCCAGAAAGCGACGCTGGGCTAACGGGCCGCAAGATTGTCGTCGATACATACGGCGGCTACGCCCGCGTTGGTGGCGGCGCATTTAGTGGCAAAGACCCGAGCAAGGTCGACCGGTCTGGCGCTTACGCAGCACGGTATATTGCTAAGAACATTGTGGCCAAAGGCCTAGCTACAAAATGCGAAGTTGGCCTGGCCTACGTGATTGGGAAGCCGAAGCCACTCATGAAGACTATCGATACGTTCGGCACCGGCACCGTCGAACAGTCCGAAATCGAAGCCTTCGCCGAGGAGCTCATTGATACGTCAGTCCGCGGCATCATCGAAACACTCGATTTGCGTCGGCCAATTTACCAGCAAACCAGTGCCTATGGCCACTTTGGTAAGGATGGTCTGCCATGGGAGCAAGTAAAAAAATAGCTTGCAAGGCAGCCGAGCTGTGATATTGT
>CAZTXC010000052.1:0-6896 GCA_964617855.1 uncultured Candidatus Saccharibacteria bacterium | reverse complement strand
GGGGTTCAGAGAGCGCACTGTTGCCGGCCTTATCGTTGGCTACAACCTGAACTTGGAAGATGCTGGAGGTCGGCACATCGGATACAACAACTGTGTGTTCGAGTGATAGCCGATCATCTTTGGCGGTACGATTCGATAATTTGCCCTTTTCTCCCTGTCCGAACGCTACTTGGCTGGTTGAAGGTTCGTCAGTCTCCCAGCTGACAATAATTTGTCCTCTCGCCTCGGAGCCATTGCCTCGAATGGAGGTTTCTATGGTCACGTCTTTAATCTTTGGTGGGCGAGGATCTTCGGAAGTAAGGCAGGTGCGATCGTCCGATACTGCCGTATTACCTGCCGCATCACGACTGGTGGCTGTCAGGGTGTAGTCGGAGCTATCTTCGAGCCCTCGGATAGTAACTTTGTGATCGGTAGTGAGTGCGGTTTCGGCGGCATCACGGGGTGCACCTGTTGCGGTTCGATAGGTAACTAATGAGGTGGCAGGAACATTAGTTTTCCAGCTAATTAGCTTGGTGCTACTGGCCTCACCCTCCACTGTGTTGACTGTCAATTCGGTAATGCGTGGTCTAGCTGGTGTAGTGAAGGAGTAGATATCACCTTGGTACTCGTTGCCTTCTGGATCGGAGCCATTCAGCTTGAAGAAGTATTTTGTTCCATCTTCGAGGTCAGCCAGGTCAAGACTGTAGCTCGATTCATCAGTAGACGTGTCAATGGTTTGCACGGCGCCAAAGGCTTCAGTCTTGCCGTAGAATAACTTAACGCTGCTCGCGTTAGTCGAGGTAAAGCGTATGGTGGCACTATTTATAGTTAGGTTGATTGGTGTGACATCGCTAAATGATGGCGCCGGGAGGGTGGTAAAGCTGTGCTCTGCGGACTGTCCGGTGTTGCCGTCTTCATCCGTCCACCTGGCTACGTAATAGTACGTTGTACCTGGTTCCAAATTGGTTAAGTTGACATTGTGGTTACCGGTTTGGGTCGAATTACCAATTTCCTGGCTTACGTACACACCTGGCGAGGTACCGATAGCAACACGAGAGTCACTGTCGCGATCGGTGAACCAGTAGACAACCGCTGATCGGGTAGTAACATCGCGCTCCTTAGGTTGATCTGTTTCGGCCGTCAGCCGTGCCGGTTCTGTAAACCGTCCTGTCGGCTTGCGGGTTGTTGCTGCTGTTGGAGGGCTGCAACTACCTGCGCTATCACAGGCCTTAACTTTGTAGTAGTAATCAACTTGGCTCAAACCAGAGTCGATGAAGCTCGTATTGCCAGCACTGGTAGAGCCAACTTCGGTGAAGGTGCTATTGTCTGTTGATCGGAGTATGCGATAGTTCGCCACGCCTGATCCGACCGACGACGGGGCACTCCACGAGACCGCTAGCTTCCAGGTGCTCGTTGCCCGAATAGATACGTCGGCAAGTTCCAGGTCTTGAGGTATGCCCGGAGCTGTTGTGGTGGCGGTAAAGTTCACACTGGCAACCTTGGAATTGTCAAAGTTTCCGGTCACGTCCTTGGTGGCAATGTAAAACGTATTCGAGCCCTGGCGTGTAGCATAGGGGCCTGCTGCTAGTTGTGTTATCCCGGCACCAGTCCATGTGCAATTACTCTGATCGGCCTCGATTTCGACGTTAACCGTCCAGCAGTAATTAGCTTGGCTCGGTCCGCCCACCAAGTTGGTCGGTTGATCCCACGTAAATGAGAATGAGTTGCTAGTATTACTACTTGGGCTCACGGCTAGGTTAGTAGGTGCGTCGCTGGCAATATAGGTAATAATGAAGATTCCCGTGCCAACCGTTACGTAATTCCCTGCATTGTCGACCAGTACCATGGTTAGAGCGTTAACACCCGCTACTGCATCATCTAGGCGTGAAAAGTCAGCTGGTACAGTTGACACCTCTCCAGCGGAAAACGGCACGACATCACTTGTGTCGGAAATTGAGCCAGACGTATGGGCGGCACCGTACCAATTTTGGTCCGAGGGGCTGCAGCCGCTAAAGCCGCTTATCATGGTGGTGACACAGTATTTGTACCCTGCCACTCCAGAGTGATTGTCCGACACAGATGCGGTAGTCAGCCAGCTAGCTCGTACAACCTTGGAGTTAACTGCTGTAGGCAGGGTGTATAGTGTGGCTGAACTCGGCGCCTCTGAATCAAAGCGCATATGGCTGCTGAGTGTTGTCGATGACAAGTTACCAAAATTATCGATCGCTCGAATTCGCATGTAGTATGTCTCACCACCTGTTAGCGCATCAATGGCATCAGCACTGCCATTAAAATTGGTGGTAGTAACAGCGTATGCACAAGCTCCGTCGGTATCGAGAGGGCTAGAGCCATCAATAACTCCTTGTGAGCTGGCCGGGTCGCCATTGCTTTCGGTGCCAAAATACAAACAATAACCAGCAAGACCAGAACCACCTGCGTTATCGCTACCCGCAGTCCAGCTGAAGTATGGCTGGGCGGTGTTAACCCAGTCGTTCTCGTCGATGGTAACCCCGGATGATGACTGTTTCATGACAAGATTGGTGGCGTTTGTCGGGCCAGTTACATCCGCGGTGTACTCAAAGCTGATATTGGTTACGTCAAGAGACCCAGCACTATCGGTGGCAAACTCGGCGTAGTAGGTCACGTACTGTTTTTGGTCAGTAACACATGACGAGTTTGTTAGCGCGTCACCAATGTTGATTGCTGGGCAGAAACGGGGGTCTAGCTGCAAGGACGAGCTGTTTGAGCTGACAGGAAATATTTTGATGTTTCCCGTGCCAGTCGATGTGACAGTGATGCTGCCAAACGATGTGTTGTCGTGGCCAAAGTCGTGGGTGACTGACAGCAAGACACCAACCTTACCCCCCTGAAATTCCTCCACACCAGGTGCTAGCGATACTGGGGCTGAAACGTAGGAGATTGGGTTGGCTATTGTCGCTGTCGGGGACTGCCCGTAGGTCTCAATTTTAAACATCGAGTTGTCGGTTTCGTTGAATGACGAAGCGTCATACTTTGTATACGACCGGCCGTTGTCGGTGCTGTAATAAAAGTCAGTGCCTCCAGCGGCGTAAGCGGTGTATCTAATGCGAAATGTTTCGTCATGAATGCTATGGGGGTTTGAAATGTTGTGATCTTCTTCGCTCAGCGAATCGTATATCGAAGTCGGGGAGTAGTAGCTACCGTCGCCGTCACAGGCAGCGTGGTAAAAATTTAAGGCCAGTGTGCTTGTGGTGTAAATGCTGAATGGGTAATTACTGGTTTCGCACGAGGTTGCAGAAATTTGGCTCGAAATATCAAGTTCGTAGGTGCGATCAACGCTACGATCTTCGGTCGCTGTTGAGCTAAAACTTGCTTGCCCCGTCATGCTAACGACGCCACCGGATAAGGTGCCACCGGGGTTACTCCATTGGCTAGAAAGCGGCTCTGTGTCTAAGTCGTCAGTGATCGTAAGCATTGAGTCTGTCGAAACTGAACTGGCGCCCCCGTTCCCGTAGTACATGTAAAAGGTCGTAACACCAAATCCAGCGATGGACGGGAGGCTAATGACAAACTCAGCCTCGGTGCTATTGGTTTTTGTATGTAGGTAATAGTCGAGATCGTTGCCACTGTCGTCGGCAAAGCGAATATCGTCAAAATCTGTCTGCATGTCGGAGTCATACGGCACATAGAGTTTGACGTTTTTATTTGTGTAAGCACCGTTTTGGTAGTTTTGAACGCGCACTGCTTGGCGACGACTCCAGCTGGCTGAGCAATTTGTGTCACTGCACCAGTTTGCACTACTCGTATCTACCGTCAAATGACCAGGTGTCGCCGTATTGAGGCCAGAAGCCGTGGTGTACTGATTAGTCGGGTCGGTACCAACTCCGCCTGACCAGTCGGATTGCGACTGTACGTCTAGGGCTAATGCCGGCATGCTTGCAAACAGCACCAGGATTGTCGGTGCGCTAAAGACAATTAAAAGCACGACTGCCCAGACTCGTTGAAGTTCTGCTAACAGGTGTTTGCGAGGCCCTGTAGCTGCACCGGACCTTACCTGCCGACGCCAGCTGTTTTCACCTTTTGTGATACGTTTTTTGTTCATAATAGTCAATAGTACTAACGCTTATTGTAGTGTAACAGATAAGCGCCTCGAGGAGAATGTTTTTAGTAATCTTTGATAACTTTGCTGGTGACTAAATGGAAAAGTCGTTGAGTTTTGGCCTCTTTGTTGTAGATATAAACAGCCGCGTAATGGAGCTGTATATCTTGCTTGCGTTCGAGGCTGAGTGATTTGTTGGACTGATCCGAAAAGTACGAATTGGCGATTTTCTTGTCATCAAAGTAGTCAATAAAAAACGAGACCGTACGGTCAGTTAATAGGTTATCTGCTTTTAGGCGCTGCAAGATCTCATCGTTAATGGCAATGAGGCGTTCGGCGGTTTTTTCGGGCGTTAGGACGGTTATCCTGCTCGGCACCAAAGAGGACTTTGGAAGTGGAGTGATTACTTGGTAGGTGAGTTTGCCTGTAGTTGGCGCTGACCCAAGTTGCTTTTGATAGGCCTTGCTTAGGCGGGACAAGGTTTCAGCCGATGACGATACCGCCTTGGGCGCTTGGGGCTCTGCAAGCAAACGAGTTGCTGCCAGACTGAGAATGGAAAGAATAACAAAAAAAGGAACTAGTATCCTGGTGCGGGCACGCTTGCCGAGCGGTCGGCGAAAAACCTGTGGATGGAATACAGCCAACAATAAACCAAGCACTGATATGCAAAATAAAGCACCGAGTACGTAACGCATAAACTGCCTAAAAGTATAACAGGTATCAAGGTGTTTTTGCTCAGGCCGTACAACTAGTACCGTCGGATAATTTTGCCTGTTGGCACATACGCGAGAAAGCGAATACCGTACTTTTGATTGTATGCCATAGTACCGATGTAGTGTTGGCGTAGTTGTTTCTTGATGGACGCGTCAGTCTTTGGATCTGATTGCTTGATAAAATAACCGTCTGCGACCGACTCATCATCAAAATAATCAAGGTAGAATACCTGTTCGGTGCCTTTTATGTTGCCCTCGTCTTTTAGCTTTTTCATCACCTCGTCATTGAGCAGAATCAATCTTTCGGGAAGTACCTCTGGAGTGATAATCGGGATTCGCCCAGACGCAGCTTGGTCTTTGGTTAGCGGCTTGACGAAACGGTATGTCACTTGGCCACTTTTTGGGGCAAATTTTGTGCGCCCGGTATAGTTATCCCACACAGTGGGGCCAGTTGGGCTTGGTGTCACAGCTTCAGGCGATCGCCGATCGGTCCAAAGTTGAGCCGCCAGCACTATCCATAAACAGGCACCTATGGTGGCAAGAACAACAACCAAGCTTCGGCGTGCTATCGTTTTTTTGACATGCTTTTTTAACCAGGCTGGCCGTAAAATCAGCCATCCAGTAATAGCTGTGTACAAAAAGGTTGTCACAATGAGGGGGAGTAATTTCAAGACAGCTCCAATTAACTATGTGTAGTATAGCTCACCAGCCATAAGCGGAAAACGATCAGGCCGGCTTACGGGGAAAGAATTTACTGGTTTTACGTGCGTAGGCACGGTAGGCGGGATCCTTCATCATCTTCTTTTCGAGCAATGGAACTCCAGAGACCTTAGTCAGTAAGAAGGTAATAGTTAAGGGACTAATAACGAGCCACCACGCAAACGGAAGGCTCCCCATGGCAATAATCCAAATACCCCACCACATAGTAGCTTCGCCAAAGTAGTTAGGGTGGCGCGTGTAGCGCCATAAGCCCGTTCTGAGTATTTTGTCCTTAGGCGGTTTCTGCTTGATGTACTGGCGGAGTTGTTTGTCGCCGACTGACTCAAAAAAGAAGCCAACTAGCCAAACAATGAGCCCAGCCGATAGGGTATAAAAACCGAGAGTGCTAACATCATGGCTGTTGACGTAAATAATCGGCTGAGCGATGACCCACATCAACAAGCCCTGGGTGAGATACACCTTTCCGTAAGCAATCAATAATGCGCGATTACCCCACTGCTCACGCCACTCTTTGTAGCGCCAATCTTCACCTTTACCCAGATTGCGGTGGAATATGTGCGTGGCCAGGCGGATACCCCACACGCTCACCAGTAAGGTGACAACAAAATGGGTCAAACTTACCACCTGTGCCTGGGCTAGGCCATACCAGGCAACAATCACAAAACCAATACCCCACAAGGGGTCAACAATACTATTATTTTTGAGTAGCTGGCCGAAAAGAAAAGCTAAGTGAAAGACCACCAGAATGATAACAAGAGCGTGCCAAACCATACGTCAACTGTAGCATATACAGCTCGACAGTAGTGGGTATCGATGGTGCAAATTTTACGACATAATCACTATGTCATGTGTTTGCAAATGGTGGCATAATAGCTTCACTTAACATAAAAGATGCTGGGAAGTCGGTGCAAATCCGACACAGTGCCGCTACGGTAACCGTGCCTAAAGGCTCGGAAGTCCGAATACAGCAACGAATATTCTTGAGCCCGAGCAGGCGACTAGTTGATGACCTATGTTTCTAGGCCCCTGTCTTGCGCGCAAGATGGGGGTTTTTGGTGAGGGAGCAGTTTCCGCAGGTAATGAATGAGACCGAAGAGGCGTTACGCCCAGGCGGTGCTATGTTGGCGGCTGAATACTTTGATCAGCGTGATGTTATGACTACAGTTGATCGCCTGATTCGTGAGCATCGCTTTCGCAAACCAGAGATTCAAAACGAGCGCTGGGATAACGGCCGAACGGCTTTGTTCGAAGCCTTATCAGCGAGTGGGCATTTGACCCGGGTGGACTTTGAGGGGCCTGCAGCGTTAGTAAATAATCAGGTCATTCAACGGCTTCTCAATGCCTACAACCCAAACCTACCAGAGTGGGAACTGCAGCGCAGGAAGCTCGAGATCGCGGAGGAAGTG
>CAZTXC010000051.1:0-6974 GCA_964617855.1 uncultured Candidatus Saccharibacteria bacterium | reverse complement strand
TAGCTGACGGCAATATTCGTTTGCTCGAGCTCTAACTTTTTTTGCGAGCAATCCAGGTCATAACCACCCCGAGGCCTGCAAAATATAACACCGATAACAGAGCAAGCTGGATACCAGTTACTAGTAAAGGATACTCGCGACAGTACATTGGCGGGATGTTGGGTGGATTGCATTGCTGCCACGTGTCGTGAATCCACTGGAACGGAATAGTGCTAAACCAAATAAACGGCACATACAGCACCCAGCCCTGCCAACTACAGGGCAAGTACGATTTACGAACCGGGGAGAACCACTTGCCTTTTTTAGTCTTCTTTTTTGTCATCTCTCACCTCAATGTTATCTATTCGTTCGGCTAATTCGAAGTCGGCCTGGGTTAGACCACTCGCCTCGTGGGTAGTTAAGTGGATCACGACTTTTCCCCATTCCAGCTCGATTGCAGGGTGATGATTTTGTTGCTCAGCAAGCTCACCAACTTGATTAACGAATGCCAATGCCGACACAAAGTCACTAAATTCAAACACACGCTCTAGCTCAAACCCTCCAACTAGCGCCCATTCAACGTCTAGTTCGGCGAGCTTGGCCTCGGCTGCTTCGGGTTCAAGGGCAGTGACGTCAGACATGTGATCCTTCCTGATTAGTAGCGTGGCGCACCTGCGGCCACATTGTAGACGTCTTTTATTTTAGCAGCACTGCCACCGTCTATGCTTATAATATAATCAGCTGTCTCGGCAGGCGAAACCACCCGATAGACAAGATGTTTGTCACCCGCCCACCCCACAACACTCTGCAAACCACTCTGAGTTTTAAGCACTGTGTCTTTTTTGGTAGCTGTGTCTCTTAGCAGCAGTGTGCCCTTGCCGTCTCGTTGTTCAAACCACGCCGCTTGTGAGTGATCGTTGTTATCAACATAATTGATTGACTGCGGGTCACTAATTGCCTGGGCTAGCTTTTCGGCTGTTGGTTTGGCTAAGCTGAATCGATACCAATTGTTGTTTGTTTGAAAACTAATCTGATCCCAGTCGGTGCGATAGAATCCCCAAGTGTCCTGATCGAAGATATTTTGCTTACTGCTTCCATCAACCTGAATACGGAAGACCCCGCGCTTGGCGCCGTGGTAGACGTCTGTCGGTGAATATATGACCGTCCCTTTGAGCATCAAAGCGTTGACGAAATAGTTACTGCTAGCTAATTCCTGGTCTTTGCCAGTCTCTAAGTTGTAACTCATTAAGCGTTGACGTGAAGCATTGGCGGCACTAGCACCAGCAGCGATCTTTACGTAAATGAGGCGATTACCTTCCCATCCAACTGTGTAGATATCTTCGGAGCTGGTGACTTTCTTGGCTGTGTCTGTTGCTGAATCGATGACGGTTAACGTCTCTAGTTGATAGCCGTCAGCGTTTGTCTCGTTATCTCTTTTAGAAACCAATGCAACGTATTTGCGATCACCACGAATGGTTAGCTCCAAGCCATTCGCCGTCTCACGGCCAGTGGAGGCCAGAATTACTCGCTCATTGGCACCCTCTATTGTGCTGCGATATAGATCGAACTTGCCGCCTCGGTTGCTCATGAAGTACTCAGGGTAGTCGACTACGAGTGGCACGTCTTTTGTGTTTTTGTCTGCCAAACTGGCGGCAACTTTTTTTGCCGTGTAGCGTTCGGCTTGCAAGCTTACTTCCATAGCGTCTTCTTGATCGGCCTCGACAGGCAGTTCTATCAAACCTTCTTCATCTGCTAGGGCGCTACTGTCACCCAGCACCGCTTCGGCGCCAGGCAACGGCTTTTTGCTTAACCAGTCGACAACTTTGAACTTGAGCCGTGCCCCTACGGCACTCAACGTTTTGGTGCCAAGCTTGTTGGCCCCGAGTCCAAGGGTAATCTGCTGGCGAACTTGGCTATAGGCGGCTTTTTGCACGGTGAGCGTCGTCGGCCCGAGCTTCATGTGCTGCAAAGTTATCTCTCCATCTGCATTTGTCTTACCAGATTGACCAGCTAGAGTAACGACAGCATTTTTAACCGGCTGGGTAGTTTTGTCATCGGTCACCTGAACGGTAGCGCTAGCCCGTAACCCAACGGTGTTGAAGATAAAGTAGCGACTGGCCGGAAGAACAAACAAAGCGGCCAGCAGCAATGTTGTGCTGGCGATGATACTGTAGCGCCACTTCGGCTCACTCCATACGTCTCGTAGCCACCGTTTGAAGTGCTGCCAACGTGTAGTTTCGGGTTCGAACGCCTTTGCTAGCTCATCGTCTTTGGCTTTGAGTAGCTCATCTGCTTCTTCATGTTTAATCTCATCGACAACCTTATCTTCAAACGACTGGGTGTCTTGTTGCTTACTTTTTTTTGGCGCCTCAACGGCGTCGCCGGCTTGCTTAGATGCAACCGCTGCCTCTTCAACCTCTGTAGGTTCTTGGTCTGAATTATCTGATTTCATAGTATTGCTTACGCTTACCTTAAATTGTAGGCCTTCGGCCCCAGGGATGCAAGGAGTGGCCGGCTTTATGCAGCGTCGACAAAATCAACAAGCTGCTGCCAAATGCCATCGGCAACCTCCAGCTCACCTGTTTCGGTAGCTTGCTTAGCCAAAGCATCACCGTGCTCGCCGGGTAGTACCACGTGCTGCCCAGCCAATGGCTTGGCGGCTTTTATCTGTTCAATCAATTTTGTGGCACGATCGATGTATTCTTCGGGCTCAGCCAGCAAGCCCACATCAATGGCCAAAACAAATGTACCCGAACCATCGGCTTCGTTAACGTTTGGTGTGCCAGCCAGCGCGAATGGACCACCCAGCAGCTGCACGAGCAACGACAGCCCAAAGCCTTTATGGGCCGCAAACGTCGCAATTGAACCATCGAGCACCGTCGCTGGATCGGTGCTCGGGTTACCATCTTTATCAAAGCCGATGCCCTCAGGTAGCTGCTCGCCTTTAAGCTTGGCCTCCACGATGCCAAAGAACGCCATAGCTGCAGTGGTGGTGTCGAAGACAACTTCACCACCTCTGTACGGGAATGCATACGACAACGGGTTGGTCCCGAGTTCCGGTTCAGCAGATCCTGTTGGTGCAACAAACGCAAAATCACCGTTACCGGTACATACAAAGCCAATACAGTTTTGCTTAGCGATCTGACGAGAAAAATAACCAATTGCTCCCGATGAAGTAAAAGTGTGGTTTATGCCCACAACGCCAACGCCGTGTTCTTTTGCCAGATCAACTGCCATGTCAGCGGCCTTTTTTGTTGATACCATGCTGTGTCCGCCAGAAAGCAACGCTGCACACTTGTTCTTCTTCACTACACTAAACGGCTGGAGTTCGCTCGCTTTCGGCACACCACCAGTAGCAACTTTCGTAATGCCCTGATTATTGCCCCGAAGCTGAGCGTACATCATGACATCAGCGATAACTTCTGCGTCATTGTCTTCGTAGCCCAACTTTTCTAGGCCAGCCATTACTTTATTCCTCACATCAGTCAGTGGAATCTTCATACTCACCTCCTATCAAAAAACGTCTGTTCTTAGTATACGGCAGGGTAGTGAGCGGCTCGTCATTTACTCACCGAACTGTAGCGGTAGTAAAAGCTGCGTTGGCTTGGGCTTGGGCGCCTGGTTGATAATCATTGTTCTACCTCGTTTAGGGTTAGTACTTGCTTAACACACCCGCCAGTCATTTGTGGGTACGCGGCACTACCCCACCAAATGTTCCAGTCGTTAGCGAAAAGATCTAACTGATCGCTCCACTTCTGCTTAACATCGGCAGCCAACAGCTGAGTTGGGCAAGCAAAGCTTGTTTGTCCGTTTTCTTCTTTATTTATTTGTAGTTCGTAGCGGTAACTTCCATTGTTTTCGCGCGCTGCCTTACCCAAGACCTGCTCGGCAGCAACTGAGTCGCCGCGCTTGACGGTGACGTCAGTGAGGTGGTCCAACCCAAGCACGTAGATAGAATCTTCTTTCTCCCACAACATAACCTCGTAGTCTTTGGTTTCAGGTTGCTGCTTTACTTCAATAACTTTGCCGTCAATCGGCGAAACTACGTCGATGGCAGTCTTTAAGCCCGCGAATGTAAAGTTTGGGTTGGCAAGGGTTTTGGTGTGATCGGCATGGCTCGGTACTTGCTGCCCAAAAAAGATACTGGCGGTTGTCATGTTATGGTCCGAGTTAACATAGTACTTACTAAATTCAATGTCACCAGCCATTTTGGTGACCGTATCGTACGGAGCAAGTGTTACACCACCAAGGTTTTTAAGCTTTGGTTGAGTGCTAGACACCGACTTTTGACTTTTGCGCACATTATTGGTGCTATTTGTAGCGCTGGTAGTGTTTTTTCTAGCTGCTATCAAACGCCAACCCAACGCGGCCACAGCAACCACTACCAGAATGATGATGACAGCTTCTACGCCGCTGAATCCACGGCTTTGCAATCGCTTCATGTTGTTCCCTTCAAACACGAATAGGCCTGTGCTGACCTGTGTTTTTAGTATGTTGTTTTTGTTTTCCTGCTTATGGTTAAAATGTACACCCTCAAGCAGATTTACGCAATCATATGAATGTGATGCGATGTGGTCGGGTCTAGTAATGTTGCGCGATGTACCGTAACGACATCTGGCATAGCCTGACGTAGAGCATCGAACACAGGGTTTGCTGTCACGGGGTCGCGCAATAGTGCCGTCGGTACTCGCCCAAGTGTGATATGTGGTCGAGATCGATGGTCCCAATCGAATGTCCGTGCATACTCGTCAACTTCCGATAAACTCTCCATGCTATTGATAATATCTAGTCGCTCTTGGCGTGCTGCTTCCAAACTTTCACCAACAACTCGGTATCCTAAAGACACGAAAGATGCCTTATGGTTACCGAATATTCCGATTCCGCCCAGCGCTACTTCAATAGGTTTGCGCAAACTTGGCACATCTTCAAAGACCCCGTCAATCGCTGCTTTTATTGGCACGCGACCCAGCATCGCCCGCTGCCGCTTAACTTCGGAGCGCTCCAGCAGAGTTAAGGCATTGAATGCCACACCGTTAGCTCGAGGGTCACTGGTTACTCTCTCGGTTGCAATTTCAAAAGCCTCGGTAGCACCAGATAATTGTTGGCCGGCAACGGTTCGGTACACAGACATACCAAAAGCACCAAGGTTTGGTACTTCTGGCTGATATCGTCGCTTTTGGGTTGACTGGCGAGAACCCTTGTGGCGTGGCTTATCTGGTCTCATGCCAAAACTATAATCGGGCCAACTGGTTTTGTCTACGGTAAGGTTGTCGAGGTCGGCTTGGTGACTACCACCTTTGGCACAGGATGCGCAGTAGCGAACGATCGTCGGTCTTTTAAGTAGCGACGCCGCCGGTAGGACGCCCGAGCATACAGAAACAGCAGCCCGAGTACCATCAGTACCATCGGCACGAACACCGTAAGAGTTGCAGCCTGGGGGCTAAGTCTCTCCAATAACATGGGTACGAAAAAGGAAGAACAGACAATAAGAACAACTACAATCGACCAGAAGGTTGAGATGCTAGCACGCTTAAGGGCTGTGGCACCACTTGGGTCGGGCTTGCCATCGGCACCAACCAGCGCTAGTTTGCGTGGCGCGTTACTATCGATCTCTGCTGCAAGCGCCAACCCTCGTTGGTAAAAATCTTCTAAGTCGTGTTGGTTGTTAATAAAGTTGTAGTCATATAGGTAAAGTCTATCGGCCACGACCTCAATATCATAAAAGCCATAGTTTGCCATGATGAGACTCATGACGTCTGGGGCGAACAACGCTAAGGCGCTGACATGATCGTTACCGCCAGAGAATATATCAAAATACTTACCAAAGTCGCCCTCGGCTTTGTAGCGTTGCGACCTGTCTAAGTCGATCTGTTCTTCTATGTCGTTAATGCGGGAGTTTATGAAAACGTGCGCCTTGCTTCGCTTGATCGATAACTCGAGCACCGTTCGCTCATATTTTTTGGAGCTTTTGCCCGTCCTGACAATGTGAAGTAGCTGAAACAGCCGAACCTCTCGATGTGCCTCAGTGCCCTTGACAACCATCCTGCTTTTGCCAGGCAGCATACCTAAGTACCCAGCCGCGCGCGAGGCCATTCCAAAGAATGTAAAGCCATGCTGGGAGGCAAAATAGCGATAGGCGCGCTTGGTACGCATCGGTAAGTAGATAAGAAAATAGACTATGAGGACTACAATCCCGCCATAGAATAGGCCATTAATCAGCAGACTAAAGAGCTGATATAGGACGCTCGACGTTGTGGTAGCCAAATGTACGTAGCTCAGCTCATTGATCATAAACATAAGTATAACGCACCTAATAAAAGTGAGGGAGGCCTGGTTATGTCTAAGTCGCGTGAAGCGAAAAGATAAACCAGGCCTCGGCCCGAACAAAGGGAGCGAGCATGGGCTCAACCTTTGTCCGGGCACATGCCCGTTGGCTACGAAGCCATCGGCACCGCCGTCATGACCATCAGGATCAGTCCCGAGCACATCATCGAGAATGCGGTCAAGACCCCAGCCCGGATGTCCTTGAACGGCAAACCGAAGATGGGGTCAACGGCCACCATCAGGGTGATCAGGCCGCCGATGCACAGCTGGACGATGAGGATCAGCAGCGGCAGACCGAAGGCGCGGTTGTCCTCGAGGGGCACCAGGGGGTTGGCGTAGATGGCCATCAGGACGATGCATGCCCCCCAGCTGGTCAGCATCAGGCTGCTCGTGATGTCCTTGGTCAGCTTGCGCTTGAGGTGACTAGCACCACCCAGGGCCATCAGGTCGACCATCTGCTGGTCGGTGTAGCGCCGCGTGTAGCGGGCGCGGTAGCCCACGACGGCCTTGGTGAAGTTCGCGAAGCCGATGGCCAGCGCGATTCCGCCGAGAACCCCCATGAACCAGTCGAAGGTACTGAAGAATTCCTGGATTTCCATGCATGCCCCTTTCGAGAGCATCGGGTAGACTTGTAGCCCACGTTTTCAACTTGCGATCAACTCCTGTCGATC
>CAZTXC010000050.1:0-7002 GCA_964617855.1 uncultured Candidatus Saccharibacteria bacterium | reverse complement strand
TGCTTTACCGACATTTGCCCCAACTACCAAAAAGTCAGTATCTTTACCCACCGAGCTCTGAAATGTTCCGCCGAGTGCCCGGATCTTTTCGGCTGCCTCATCACGTCCCATCGATTCTAGCCCGCCGGTTATGACGAATGACTGGCCGATCAGTGGGCCCTGAGCACCTGCAGCTTTTTTAGGCACCACACCATTCTTTTCGAACTTCTCTAGTAATCTCTGATTTGTAGGGTCGGCGAACCAGGCAACAACTGCCTCGGCCACGACGGCGCCC
Organism: uncultured Candidatus Saccharibacteria bacterium; assembly: GCA_964617855.1. GTDB lineage: Bacteria > Patescibacteriota > Saccharimonadia > Saccharimonadales > CAZNVG01 > CAZTXC01. The sequence goes on along the minus strand of CAZTXC010000050.1, from coordinate 6,728 downwards.
ACCCCTTCCACGGCACTCAATTCTTCGAGGTTTGCTGCAGCAATGGCATCCAGACTATGAAAGTGGTTAGCTAGATCGATAGCAGTTTGCGTACCTATATGGCGGATGCCCAAACCAAAAATAAAACGCGCCAGTTCTGGTTTGCGTTTGTCATTAATGGCTGCGATTAACTTGGTGGCGCTGACATCTGCGAACCGATCCAGGGCCTCGACTTGTTCTTTAGTAAGCGTGTAGATGTCTGCCGTGTCTTTAATGAGTCCGGCTGCTAACAAAGCTTCAACGTTTTTGGTGCCTAACCCCTCAATGTCTAATGCGCCCTTGCTGGCGTAGTGCTCAATGTGTTTTTGCGATCGTGCCGGGCAGTTATTGTTTGGACATCGCCAAACAACTTCGTTCGCCGGCTTGCTCAGCGGCGTGTCGCACTCCGGGCAGTTCTTTGGCATAACAAAGGTCTTTTCGCTACCATTGCGCAGTTTTTCTATCGGTCCAATAACTTCAGGGATGATATCACCGGCCTTGTGCACAATGACGGTGTCGCCAATTTTGACACCCTTTCGCTTAACTTCGTCCTCGTTATGGAGGGTTGCCATCTGCACAGTACTACCGGCGACCACCACGGACTCAAGCATAGCTACGGGCGTAGCTGCACCAGTTCGGCCAATGCTGATGAATATGTCTTTAAGCTTGGTTGTTGCCTGTTCGGCAGGATATTTATAGGCAATGGCGCCGCGGGGGTTCTTGCCTACTACGCCCAGGCGCTCGTAGAGAGTTCGGTCGTTTACCTTCACAACTAACCCATCGGTATTAAATGGTAGGTCGTGACGTTTTTCATGCCAGTCACCAGCAAAGGCCATGACTTCTTTTATGCTTTTTAGGACGGTGGCTTGGCTGTTGACGAGCAGCCCGAGTTTAGCCAGGGTGTCGTAGGCAAAACGGTGTGTTGGCACTTCACCGGAATCATCTCGCTGTAAGTCATAGGCGCGAAAAACAAGTGGTCGTTCCGCCACCAAAGCTGGATCGAGTTGGCGGATCGTTCCAGCTGCCAGATTGCGAGGGTTTGCATAGGTCGGCTGTCCAGCAGCCTCTCGGGCGGCGTTCAATTTAGCAAACTGGTCTTTATACATAACAATCTCGCCACGCACCTCGGTGCGCCCAACTACGAACTTCTCCACACCTGCAGTATCCCGCAACTTAAGAGGTACCGAGCGTATGGTACGAACATTAGCGGTCACATCTTCACCAACTAAGCCGTCCCCTCGAGTCACGGCTGTAGTTAGCAGTCCATCTTGGTAAATAAGCGCACAAGCCAGCCCATCCATTTTGATATCGACGAAGAACTCGGGATTACTATCTGGTGCTAGCTTTTCGACCCGTTTAAGCCAGGCCTCCGCTTCAGCCTGGTCAAATACGTCATTAAGGCTGAGCATTCGCTTGGAGTGATTCACTTGGCTGAACTTTGCTAGAGGCTTACCACCAATTCGCTGCGTGGGTGAATCTGGAGTAATGAGCTCTGGGTGATCGGCCTCAAGCTTTTTGAGCTCGGTAAATAACCCATCGTATACAGCATCTGACACCGTCGGCTCATCTAGGACGTAGTACTGGTGAGCGTAGTCATTTAGTTGCCGGCGTAGTTTTGCGACTCGGTCGGCGGGTGAGCTCACAGCAAACTCCTATATACGTGGAAGAAGTACACGTGCAGCAGCATCAGGCCAACAAACTGAAGGCTCAATGTCAGTGGTACCACCAACGTTGGCAACCAGACGATACTCAGGAATATCAGCAAGGCACCACAGGCGAGCCCAAGTGCTACACCCCCTACCATTCGTCCCACTATGTTAATACGCTGACCTTTAACCATGGCACGGGCCGCGTATTTAGCCTGACCCGGATATACCTCTGGTAAAGTGACGCTATATATCGCTAGTACATACGGTACAATCCAGGCGAACGTCAGTGTAACAATTGCGAGCCAACCCAACACAAATAGGATTGTTTCGGGTGTTGAAGCAGCAAACCCATTCGTTCTAGCCATGGCCATGATATAGCTGACTATACTGAGAGGAATAAGCCGTAGCGCAATGGATACCAAAACCAAAACGAGCGGAAAGAACGGCTGCATACTAAAGTAAAAGGCTTCGCGTAACTTGACTGGCTGGGATTTTTTGAGCCGTCGGACTGTCCAAATAAACGCAAGGGTACCAACTATGGGCAATAAAGCTTGGTAGACTTTTCCACTCGGATTCTCACTGCCGGGCGAAGAAGCACCAAACGCGACTATAGCCGTCGTTATGGCACTGTTTCCTAACGGGTGATTGCCAATAAAATCCTCAAGACTCTTCTGAATACCTACCACATCTACATGCCCACTAAAGCCACTCACCAAAAAGATATGAGCAATACCATACACAATCACCGGCCCAATTAACACTCGACGGTGTTGCCAGGCAAATGAAAGGCTGTCTTTAATCAGCATCCGTGTCTTTGGCACCGGTTTGAATGTACGGTTAACTGGCGGTCGTTTAGGTTTTTTTGATGCGTTACGTTTGGTCTTGGGTGCATTGGCCGAGCTGCGAACACGGTACATTCTCCCCACTACAGCCAACGAAGGGCGCTTGCTCTTATCACTCGGCTTAGCTTGCTTCTTCTTGGGACTGGTGGGCATTACAGACTATTACCCATCTTTTTAAGTCGAGCGATGCGTTCCGCGATTGGTGGATGGGTACTAAATAGGCCCGCGATTGAACCTTTCTTAAGCGGGTTTGCAAAGAACAAATGAGCTGTGCTCGAGCTTTGCTTCTTCATCACTGAGCCCGCTTGCTCAATCTTAGCTAGTGCACTAGCAAGGCCTTCTGGATAGCGAGTAGCCAAAGCGCCAGTAGCATCAGCTAAATATTCGCGACGCCGAGATATAGCCAACTGAATAAGTGCAGCAATAAGTGGACTAATCAGCACCACCACAAAGCCGATAATCATAATAATGCCACTACTACTATTGTTATCGCTATCGTCATCCATTCCACCCCACAGCCACATCCTAAACACAATGTCACTCAGTAAACCAATTACCGCTACCATGGCAAAGGCGACCATCGACACACGAATATCGTAGTTCTTAACATGCCCCATTTCGTGCGCCATAACCCCCTCGAGCTCTTTGTCGTCTAGCATATCAAGCAGACCACGAGTGGCACATACCACCGCAGTTTTTGGGTTTCTACCAGTAGCACATGCATTCGGAGCCGGGTCCTCAATAACAAAGACCTTCGGCATTGGTAGGCCCTCGGTGATGGCAATATTCTCAACGATTCGATACAGCCGAGGTTCCTGTCTTTTTGTCACTTCGTGCGCACCACTTACCGACAGCGCCAACCGCGAGCTAGCGTAATAACTGATGATCGCATATATAAAAGCACCGACTACTGCGTACGGTGCGAAAGATTGCCCACCTTGTATATAGCCAACTAACCAGGCGACGGCCGCAACAAAACCGACAAACACTGCCATTATGTAAACGGTTTTACGCTTATTGGCTGCGATTGCGCTGTACACCTGTTTCTCCTTTCCATTGTTTTTTAGTTCGCCACGCGGTCCGCAACATTGACGGCAACAACACATGCTGGTCGCCAAAAAAACCTCGAGGCATAATGCTCAGCACTTCATCGTTGTCTGAAAAGTCAGCAAACGTATACTCACCATCTTTTTCCGTCAGCTCCAACACGGTAACTTTTTGAATCCTAACATCCTCACCGCGCTGGGTGTGGTGATCGAGGCTAAGGCTCAGATGCAGGACGTCTTCTGGCTCATAGCGTACATGGCAAGCGAGCACTAAGTTGCCGAGCTGAACCCAGGACCAAGCGTCGTCAGTGGCAGGATCGTAAGGAAACTCTGCAAAGAACTGCCCAAATTCGGCCTGGTAACTCGCGACTGGCTGAATCACCGTTACTCCGCTGATTACTCAAACTTAACGTCAGTAGGCTTGGCGATTTTAGCGGCCTCGGCCTCGTCAACTTCGTAGAATACTCGCTCTTTAAAGCCAAGCATCCCAGCAAAGATGTTAGTAGGAAATACTTTTACTTTTGTGTTTAGGTCTCGCGCAGCGCCGTTGTAGAAGCGACGAGCTGCTTGCACCTTATCTTCGGTGTCGGTTAGCTCAGCTTGCAGCTGCATGAAGTTCTCATTTGCTTTTAGATCTGGGTAGGCCTCAGCTACTGCGAACAGACTCTTTAGAGCTGAGGTAAACATATTGTCAGCTTCGGCGGTCTCTTTAACGCCCGTGGCACCAGTGACTGCGGCGCGTGCCTTGGTAACTTCTTCGAAAACTTTCTTTTCGTGTTTGGCGTAGCCTTTTACGGTTTCAACCAAGTTTGGAATCAAATCAGCGCGGCGCTTTAGCTGAACCGTAATGTCGCTAAAGGCCTCGTCGACGCGAACATTTGCGCGAACCAGGCTGTTATACAAACCAGCAATCAGCAGAACAATAACGCCAACTACTATTAGTGCAATGATCATGTAAGATGCTCCTTATTACCTTTTAATAATAGCAGTTTGTGCTAGAAAAAACATCGCTAATGGTGGGCGAGGTGGGACTCGAACCCACAAGGTTGTTTAGACCAGCGGATTTTAAGTCCGCCGCGTATACCAGTTCCGCCACTCGCCCGGATGAGCTGATTATAGCGAATGTCCACTCTTTGCAGAAATCTTGCTTTTAGTACTAAAAACGAAATGTCTGAAAAGATTCTGTGGTCGGCTGCGGGTTGGAAGAGGGTTGGATGGATCCGTTGGGATCCCCTCGTTTCCAATCCCGCAGCCGAAGCCACGTGCAACACCGACGCTCGGTGCCGCTCTGCTCCCCAGCAGAAGTTGACCTAGATGGTCAGTGATCGGAGGCGTCAGCCGTTGGACACCTTCTTGGTGGCCGACAGGACGTCACCCTCGGCGACCTTGGTGGTGCCACGGGTCGACTCGCCGTTGCGGACGTAGGACGCGCCGGTGCCGACGGTGGTGCCCGCCTCGCTGGCGGCCTGGGCGACGGCCTTGGTGACGGTGGTGCCGACGGGCACGGTGACCTTGCGGCTGGGGCCGGCGCTGAGGCTGACCGTGACGGTGACGGTGCTGTCGGAGGTCTTGGTGGATGCCTTCTTGGCGGGTGCGGCGACGGGCATGTCGATGCTCCTTGGGTTGTGCTGCGGTGCAGCGGGTACAATCAAGCGGGAATGCCTGACATAAATTGCATATTATAACTTTTTCGCTCTTTCGTCAATTAATAATTGTGTTTGTGGCTGCGGCGCGCTATGAGGAGAGGATCCCGAGGGATCAACTAACCTGTAGACACGCCGCAACCACGGACACGTTGCACCAAACTACTGCACCAAGGTGCAGCTACGACACCGTCTCGAAGCCGAGGCACTCGAGGTTGCCGTTGAAGAGGCGCTGGAGCTCATGCCCTCGAGCGAACCGCGTGATCTGGGCCGCCATGACCGCCCCCAGGGTGACCGCAGGGTAGACGATGGCACGCTCAGCGCACGGCAGAGGTTCAGCCTCGGCGTCGTCGAAAAGCATGAACTCCTCGTACCACTCGACAGAGTCGGGATCACACGGATCGATGGTGCACAAGACACACAGCTCACCGCCGATACGACCATCCATGAACAACGGCACCAGGCCGTTGTATTTGACTGCTCCCCAGATCTCTCGTCGGGCAGCCATGGAGTCGACAGCACTGATGACGATGCCGTCCAGGGTGTCGCGGTCTTCCCGACTGAACAGCCTACGGTGTTTGACCACCTGCTGAGCGCCGTAGGCCATGAGGTAGCGCTTGGCCACGTTGACCTTGCGCTTGCCGACGTCGTCGGGCGTGAACAGCAGCTGCGAGGCCACGTTCCGCTCTTCGACCCGATCGGGATCCCAGAGGACGAACTCGTCCAATCCGAGCGTCACCAGCGTGGGCAGAGCCGAGGCCCCGATCCCGCCAATGCCGATCATGGTCAGCTGAAAGGCGTGCGCTCGCGGATCGAAGATCCGGAGCTGGTCAGTGAAGTCTGCCTGACTGGTCATGCCTCCACCTCCAAGTCACGAGCGACTCGAAAGCCGCCGCCGATTGGGAGGGAGCCACCGAACAGGTCGACGGCATCTTCCAGACCGATGATGTCTGGGTTGTCGCCTTCGCCGACGACCACCATCAACTCATCAGCCTCCCCGGCATCACCATCGACGTACACCAACTGAAGGTGCCGCAACCTGGGAAGCGATTGCACCTCGACCAGCTCGTCGATCTGGGCCTGCACGCAGGCATCCAGCGCAGGCGCGTCGCTGTAGTCGATGTGGAGCACCGCTGGGATGGTGCTCCGATACGGCGCGAAGGTGTCAACCTGAGCCGCCCACTCGCCTCGCTTGTTGAGCACCAGGCTCAGCAGCCAGTCCGCTCCGAGGTCACCGAACTCGTCGATGTTCTCGATGTCGATACTCGACAGATAGGCGTCGCCGTCGACGTGGCTGTGCCATTGGAGGTGCAGCTCGGTCTCGCGACCGGCCAACACTGCTGCGTACTGAGCGCGCCCGAAGGTCTCCGGGTCAACGTCGGCCGAAGCCATGGTCACCCGCTGCTTGGTGATGAACACGTCGTCGGGGTCACTGAGTCGGAGCGTGCGGTTGTCGACACGCTGCACGTAGCCGAAGCCGTTGATCTCAGCCGGACAGAGCCGGACATAGGTCATCAGCTTGAGCCAAGC
>CAZTXC010000049.1:0-7019 GCA_964617855.1 uncultured Candidatus Saccharibacteria bacterium | reverse complement strand
CTACATTCATCACAAAAACAATCGGGGTGATTGTCAGGCAAACGGTCATACCCCAGTGCATCTTTGAGTTTTTTTGCTTTTCGATGGCTCAAGCCCGTTGTTACGACATCAGCTTTGGTAAGCCGTGAAACTGGGAAAAGCAGACACGATGCATCTATGCAGTGCCCTGGGCTTTCGGGGTCGAGCTTCTCTCCCTCACGTTTAATATTGAATAGATGAGCTGTTTCATGGGCGGTGATCCCAGGAGTATCTGAGCCGTGATAGGTACTAATTATGGCTAGTCGTACGCCCGGTTTGCGCAGGGAAATACCAGAAGCATACGGTGAAACCTCAATACCGCTGACCTCTCGGGGAGTTTCTTTGGCAAAATCCATGCCTTTTTCAGCGGTGGGCCGAAGAATAGGCCGTTCGGTGATAACAAAAGTGATATCAGTTTGAAGATTAGGCCAGCGGATTGCAGCTGGTTGAACTTCTTTGGCGGCGGGGTCGCTGATGCGCATCTGACGATCGGTCCGTACTACCTGAATGCCCAAGGCGACGCTATTAACTATCTCAATACCTGTCAGTACCTCATCGATATCCTGACGGCCACACTCAACATCGTGAAAAACCTCAACAGTGGTATATGGGAGTCCCATAAGTTAATAATAACACTAGTTTACATATAGTCAACTTTGTGACATTACACGTTTAATGCCCCTGTTAGGCCCTTGACAAATAAGCATAACTAGTGTAAAATGATCACATTCTGCGAGTTTAGGCTCCAGAATGGCTCTTTGGAAATTTACCTCTAGAGTCCTCGCCAACTTCGGTTAGGCGTATTGCTCTCGTTGAGGGAAAATTGCCCGCTTTTTGTGTGGGCAGCTTTCCCTTAACGGGGAATCGCAATGCAGCAGTATGGCAACAAGGCCAATCAACCGACCACCCGCACATCACAACAGAAGGAGCAAACGGTGGAGCACAAGCGAGGAATGATCAAGACCTGGAACAACGACAAGGGCTACGGTTTCGTGGTCCCGGTGGACGAGCGCGGTCGCAAGATCGGGCCGGACATCTTCGCGCACTACAACGCGGGGAAGTTCGTCGAGCTCAACATCGGGCAGGTCAAGTCGGCTCAGGTCGGCGAGATCGTCTACACCGAGACCGGCGTGCGCAACGTCGACGGCGGCACCGAGCAGATCCGCGTCCCCCAGCAGGGTGACTTCGTCATCTACCTGGAGGGCAAGGACCGCGAGGACCGCGCCAAGGTGTTCCAGTGGACGTACGAGGGGGTCTGGAAGGACTTCGAGCAGGAGCTCGATGCCCGACCGCTCTTCCGCGTGGTCTGCAGGGCGACGGCGAGCACCGACGACGACGAGTTCGACGTCGACTGGGGAGGCGAGGATGCAGGCAGCAACGGGCGCGATCCGTTCGAGCTCAGCGCCAGCTACCCCGTCTACTCGCTCAACGGCACGCTCTACGACGCGCTCGTGTCCGACGACCCGGCGGTGTTCTACACCATCGAGGCCTACGACCCGGCCGACGAGGTCTGGTACGAGTGCAGCGACCCCCGGGTCGAGCTCTGCTGCGTTCCGCCGGCCTACCGTGACAAGTTCACGCGTACCCACGTCAAGGTCCCCAACTACTGCCCCCACGGGACTCGGCACCCGCTGCTGATGCGCGAGCGTCGGTCGCACCGTGGTGGCCCCCGCAAGGGAGCTGGGCAGAAGGCGCGCAGCGAGAGCTGAGCAAGAGGTACCAAAGAGCTTCCGGGAGGAGGTGTGAGACGTTTGAGGCGCAAGCTTCACTCATCAATATCACCTTACTCCCGGCAGTTCCCAAACAGATAACGTGCTTATCTTTTTAGGAACTGACCACTACTAGCAATAAAGTCAATTTTGTTATAAGATGCGGTCATAAACTCAAGGGAATAGTATGGCAGAGCAAGTTTTTAGTCTCGCGCCCAGTGCGGGCACACTCGATCCTGAAACGGAGCAGCTTATTGAGGAGCAGCGTAAACTAAATGACGCACCACAGACGGCAGCAACGATGAATGATGGCCCTATGGCCGTGCTTGGTGCTGACTTAAGTGTCATAAAAGCTCGAATTCGTGACTTACGTACCGAAGCAGAAACTGCCGCCGAAGCATTCCGTCCCGAGATTGATGTCCATACCGAGGCCTTGGCTCAGCGATTTCATGTACGTCGCGAAGAAGCCTATCGATATTTCTTTGCAGACACGTTCCATCGGCTTGGTTTTAGTGTGTATTCTCGAGCACGAACTTTAGAAGAAGTTATGAACTATGGGGATACCATCGAAGCCTTGGGTCAGTTTTTGACCGCTCTAGAAGTCCCTCAGCCCGTATTGAAAATCTCATCACGAGAAACCACCGACCGTTACGTGGTACACGGCTTCACTACGCCAAAAACGGGGCTTACCAAGTCGCCGGTAGCTGCTCGTGCAACAAACAGTTCGGTACATATGGACGATTTATACCTCGGCCACCCAATTTCTCAACCTTTTGCCGAAGGCACTAATCGCGAAGTTCGTGATCCTTCACTCAAGGTGTATCTAAACTGGGGAGTGCGTCGCCATGTCGACACTGTCCTGCTGTCGACGCAGGACGGTATTGTTGAGTCATCGCATGGATTTAGCGCGCGCGATCGCTTTATTGCAGTTGGTTCGCTTGCTGTTGATGTGGCACTATCTATGATCGAGGGCGATGAGCAGAGCCGACTAGAAGTCGACTTGAGCCAGATTCGCCAAGACCTACTCGGTTAGGTTATATCGCTAATAACTTCGATGTGTGCGCCCAGACTGTTTAGTCGTTGGGCAAGATCTTCATACCCGCGGTTGATAGTGTAAATATTGCGCAAAATAGAAGTGCCGTGCGCAGCAAGCATAGCGGTTAAAATCAGGGCACCAGGGCGCAGCGCAGGAGGGCAGATAACCTCGGCGGGTTTAAAGACCGTTGGCCCGGATACGTAGGCACGGTGCACGTCAGCTAGTTCAACCTGAGCTCCGAGCTTCGTAAGCTCAGTGTAATAAATAGCACGGTTTTCGTAGGTCCAATCGTGGATTAATGTGCGGCCATGGGCAATTGCAGCAATAAGAACAAACGAAGGTAGATTGTCCATGTTGATGCCAGGGTAGGGTAGCGCATGAATCTTGTCAGGCAGGGCGAGTAGGCCGTTGTGCTTGAGCGTTTTTATATCTACAAGATCGGTATAGCCGTTCTCGGCTTTGTAGGGTTCGGATATTTGAAACTTGAGCCCCATCTTTTGCATTTTTAAGATCTCTAATTCAAGGAATTCTAAGGGGCACCGTTTGACGGTTATCGATGAGTTCGTTACCACGCCAGCGGTGATAAAGAACATCGACTCAATTGGGTCTTCGCTGATGGCGTAGGTAATGTTTTTGCGCGCCAAGCCTTTAATGCCTGTAACGGTCAGGTTTGAGGTGCCAATGCCATCAACTTTGACGCCAAGTTTACGCAGGAATAAGCAGACATCTTGCACGGCATAATTTGCGCTAGCCTTGCGAATGACCGTAGTTTGATCGGTGCAGGCCGCGGCCATTAAGACCGTCTCGGTTATCGTGTCGCCCGGCTCGTACAAGACGACCCTCGATGGTCGTTTGCGGCCAACAGTGATTTCGTAGTGCGTATCTTTTGTATTGATGTTAACGCCGAACTCCTCAAGTGCATAGAAGTAGGGCGAGATGGTTCGTTTACCAAGCTTGCAGCCACCAGCATACGGAAGATCAAAGCTACGGAGTGAGTGCATAAGCGACCCAATCATCATAATGACGCTCCGCGTACGCCGAGCTGCCGTGTGGTCGATATCATCCAGGCGGAAGGTTTTGGGCGGCTTAATTTCTAAGTCGCTGCCAATCCATCGAACGCCTACGCCAATACTCTGGAACACTTCCACCATTCGAAAGACTTCCTCGATTCGCGGAACGTTTTTTAAGCGGGTGGTACCTTTGTTTAATAAGCTGGCTGCCAGCAGACCCATGGTGCCGTTTTTGCTTGATTTAGTTTCGATCTCCCCACTTAAGTGATGGCCGCCTTCGATGCGCAGACTGAGGGTATCGGCGTTGAGTTGGACCAGCTGCGATTTTAATACGTCGCTTATTCGGGCTAGCATGTCCATGCTAAGGTTTTGCTTGCCTTTTTCGATGCGGTTAACGGCCGATTGGGAGGTTCCCAGACGTTTGGCAAACTCAACTTGAGTTAAGCCACGTTCGACGCGTATGCGATTGATGAGCGCTCCAACTTTGGTGTTTTGGGTGTTCATAGCAAAATGTAGCTAGAATTATATCACACTTGATATAGTTTCAATAGGTAGTTGTTTTGTCTTTGCTTAGTACCTTCTATGATACACCCAGCGGTCAAACCCGCAAGTAGTCAGAGGCCAAGTTTGTTTCTATAATTTTTGATTAGATTTTGGCGTGCTTGTGTAACTTGTTCATCCTTTTGAGCTACAGTTTCGGCCAAGGCAACATCAGCTTGACGACGCGATTCCTCCAGCCCAGCTAACGTTTCGGCAAAGCTCTCATTCACAGACTGTTCTGCCGCATCGCATGCTTCTCGGAGTGTAACGACTTGCTCGTGGATCCCACCAACAGCTTGGAGGGCGCGTAGGTGCATGTCACTTTGGGTGCATGCTTTGACACAGCGTATGGCACACTCTACCCAGGCGACGTCGCGGCCGTACTGACGCTCTGGAGTACTCAGGTCACTTTCAATAAATTCCCTCCTTGCATTGACAACTGCTTGGAGCTCACAATTCTGTTCTGGGCATTCTACTTGCAGTGTAGCAACTGTAGCCTCAATAATTTCCTCCAAGCCTAAGCCAGTACCGGCCTGAACGTCACTAATGTCTCTCTGGTCGAAGTGTAATTTGCTCTCAACTTTCATAGCGCTAGTAGATCCTTTCGATTATTCTTTAACTACTGCAAGCTTGCTTAGGTGGGCAGCTGCTAGCGCATCTTGCTCGGCTTCGCCAGCAGTTTCTAACAAACTGCGTGCTGCTTTGAGTATGGTTTTTCGCTTTTTGTCTGCTTCTGCTTCCATGCGTTCATTGATAGGTGCGATAGTTTCTTCAATCTTACCGCGAAGCGCAGAGACCCTAACATCGGCTTCGGCCTGGATCCGTTGAATCTCAGCTTCATCTGCTGCCACAGCAGTAGCTCGCTCATGGGCGTAGCGCGCATTTATCATACTAATTTCAACCTCAACCTCTTCGATTGTTGAGCGACTGACTTGGCGAATGGTGCTAAGTTGGCCAGTGAGTTTTGCGACATAGCCAGGGTCCGTGCAGCCTTGCCCCTTAGAGCAGTTAGTTTCAAGAATGACTGCCGGCCCACTAATATCAGCGCCTGGCCCACCGGCCACTGGCTCGTCCCAGCCGATGGCTCGGGTTTCCTCAATAACAAGACAGGTTAAGCCACATGCTCTGGCGCCACACTCTTGCCGCAGCGTGGCTACAACTTCATCGACAGCCTCTTCAAAGGTTTCGGTCCCGAATACCTCAGTTACGTATCGAAGGTCTTCTAGGAATGGCCACGTTTTACCTCTTTCCGACTCCCAATCAAGATGTCCCATATGAATCTCCTTATTGTGCAATTATTTACTTACTAAACCACTTTTGCAAGCACTGCCATCATGCAGTTACTGCTACAATAGTGACATGATCTAGCACGCTCAAGTATTTACCAGGCAAGACCCGCCATATGAATAACTTGAGGAGAACAACATGGACGACACCGCAGTACAAGATTTAATCAACGCCGAAGAACAGCGCCAGCGCGAAGGTCTGGAGCTCATTCCGAGTGAGAACTATGTTAGCCGAGATGTATTGACGGCTCTTGGTAGCGTGTTTACGAATAAATACTCTGAGGGTTATCCGGGCAAGCGCTACTATGGTGGCCAGGAAAACACCGACCCATTAGAAACGCTGGCCATTGATCGAGCCAAGCAACTGTTTGGTGCCGACCACGCCAACGTACAGCCGCACTCCGGAGCACCAGCTAACATCGCGGTGTATCAGGCATGGCTGCAGCCCGGTGATACGATTATGGCCATGCAGCTCGACCAAGGGGGCCATTTAACTCATGGCGCTCCGGTTACGAGCAGCGCTAAGTTATACAACTTCGTCCGCTACGGCATCAAAGATGTTGAAACTGGCGAGATTGATTACGACGCCATGTACGCCACCGCTAAAAAAGAGAAGCCAAAAATCTTATTGGCTGGTTTTAGTGGCTACCCACGCAGCCTGGATTACAAAAAGTTTGCCGAAATAGGGAATGAAGTTGGGGCAATGCTGATGGCCGACATGGCCCACATTGCTGGCTTGATTGCTGGCGGAGTACTCCCAAATCCGTTTGACGCTGGTTTCCACGTCATTACTACGACCACTCACAAAACACTGCGCGGTCCGCGCGGGGGACTAATCTTGAGTAAGGGAACGGTCGGCAATCCGCTCAAGGCACCAGACAAAACCATCGACAACCTCCCTACCCTCATCGACCGCGAAATCTTCCCAGGCTTTCAAGGTGGGCCGCACATGCACGTCATCGCGGCTAAGGCGGTATCGTTCCGCGAGGCGCTTGATCCAAGCTTTAAAACCTACGCCCAAGCGATTCTCGACAATGCTAAACGACTGGCTGATGAGCTCATGAAACAGGGCTTCAAGCTGGTTACCAATGGGACCGATAACCATCTAATCATGATCGATATGCCGGCTAGCTTTAAAAATGTCAACGGACGGGAAGCGCAAGAAATTCTCGATACGGTTGGTTTGACAGGTAACTGCAACGCCATTCCCAACGACCCCCTACCTCCATTCCGACCAAGTGGCTACCGTCTTGGTACGCCAGCCATCACAACTCGTGGCCTTAAAGAAGACGATATGACTTTGATTGCCGACTGGATGAAGCGTGCCATTGTGGGGCGCAACGACCAAGCCACGCTCAAAGCTATCAAGAAAGAAGTAACTGAGTTTGCTAAAAAGTATCCGCTACCAAGCGATATATAG
>CAZTXC010000048.1:0-7280 GCA_964617855.1 uncultured Candidatus Saccharibacteria bacterium | reverse complement strand
TGGCTACATGCTGCACCAAGACTCGGTCTACAACGTCATTGAGGACAACTACGCCGAAGGCAACGTCGACAACTTTGTGATCTATGCTTCCGACTACAATATGATTCGCAACAACACCAGTCGTAATGCTCTTGCTAGTCATGTTCGAATAAATGAGGGATCAGCTAATAACTTTGTTATGGGCAACAGCCTGGTCGGCGGTCGGCGGGGTGTTTACGCCTATGGCAACACACGCAATGTTTACGTCGCGGGCAATACTATACAGACCCGTCGTGAGGTGTTAGCTAGTAATGGTGCTAGTGGCCTGATGCTAACAGGAAACACATTGAGTAGTCTTGATCTCAAGTTGGCGCCGGGTGACAAGCTGATCATCGGCGAAAACACGATACAAGATTCTGCCCCGTCCAAAGCAAAACAGTAACATTAGCGCTGTAGCGCTACAATGTAGGTATGGATATGCGTCGGTACCACAGCGACAAGCTAAACCCGAGACAACGCTTACGGCGCTGGCTGGCAATGTCTTTGCGCCGCGACACTCTAACTTGGGTAAGTGCAGCGGTGGCATTAATCGTCCTGGGTGTAGTGCTAGTCATACGCAACACAAAAACAACCAAGATGGCCCAGAATGATTCAGGCGTGGCATCCAGCAACGCTTTAGGTGCTAAAACGAGCAACTCACCAAAAGATTCTGAGGGAACAAGGCAACCGACCCCTAAGCCTTCTTCTGGGCCAACAACAAAGCCCCTCTCACCTACTACCCCGCTTGTGACGCCTGCCTCGACACCTGCAAGTGTGCTCAACCTAGCATTATGGAAAATCACCCTCCCTACCGATACAGTCTCCACTGGTAAGGCTGATGAAGTGCTTCAGCCCCAGCTCACAAGCTTTAGCCAGGAACCGTACTTCTTCGTTGCCGCCAACAAAGCTGGTGTCGCTTTTCGGGCGCCGGTTGGTGGCGTGACAACATCCGGGTCGAATTACCCCAGGAGCGAGTTGCGCGAGATGGCGGGTACTGGCCGTCAAAATGCCAGTTGGTCCAGTACCAGCGGAGTACACAAGATGACAATCCGCCAGGCAATTACGCACCTACCTGCCGTCAAAGCTGATGTAGTGGCGGGTCAGATTCACGACAGTAATGAAGACATCATCGAGATTCGGTTAAAAAAATCGACGCTATATGTAGACCGCGGCGGCGATGATATTGGCATACTTGATGCTAACTACCAGCTAGGAGCATTCTTTACGGTAGAGATATCTGTGAGCGACGGAGTTATATCGGTTAGCTATAATGGCTCGCCAAAAGTCTCCAAGGCAATGAGTGGCTCAGGATGGTACTTCAAAGCGGGCTGCTATACACAATCAAACCCGACTAAGGGAGATGCGGCAAGTGATTACGGCGAGGTTATCATTAGTAGCTTGTCGGTAAGTCACAGCTAATCTCGCAGCGAGCAAAACAAAAAGCTCCCTGCTGGGAGCCCCTTGTTAGCTAAACAGCTGGCTTAGAATGCGCCAGATGGGTCGCTTGGTGCGCTGTCGTCACCAGCAGGCGCTTCTTCGCCACCTTCTGGTGTGTCACCAGCTGGGGCGGCACCGTCATCACCGGCTGGTTCGTCAGCCGCTGGTGGAGTGAACGATTGATCACCACCGTCCATAGGAGCATCACCCATTGGTGCTGCTGCGTCGTCTTGTGGTTGATCATTCACTGGAGCTTGATCGTCCATAACGTGTACCTTTCGTTTATTTTACGTTTGCCATTACAGTGTAGCATAACCATGGTTTACACAAATACTTAAAATGCTTGCCAAATATACCTGGGTGGCTGGTAGACTTAAATGGAATGACGGGGGAACACAGGCCAGAGACTGCTGGGTGGGATGACTACACGCCGCAAGATGAGCGCGCGGTGTATGATATTGAACTTAAACCTCAAGACGAATGCGGCGTTGTAGCAGTTAGCTCTGTGGCTGGTGCCAATCTTGGTGCGGTGGTGCACAATGGTCTACTAAAAGTGCAGCATCGTGGCCCCAGCTCGGCGGGTCTGACCGTATTTGCGGATGGCGAGTTAGTCACCCGCAAGGATGTCGGCTTGGTTGACCAGGCTTTGAGTGAGAAGACCATCCGTCGCCTACCGGGTGGAGTGCACCATGCCATGGGCCATACCCGTTATAAGACGTCATCTACCCCAGGTAAAGGTGGCAAACAAATTGATCGTCGCGCAGCCCACCCAATCACACTCCACGATGAAGATATCTGGATCTCGGTCGAAAAGAACGGCCACCTAAATAACTACAAGGATCAGATGAGTGATGCTGGTGTCGACCCAGACGGTGCCGTAACCGACACTGACGGACTGGCTCAGACATTGATGGCCTATCGTCAAAAAGGTTTGTCTAGCGAGGAGGCTCTAGCCAGGGTCCTACCTAAACTTAACGGCGCATTCTCGCTAATTATGATGGATGAACAAGATCGTCTTTTGGTAGCTCGGGACGCCAACGGCTTTAGGCCACTGATGCTTGGCAGTCGCAATGGCGATGGTTGGGCCGTGGCGAGTGAAACTGCAGTGTTACCACGACTTGGCGCCAGAGCCTTCACTCGTGAGATTAACCAAGGCGAGCTACTAACAATTCAGGGTAGTCGCCTTCGCTCAGAGCAGCTGATTGCACCCAAGCTTGGCAGTATGTGCTTAATGGAATTAATTTACCTAACAAGTCCCGCATCGCGTATTTTTGGCCACGAGATGTCGGAAGTTCGCCAAGAGATGGGCCGGCGGTTAGCCGCCGTGGCTCCAGTGGAGGCGGACGCGGTCATTGGTGTGCCAGACTCAGGCGTCCCAGCTGCTATCGGGTATGCCAGGGCTGCGAATGTTGCCCGCCCCCAAGGGTTCGAGAAAAATCCTTATGTCGGACGGACGTTTATTCTGGAAGAGCAAATGCAGCGAGCCGATAAAGTGCGGCTTAAGCTAAACCCGATTCAGAGTGACGTTGCTGGTAAGCGTTTGGTGGTGGTTGATGATTCACTGGTACGGGGTACGACCACAACGGCTCTGGTTGAAATGCTTCGAGAGGCCGGTGCCTCTGAAGTTCATTTACGTATTAGCTCACCACCCTATTTGTGGCCATGCTTTTACGGTCTCGATACTGGTAGTAGAGATGAGCTCATCGGCGCCCAATACCTTGACCATCCAAACATGGTCGAAGAGATTCGGCGGCAAATCGGCGCCGATAGCCTGGCGTATCTCGAACTTGACGAGACCATAAAAGCTATCAAGTCAGTTGTCCGGCCGAGTGAGCTAGGGGGGTTGGTTTGTACTGGCTGCTTTGACCGCAACTACCCGACTGAAATTCCAGAGAGTTGGCTGCAGCTGACTCCTCGCAATGGAGGCGTCTAGTGGCCAAAAAGAAAGCACCAGACTTCTCGCTCCTGGACCAAGATGGAGCATCGGTCTCCCTGAATGACTACGCTGGGAAATGGCTTGTTCTGTACTTTTATCCCAAAGATAACACGCCTGCCTGCACCAAAGAGGCGTGTAGCTTTCGTGATGAACGAGACATGATTGCAGAAATATCAGGCGCACAAATCGTAGGGATAAGTCGGGATAGCGTTTCTTCACACAAGCGATTTGCTACCAGGCACAACCTCAACTTCAAGCTACTGAGCGATCCCGACCACATCGCCCAAGAAGCATATGGAGCCTGGGGCTTAAAGAAGTTTATGGGCAGAGAGTTTTACGGAACCTTGCGCAACACATACGTCATTAATCCAGAGGGATATATTGTTAAGGAATACCTGGGTATTGACCCGAAGCAACATGCAATGGACATCATCAGCGATTTGAAGGAGTTGACTGGGTCGTAGCGTCTCGACAAGAAGCCCTTGTGTACCCGGTTGACTACAAGTAGACACACCTCTGTTATAATTGGTTTTGACTGGAGAGGTGCAGGAGTGGTTGAACTGGACGCTCTCGAAAAGCGTTGTGCCGGCAACGGTACCGAGGGTTCGAATCCCTCCCTCTCCGCCACATGAGGTATCGTATGGAAGCTTCCCACTCACCAGAACTAAGTCCACTCATACAGCCAGTGAGTGATGCAATTGATACGTATTTGGCTACTGAGGCATGGGTTGGCGAGGAGGACGCAGAGGCCATGAAGCAGCTGGTGCGCGATCAATTCGAGATACTTGTCGCTCTGCATGCCTACGCCAGCGCCTACGGAGTGAGTGGCAAAGACTACGATACCCGTAATCGTATTGTTATGGCTGCTGATGAATGGCTCTGTAGAGGAAAGAACCCCTTTCAGCATCTTGAGTTACACTTTAATTCCTTGACTCCATATGAAATGATTGCTCAAACAGTTACGCGCTTTATGGTTCATCTGCCTGAGCCTACTACACAAATGAGGGAGCTTATTATGCGCGCAAAACATGTTGCCACAGATCGTGCCGCCTTTCGCCCCGATCCGGCCGAGGACGCCCGAATAGACGCCGCGTTTGCGCCAGAGCCCATGTTTACAACAGAGGTGAACTGGGACCAACCTCCTGGCCCTATCAGACGGCTCGTTAGTCGGGTTGCCAGGCATAAGAAACGTGACTAGTAATACTAGCCATATAATGCTAGTATTTTCATATGAACGCACTTTTCTTGGGGCAGCGCGTACAAGCTGCCCGGACAGCTGCACGAATGACCCAGCAGCAACTCTGTGAAGCAGGAGGTTTAAGCTACTCTACCCTAGCAAAGATTGAGCGCGGTGCTATTCGCGCTCCTTCGGTATTTACAATAAGCAAAATTGCCGTCGCTCTTGGGTTGGGTGTAGAGGAGTTATTGGCGACCGAACCAAACCAGAAGCCTTCAAGGGCTGGGTCGAGCGGCGAGACGAAATCGCATCACCATACCAAGTTCGTCTATTGTGATATTAACGGTGTGCTCGTCCGCTTTTATCAGCGGGCGTTTACTGCGCTTGCACATGACTCGAACCAGCCACTGGACCTCGTAGAGCAAGCGTTCTGGCGCTACAATGATGCTGTTTGTAAGGGTGATATGAGCCCCGAAGAGCTGGAACGATGGCTGGCTGAATCTCTTGAGGTAGAGACGGTTGATTGGCGATCGTACTACGTTCAGGCGGTCGAGCCGATCGTTGAGGCGCAGCAATATCTCGCCCAACTCAGTAAACGAATGCCGGTTGGTCTACTTAGTAACATCTTTTCCGGCTATATCGACGCCCTTTTTGCGGCAAAAAAGATTCCAGACCTTCCGTATAAAGTCATCGTCGATTCGAGCCAGGAGCGCGTTATCAAACCGCAGCACGAAATCTACACCATCGCGGAGCAGAAAGCTGGCTTTACGGGTAATGACATCCTGTTTATTGATGACTCCAGAGCTAACATCGTTGCGGCACAAGAGTTGGGCTGGCGCTGCATATGGTTTGACAGCTACCACCCCAATGAATCGATTGCTGAGATTCAGAAAATATTAGAGGTCAGCTAGGCGTTTGAGGTCGTCAGTAAGCTTGTCGAGCAGTATCTCGGCGTTGCTGAGTTGTTGACGTGTCTCTGCCACAACTTTTGCTGGTGCGTTGTCGGTATAATTCTTATTCGCCAAGCGGCCTTTTAGGCGGCCCACCTGCTCTCTTGCCCTACCCTGCTCCGCAACTAACCTATCATGCTGAGCGGCCACCTGTTCGGTTGTCACTTCTAGCCATGCACCAAACTGAGACTGTGATAATGGTAGCCCCTTCCCTGCCTCTGTTACATGGGCCGAGTCCAAGTTGGCTAGTCGTACGATTAATGCTCGGTTTTCTTCTAGCAAAGGATGCGCTGAATAGGCGAGCACGGGCTTGGTTAGCTGCAAGCTACTACTAGCTTGACGAATATCATTGACTAACGCTCTAAGGCTCTCAAATTGGCTTGCTTTACTTGCGCTGACTACGGTCTTTTCTGGCCAAGCGCGCGTCATGAGTAGATTGTCCTTCTCCCAGGCAAGTGTTTGCCAAATTGTTTCAGTAACGAATGGTGCAAATGGATGCACAATCTTGAGGATTGCCTCGAGCGCATATGCTAAAACTGATTCGTTCGGCTCAGCCTTGCTGGCCTCGATGTACCAGTCAGCAAACTCATCCCAAACTAGTTGATGAGTCCTCTCGAGGGCAACCGAAAAGTTGTAACCTTCGAGGTCTTTGGCAACAGAGGAGGAGACGGCGTTTATGCGACTCAAGATCCAGTGATCGGCAATCGTTTCTGGCATCGGTTTGCCTGTGTAGCTGAATTCGTCTCCCAGTAGCCCTTCGACGAATCGAGCGATGTTCCAAAGTTTATTTGCAAAGTTACGACCCCCCACCATTTTGGCCGGCGTGTAGGCCTGGTGCGCTCCTGCGGTGCGCCCACTCATTAACCCTAGTCGCAGTGCGTCCGCCCCATATGTTTTAACACCTTCCATGGCGCTGATAGCGTTACCTTTGCTCTTACTCATTTTGGTGCCGTCTTCGGCCTTAACATTGCCGTGGATATAAACTTCCTTAAATGGGATCTCCCCTGTTACGTACAGGCTAAACATGATCATTCTTGCTACCCAAGCAAATAATATTTCCCCACCAGTTTCCATAAGGCTGGTTGGGAAGAAGCGGTTGAAGTCATCGCCATCAGGGTAATTGAGGGTAATGAAAGGCCACTGCCCGCTCGAGAACCACGTGTCAAATACATCGGGATCACGACGGTAGCTCTTACCGTCAACCTCTATAGTCTCCTGGTCCACCCGCTCGTCAAAGATCCAGTCGTCGGTGTCATCGATATTACGAAATGCTGGGATTGGAATGCCCCATGCGATTTGTCGAGAGATGTTCCAGTCCTTGATGTTCTTCAGGTAATCAATCACAGCCGTGCGCTTGCTCGCCGGATGGAATGTAATCTGTTTGTCCTCAAGAACCGCAATCGCTTTTTCGGCCAACGGCTTCATGTCGATGAACCACTGCTCCAGTAGCATCGGCTCAATAACAGTGCCGCATTTATAACAAACCCCTACCCTGTTCTTGTAGTGTTCATCAACCTTAACGAGCAGGTCCTTTTCTTTGAGTGCCTCCACTACTGCCTTTCTGGCCTCTGTTACTGTCAGGCCCTCGAACCGTCCGGCGATGTGATTCATGGTGCCGTCATGGTTAATGACCCGAACGGCCGGTAGATTGTGTCTTTGGGACACTTCCCAGTCATTGAAGTCGTGGGCTGGGGTGATCTTAACTACTCCTGTGCCAAACTTGGGGTCAACCATCTTGTCGGCTACCACACGAACCTCAAAT
>CAZTXC010000047.1:0-7302 GCA_964617855.1 uncultured Candidatus Saccharibacteria bacterium | reverse complement strand
TTGCACGCCTAGCGGCACCGGGGTACGAAGAACTAGCACTAATTATACGAACCTGAAACTAGCAGGCCTACTTAGGCTCCCCCACATAATGCAACTTATGATTGCTGGGGCGATAGAAAATATTGAACATGATACCGCCAATAATCACGACGATCCCACCCACGAGCACAGGCATATTTACACCCAACGTTGCAACATAACCACTAATGATAGCCGGAATGGACTGCGCCAGCGCTTGAACACTGGCCTCAATTCCAAGCACCTCTCCCTGCACCTCAGGACCAGCCGAACTACTAACTAAAGCCGATGCATTAGCCAGCGTAAGACCATTAAAGATTGCGATCGCCGGCGCAACCATAAGCAGCTGGGTCGTATTGTGTGGTAGCAGCTGGAGGAACAATGCCAGTCCGTTACCTATAAGACTAACGCGTAAGATCTGATAGTTCTTAAAACGCTTCGCCAATAGTGCTATGCAGATACCAATATACGCAAAAAAGTCGCCAACATTACTTTGGGTAAAATTAAGTTTTCGTATCAGCAAAATCTGGGAGAACGTCGTAAAGAAGGTAAAACCTCCCCAAAACAAGAACTCTGAGCCAAAGACCACCCGCAGCCCTGGGGCACTCGCTGCCTTACGGATGTTTTCGATGGATTTGCCCCAGGCCATCGTTAGCCCTTTTTGAATATGTTTGTGTGTTTCTGGTAGAACAGCAAGCAACAGCGCTACGTTTACCAGGCTCAACACGCCAGCAAACCAAAACGGCGTAGCTGGCCCAAACCAATGTGGTGTGTTAAACAAGCCAAAAAAACTAGCTCCTGGAGCAGCCAATCGCGCACCGATGTATGGCCCCATAACAAAACCAAGTCCAAAGCAGGCGCCAATTAGGCCGAAGTTGCGCGTGCGATGCTCTGGCGTGCTTACGTCAGCGACAACAGCTCGAGCCACGCTCAGGTTGCCGCCGGTAATCCCATCGAGGGCTCGGGCAAAAAACAGCAGTGGTATGTTTTTGGTAATAATTGCTACCGCAAAAAGAAAGTAACCCACAGCAGTGCCAAACAAGCTAAACCCAAGAACTGGCTTTCGGCCAAATTTATCTGACAATTGCCCTAAGATTGGAGTAGCCAAGAACTGCATTAACGGGTAAATTCCCGTTAGCCAACCCAGCATAATGAGCGATGCATTATATGAATACCCCGCTGGTTCAAAAATCTTAAATATCAATTGTGGCAATACCGGTATGAGAATACCGACACCTAGTACATCAATAAAAATTGTCGCGAGCACAATTGGCAATGCACGGCCTTCAAGACGAGTTGATTTAGTCAAAACTACACCTTTCGTTGTTTTGTGTTGAAATATGCTATACTTTATATAGTAAATCTTCACCAACTGGATGTCAAAGTATGTGCCCCAAAATTGAAAAAACACCTGGATGTATCGCCAAGACCCTTGCTGTATTTGGCGACAAGTGGACCGCCTTGATCATACGCGACCTGTACGCACATGACTGTCGGTTTAGCCAACTCGAAAAGTCACTCGAAGGCATCAGCCCCCGCACGTTGAGTCAGCGGCTCCTTATGCTTGAGGAAGAAGCCATCGTGCAAAAGTGCCCTGATAGCACCGCCTACCGACTCACTACCAAAGGCCGAGATTGCGGTGATCTGTTAAAACAAATGGCGGCCTGGGGCGAGAAGTACGCACCGGCAAACCCAAAGAGCTAACGCTTGCTTTTTAAAACATATCGTGCTAAAATAGCAATTAATTGTTTTTAGTGAGTTTGGCATTGCAGGTTACGGCCGAGGTTCACTGACAGACGATTACCGAACCAACTCACTAACCAAATCAAAAAGGAATTACTTGTGAATACTTCTTCGCGACCACGTCGCGGTGCTCGTAATGATCACCGACGACCTGCCCGTCCATATAAACACTCAACTGCACCAGCTGTTCGAGCTCCACGTCAGCGTGGACCAGCCAAGCAATATATCGACCCGAGTCGACTCATCAAAAAGGCCGTAGCCGTAACGGCTGAGACCTACACCAACACGCATCAATTTAGTGATTTCGACTTCCGACCAGTCGTCAAGCAGAACTTGACTGCGCTCGGTTATAAAACGCCAACGCCAATTCAGGATCAAGCAATGCAACCTGCACTCGATGGTCGTGACGTCTTGGGAATCGCCAACACCGGCACCGGCAAAACCGCCGCTTTTCTGCTACCACTCATTGAACGTGTGCTCAAAGATTACAACCATGAGACAGCTCTCATCCTGGCCCCTACTCGCGAACTCGCTCAACAGATCGAAGCTGAATTACGCGGGTTTGCAAAAGGCCTTAAGTTGGGCAGCGCTACCTTAATTGGGGGCGCAAATATCAACCCGCAACTGGCACAACTTCGTCGTAACCCACACTTTGTCATCGCTACTCCTGGACGGCTCAAGGATATTACTGACCGAAAGGCCCTCAAACTAGAAAGCTTTACCGCCGTAGTTTTGGATGAGGTCGATCGTATGCTTGATATGGGTTTTGTAAAGGAGATCACAACTGTTTTGAATACGATTCCACCCACGCGGCAGTCACTATTCTTCTCGGCGACCATAACAAATGACATTGAACGATTAATTGATACATTCTTGAAGGATCCAATAAAGGTGCGCGTCAGCAATGGCGAAACCACCGACTCGGTTGAACAGAACATCGTTCGCGTCACTGCTGATCAAAGTAAGATTGAAGTTTTACATGATCTTTTGATTCGCGACCATCTTACTCGAGTGCTGATCTTTGGTGATACTAAGTTTGGGGTAGAGCGACTGGCTAAAGAGTTGGTCAAGCGAGGCTTTACCGCCGCATCGATTCATGGCAACAAATCTCAGAGCCAACGAAGCCGCGCGATTGACGCGTTTAAATCAGGTGACGTAACTATTCTTGTTGCTACTGACGTGGCGGCACGCGGCATCGACATCAAAGATATCAGCCACGTCATTAACTACGACATGCCCACTACTTACGCCGACTACACCCACCGCATTGGCCGAACCGGACGTGGTGGCAAGATTGGCCACGCACTCACTTTCGTAGACTAGACATTTTTACTATTTTGTTGTATGGTACTGTTAGCAAGGGAGACCCCCTTAGCTCTTTAGCAGTATTGGAGATGTCATGACAGACACAGGCGTCGAGGAGCCGACCGCGCCAGCGGACGAAACTCTCACCGACAGCGAGCTCAAGCGGCTCATCGAGGAACACAAGCTGGCCCTGATCGGCATCAGCGGGATCGTCGACCGTGCCAGGTGTGCCCTCTGGGGCAACGGCCGCAAGTGGGGCCTCTTCTGGAGGTCCAAGCGCAACAAGAGGTGGAACCAGCGGGTCGGCGACGAGGTCTCGATCCAGATCCCCAACGAAGTCAAGAGCCTCATCTACCTGACCCAACGGCTCAACAACGCCGGGCTCACCTACGGCCACATCGGTCAGCAGACCTCGGGCACACGCGAGTGGGTCCAGGAAGGTTGGTTCAACGCCGACGGCGTCGTGCCCTTCACCGGGCCTGCCATGCGCAGCGACCTGCTCGACGACTTCCCGTTCCTGCACCCGCAGAGCGCCGAGGACGAGGAGCCGGCCGACATCAAGTTGTGATCGACGGGCTGTCCGGGACCAAGAGCGCCATGCTCCCCCGGACGGCCCTACGGTCTCACCTCTCCAATACTGCTAATTCAACACACACAAAACAGCGTATCGACCAGCTTGCTGGTCTTTTTGTTTGGCTGCAAAGTGTGAGAAGTAATCGTTAGACTGAGCAACATCTACTGATGATGCTTCAATACGATCTTCAAGTACACCAGCATCAACCAATTGCTTGTGCACAAAACCAAACACGTCCAAATGATAGCCTTTGCTCGACTCTGCGATAAAATCCTTCCAAGCCGGATCGTCTAACTGATGTAATTTTGGGTGATAATAGCTATCTTGCCGAATCGACGGCGAGATATACACCAGTAAGTCTGCAGGTTTGGATTGGTGTTTTGTTGCCAGGTAGTTGATGAGTTTTTCGGGGAGGTTGGCAACTGCAGCGTGCCAGCCAACGTGAGCTAACGCCAACACCTCGTGCTCTGGGTCATACACAACAACGCCATTGCAATCGGCGATCGGGATAAGCATCCCTAAACCTTTTTGCGTCGTCACTAAGGCGTCACAGTGCACCCAAGTGGCCTTATTCGTTACATCGTACGACCCTGCTGGTGCCTCGACAATGACGTCGTAAGTCTGTCCATCGTCATACACTATTTGAATGCCCGCAATCTGTTCTTTTGACAACCCGAGCTTGCTTGCTAATGCCTTTAGATTGCTCGCCACTTTCTCGTCGCTTTCATCAACACCGTACTTAACCGATCCATCGGCTCGACTAGACACTACTACCTGCACATTACCAGGGAATATCGTTGGTTGGTCGTTAGCAATCATGCGGCAAACTCCTTTTGTAGAGCATTCCAGTCCGCCAAGCTTAGGGCCTGAGCTCGCAAATTAGGGTCAATTCCAGCAGCCTTACACTTAGCCTCGACTTCTGACTTCTCCAAGCGTAACCCACTACTCAAACTAGATCGAAGCTTTTTGCGACGCTCGCCAAAACCCGCTTTGACCAGGCGAAAGAGATGGCGTGTATCCACATTTGGGAATAAAGGTTGTTCACGGCGTACGAGAGTAAGAATTTGCGAATCTACTTTAGGTGGTGGCGTAAACAGCTCAGCTCCGACAACTGGGCCCAGCTTGGGCTCGAAGTACCATTGCGTCGTGACACTGAGTAGCGACATATCACCCGGTTTAGCTGCGACCCGCTCGGCTACCTCTTTTTGGATCAGTAGTGCGATAACACTCGGTGGGTTGCTCGCTTCGCTCAGCACCCTTAATAGGTTGGAGGTTAAGTAATACGGGATGTTTGCGGCAACTTTGTAGTTAGCTGGCAAGGTGGTCAGATCGAACTTGAGAATATCTTCGTTGTGAACAGTTAGTCGGTGTTCAATAATATAGCCTTCAAAACTGTCTTGTAGTTCTCCTGCCAGGCGTTGATCAAATTCCACAGCCGTCACGTTAGCACCTGCCTGCAGCAATCGGTCTGTTAGCGTACCAAGACCTGGACCAATCTCTAGCACATCATCGCCACGACCAATCTCCGCCGCTGACACCATAGCTTCAAGGCTTGATTGGTCGAATAACCAGTGCTGCCCTAAGCTCTTTTTGGGCGCTACCACGAATGCCTCGATAGCCAGTGATTATAGGCCGCCGTCCAGCTGCCATACCGCCGTACCGCATAGTTGGTGCACCATTTGAGCTGCGTGATTGGATTGGTCGCCCAGTCGGCACCAGCGCTCGCCATTTTGCCGGCAGGTGTTGATTGACACAAGCCGTACCCTACCATGTCAGTCACGGCATGTAATGGCACAAAATCTACCGGACAGGTATGCGTACCTTGCCATTTGGTGGGGCACCAGGCAGACTCATGAGCGATGATGTAGTCTGCCGCAGCCCATTCATTCTCGGCTATGCCGACGGCGATCATGAGTCGTTGCTTATCTTCGGCTACATTGGCTCTCAGCTGCACTTGCTTGGTGCCAACAATAGTTATTTGAGGCGTCGGCGGCGTGATGATAACCTCCTGGATGACTTGTCGTTTACTCTCGGCGCCGTTGGTTGTCGTAATTTGATACGTGACGGCTTTCTTGCCATTTACCCCTGGTTTGTCTACTTTCTTGGTGCCAACGTATTGATTAGCATCCTGAATTGTCTGTTCAGGAAATGGGATTGCCTCTTCAACCGTCTGAACCTGGCTGCCCATGCGGGCAATGAATAGCGTCATGCCTTCAACCAAAGGCGTATTGAGTGGAACGCCAACCTGGTCACCTTGTGCTGGCCGTATATTTTTTTCTGCGAGCAACTCACCGACCGTTTCTTTACGGCTACGCAAGTCGACGTTAGAGCCGTACAGGTTAAGATGGATTAGTTTAGACTTCCGCACTACCAAACGTTGGCCAACACTGCCACTGGTTACAAAATCAGACGACTGCTCCAGCACAACTTCGTCCTCAGGAGCAACTGACAGCTTTGCCTCTTGAGCTATTTTTCGAGCACTCGTGTAGGCAGTAACTTTGACATAGGTTTTATTTTCATCGGTGATAAGAACAGGCCTGGCGCGATAGACGTTGATATTGAACGCATCCTCCAAGATAGGCGTATCGAGCCTCGGCTCAACAAGATCATCCTTGGACACAACTATGCCAGCCTTCTGCAAGGTTTCGCCGACGGTCTTCACTTCAGTCGGAACAGTACGAGTTTGGCCGTCAACATGAATACTGACCAGGTGCTTGCTGTCACCCTGAGCACTAGCCCGTGGCACAGCACCTTGCACAGACAATAGAGCGCTCAAGCCCAAGAGCACCCACCTCATCCAATTAACCTTGCTACGTTGAGCAAACTTCAACAAACCCTCCTTCCGGGTTGACCTCTATTGTAGCAACTTCGCGAACAGAGCTACAAGCTCACTGGTTGACCAGCCAAATAGGCCCGGATGATCTTACCACTTAACTCCGACATATCGTCTGGTAGCTTGTGAATGTCAAACCACTCAGCGGCAAGTATTTCTCGCTTATCAAAGTTGATGGCTTGTTTGACAACCGGGGCCTCATATCCTCTATAAAAAAAGTGGAGCCGCGGTGTTCGTTGATGCCGTCCCTCGGTTATGAGTTTAAGCTGTTCTGGCTGTAGCGTAATGCGCACTTCTTCAAAGACTTCACGCTGGGCAGCGAGTAGCGGGTCTTCCCCTTTTCGCACTCCGCCACCGGGCAACGACCAGCGTTGGCTGCCAAGTCGACCCCGGACGAGCAGTATTTCGTCACCCGATCGCAGAATCACTCGTGATCGAAGACTACCCTTAACAACAAATCGTAGTAAAGGCTTTGTGATCAAGGTTAGTACGTAACTCGGCCAGTGTCGTTTGTGCTCGTTCATAATCGTTCCAGCGGCGCAAAGGCGACGTTTAGGGTTTTACGACCACCTTTTTGAAAATCAATTGTTGCGACATCATCATCCAGGCTCAGCACTCGCCCAGGACCAAACAAGCTATGACGCACCCTGTCACCTACTTCGAGGCTCGGTTGGTTGGCTACAGCGTCTTGGTCAACTTCGTACGTTGGCTCATCTAAAGATGACCCCCACGGCGCGCTGCTGGCTGAAGATTGAACCACATCCCCGCCGATCTCGCTTAAAAACCTTGACGGGGGGTTGTGCTGCATACCGCCATAGAGCATACGCAT
>CAZTXC010000046.1:0-7330 GCA_964617855.1 uncultured Candidatus Saccharibacteria bacterium | reverse complement strand
TTAAACTGGCCCGTTCTGGAGCACACAGTCGAGGTCTTATTTGAACTCGCTGTCGAACTTCACGAAAAACTCGGTATCAAGCTCGAGTTCATCAATCTTGGCGGTGGAATAGGTGTTCCGTATCACCCAGACGAACAGGCCTTTGATCTAACATCGTTTGCCGAAGCAATCACCAAGGCCTACCAAACCTGCAAGTTGGCTGACATTGGTGGCCCAAACATTATCATGGAGAACGGCCGGTTTGTTACTGCCGATTGTGGGTTTTTAGTGACGAAAGTAAACCTCATCAAGGACACCTATAAGCAATATGTAGGGGTAGATGCCAGTATGTCGGACCTCATGCGCCCCGGTATGTATGGTGCATACCACCATATCACTGTACTAGGGAAGGAGTCGCAGCAGGTTACCAAAGAGGTTGATGTTGTCGGTAGTCTCTGCGAAAACAACGACAAGTTTGCGGTTGACCGAGCGCTACCTCCCATTGAGCTAGGGGATTACCTTGTTCTTCATACAGTGGGTGCGCATGCTCATGCTATGGGCTTTCAGTATAACGGCAAGCTACGACACGCGGAGTTGCTACTCAAACCAGACAAAACGACCCAGCTCATACGCCGTGCCGAGCACCTTGACGACTACTTTGCCACCCTTGTATAACAGGGGTGATTGTGCTAAAATGTGTTCAATATGGCATTTGGAATCACTGATTTAAAAAAGGGCACCGTCTTCGAGTATGAGGGCGTGCCGTACAAAGTTACCGACTACTCCCAAAAGGTTATGGGGCGCGGTGGCTCGATTGTAAACGTCCGCATTAAGAGCTTGCTGGATGGTCGCGTGCTCGAAAAGACCTTCAAAGGCAACGAGTCGGTTAAACCTGCTGACGTTACGCTTAAGCCCGTCCAGTACTTATATAGTGATGGTTCGAGTTTTAATTTTATGGACGGCGAGAGTTATGAGCAATTTGAGGTATCGACTGAGGTGGTCGGCGATCTCAGTAACTTTATGAAAGAAGGCGACAACGTTCAGCTCATGCTCTTCAATAATGTCCCCGTTAGTATTGAGCTAGCTAAGAATGTCCCACTTAAAGTGACCTACGCCGAGGACGTCGTTAAGGGCGACACTACAAGCAATGTCATGAAGGATGCTGAAGTCGAAACAGGCATCACCATCAAGGTGCCGGCATTTATAAAGACGGGCGATGTCATTAGTGTAGATACCGCCACTGGCACCTACCGCGAACGAATTAAGGACTAGTCTCATGCCTGGCCAGCGTCGTCGACTCGATCAAAGCCTGGTGCTGCGCGGGTTGGCTGCCAATCGCTCACAGGCAGATAGCTTGGTGCGAATGGGCAAGGTGATGGTCAACCGACAGGTTGCAAGCAAATCAGGCATTCTC
The DNA here is from genome assembly GCA_964617855.1 of uncultured Candidatus Saccharibacteria bacterium. Taxonomy (GTDB): domain Bacteria; phylum Patescibacteriota; class Saccharimonadia; order Saccharimonadales; family CAZNVG01; genus CAZTXC01. Next base: position 5,937 of record CAZTXC010000046.1, on the reverse strand, counting down.
GTGGGTGATACCGATAGCATCAAGCTTCTGACTAGCGATCAATACGTTTCGCGGGCAGGCTTTAAGTTGGCATCAATTGCGGACCGTTTAGCACTTAGTTTTAACGACAAAGTGGTGCTTGATGTGGGGTCTTCGACCGGGGGCTTCACTGACTATGCGCTACAGCATAGTGCAAAACTAGTCGTCGGCGTTGATGTTGGCACCAACCAGCTCGATGCCAAACTTCGCCTTGATCCGCGAGTGGAGTTGCACGAAAAGACCGATATTCGCGACTTTTCAACCACCCACAGCTTCGACCTAATCGTCATAGACGTCAGCTTCATTAGCCTGCGCCAAATCTTACCAGCCGTTGCCAAGCTCAGCACTAAAAACACCCAAATTGTCGCCATGGTTAAGCCTCAGTTCGAAGCCGGCAAGCACCAAACAAATGGTGGCGTCCTTAAAAACGACCGGGTTCGTCGAGATGTCCTAAAGGACTTTGAAGTTTGGGCACAAGCAGCCTTCGTTATTCTAAACAAGGCCGACTCAGCCGTGGCTGGTAGTAAGGGTAATGTTGAGCGGTTCTATCTACTAAAGAAACGCGCGTAACGAGGCTTTGTCTCGTAAGACAATTCGACCGTCTTTTTCGGCTATCAGGCCTTTGCGGGTGAGGGAGGTGAGTACTCGGCTGGTGGTTTCGCGGGTGGCGCTGACCGAACTGGCGATGTCTTGCCGACGGATTGGAGCGTCAAGCAATATGCCCTCGCCAATCTTACGACCAAATCTATGCTCTAACGTTAGTAGGAACGAGATAACCCGCTCGCGCACCGTACGGTACTCGAGGCTTTTCAGATGTTCCGAGTGGAGCAGGTACATATCGATGGCTATGTCGATTAGGGCGGGCTGTATTTGCGGATGGTCCTCGACGAACTTGAGGTAGTCATCGCTCATGCGGCGCCAAATAACTGACGTGTCCATGGCCTCGTAGAGAATATCTCGCTGCAGACCGGTGTAGGTACGAATGAGGGGGAACATCTCGCCAGCCTTACGAATAACCATCAGGTTCTCCTCACCGTATTTGGTGATGGCATAGGCTTTGACGAAGCCACTTTCTATAAAATAAACCCCGAAGGGTTCTTCATCGGATCGGTCAATAATTTGCCCTCGTTTTAGCTCCAAACGAGTGCCGCTCATAAAGAAATCGTGGAGTAATTTGAATTGTTCTTCAGTTGCCAACATATCTTATTATCACATAGTTTTTAATGATGTCCATATAGGATATTTATCACACCGCATATCGCGCAAGTAATGACCGAAATAACAGGGGTCAATTGACAGTGTGATATTTATCGCACTGGGTATGTGACATTCAGCACTGACTCGCCTGGTGCTTAGGGTTAGGGTGAGGGTAGTCACCGGGAGGGGCTAAACACATGGTTTCGCAGCAAGTTGTACAGCAGCAATTACACGCACTCGGTATTGGGCACAAATTTGCAGGCCGAGCAGAGTTGCGTGAGCTAAAAAATATCCTCGTGCCACAAGAAACCATACAGGTGTTACTGAATGGATTTTACACAGGTGGTTTCGCAACCATGATCGCGACCGATAAGCGCATTTTGATAGTTGATAAAAAGCCATTCGTCTTGAACATTGAAGATTTGCGTTACGACATGATTAGCGAGGTAACCTTTGAGTCTAAGGTGCTGGATGCTCAGGTGAGGATAACCTTACCACAGAAGTCCGTCCATTTTAGATCGTGGCATCAACCTGCGTTACGCCAGTTGTCAGGGTACATTCAGGAACGTGTCATGGAAACATACGCCGACTGGCAGCATCGACAGCGACGTTACCAGAGCTATCAGCAAACTGCCGTTGAAGCTCCCCAGTTAATCAATGTTCTGCCGCCCTCAGCTACAGCCGATTTTCCGACAGCTTCGGCACCTCGTTTTCGGCTAGGCAGGACTGCTCACTCGGTGCTCATTGCGGCCAGTCGCATGGCCATTCGAGGGGCCCAAAGGCCCTAAATTGCTGAGGTGCGAAAGGGGTTGCAAAAATCGGCCCAATCTGTTAATGTTTCGGATGGCGGTTGTCAAACCAGTCTGAAAGCGCCTGCACAGGGAGAAGGAATTACGCCTTCGCAAACTTGAGCAGCTCGGACTTTAAGCCTGATCACTCATGGAATGAGCGGCAAGAACGGCTTACAATCTGACAACCTGGGAGTTCTTTTTGGTAGCAATCTGCACCCAGACTATTTAGGTGTGGCTTGTTACCAATAAGATCTCAACCAGAGAAGTTGACCGGCGAGAGCCAGGCCAACACCCTCCGATGATGGGTCTGAAGAAGACTCATCGTACATTCACAAGGTGAAATCACATGAAGAAGCGAAACATCGCCGCCATCGGTCTCGTGGCCATGGCCATGATGATCGTGTCCACGGCCTGCAACGAGAAGGAAGCTTCCTTCTTCGGCCTCTCCGCCCAGACGGCAACAGCCAGCTGCCAGAACACCTTCCAGGTGGACGGCAACGAGGGTGACGCCTGCCACCGGGTCGGGAAGGAGTTGGCTCATCGTGAGTTGGTGAGTCGAAGTACGACGAGGTCGCTCAGTGACGCTCAGCTGGCCCGTCTGGCCAACTGCGAGTCGAGCGGCAACCCTCGTGCAGTGTCCAAGAGCGGCACCTACCACGGCCTGTACCAGTTCAACCAGCGGACCTGGAACGGTGTCGCCTCGGCAGTCTTGCCCAGTTACGTCGGCGTCAAGCCCTCACAGGCGCCTCCGTATGTCCAGGACGCCATGGCGCGAGCCCTCTACAAGGCTCGAGGTCGTTCGCCCTGGCCGGTCTGCGGTCGCCGCATCTGACGAACCACCACTGTCCGGGGAGGGCGCACAACCAGTGCGTCCTCCCACAGGACATCCAATCTTCATACCTTTCACCAACGACAACCGCCAAAACTTATCATTCAGTACGCTACTTATTGACTTAAAAGCAAAAAAATGCTAATGTTTATATGTTAGCTAAATAACAAACACTAAACAAAACCCAAATGTACTTCAATACCGACCCGTTGGTCTATTTCTTGCTGCTCCAAAAATACCGCTTCTATGGCGCAAAAGTTCGCTATGTGCGCCATGTTGCCCGCGTGTCGACGTCAATCGCACTGCTGTTTATCTTGGCATTCTCACTTCCATTTGCAGTTTATCCAACCCGAACCGTCAGCTATGCAAACGAGCCAACACCAACTGTTGCGCCCGAACCAAAAATTCAAGCTCCGCAGCCAGATCCTCAACCACAACCCCAGCCTGCGCCCGCTCCAGCCCCAACCCCAACTCCAGTAGCTGCACCTGTCCCTAAGCCAAAACCAGTACCTGTAGCTCAGACTAAGAATGAGCGTTTACAGGCTGCGATTAACACCTGGATAGCTACCCATGGCGGCACGGTAACTGTTGCAGTTAGGGGTATTACCGATACCTCAATAAACGCACAGTCCAAGGGCACGGCCAAAATGTATACGGCCAGTATCTATAAGATGTTTGTCATCGAACGTACCTACAATCGCATCAACAATGGTACCTGGACCAGTAGCCAGGGTGGACTAAATGTCGATGCTTGTGTGGAGCGTATGATCGTTGTTTCAGATAACAACTGTGCTGTAGCCTTTGGTGACATGCTGGGCTGGTCGGCGGTCGATGGTGAGTTAAATGCTCTTGGTTTCGGTTGCTCGTCACTAAATGGTGAGCACCCCTGGAGCTGTGCGAGTGATGTGGCCGAGCTTATGGTCCGCCTTGAGAACGGTACTCTAGTAAATGCAGCACAGCGTGAATCACTACTTGGTCAAATGAAGCGGCAAGTCTACCGAAATGGCATACCCGCTGCTAATCCAGGCTTGGCTGTTGCGAACAAGGTCGGTTTCTTTGGCGGCGTTAACACTGACGCTGGCATTGTATATACCCCAAATGGAAGCTACGCTGTCGCTATTCTGACAAGTGGCAGCAGTTTTGCTGCCATCAAAGACCTTTCTGCTACCATAGCAGCTGTCATGAATTAAGGACCAATATGAGCGAAGTAGACGTCGACCTAGCTGAACTAGAAACCCGCGCCGAAAAGTTGGATGCGGGTCTTCACGAAATGATCGAGACCGGAGTGGGTGTGGTTGATTTGCTAGATACTGACCAGTGCGCCGCAATAGTTGATCAGTTTGACCCTCGGGTGTTCCAATCCTCTCCAACACCATTTGACCCGATCAGGGGTCGTCAGCAATATTGGTTTAAGGCGCCGGATGCTCACCAGAAAGCTATCGACAGCATTATGAGCGACCCGCTATTTACAGATGAGCTTAAACAACAGCGCATTAATGAGCTAGGCCCACTATATACGCTACCAAACGAACTCTGGCAGATTCGTACCGACATTGTCTCAGGGTTTGTAAGATTGGCCGATGAGCATCCGGAATTCACCCACTGGTCCTGGTGGGCTGATTCCGGCATGGGGCCTAAAAAAGACGTGCACCAAGTTATCCGCTACCCAGAAGGTATGAATGTCGCGCCGCATGTGGATGAGCCAGACGGCAAATATCCGTCCCAGGCATTATTAACACTGGCAGGTGAGGGTAAGATGAAGATTTATGCCCCCGGTGACCAAGAATTTACTACCCCAATCCGCGAGATTGATATTATGCCCGGCCGACTGGTACTGCTCGGTGGTTCAGAGCTACCCGGGCATGTTCAGCTCCCCCATGAAGTTGAGCACTACAGCCCGCGAATTATGTACAACATTGGTGGCGATAAGACACGCTTTGATCAGTCACAAAACCAGTTAGCATTTGAGGCGCAACAAGCAGAGCGTCTAGCTACACGTTAAATCGAAACTCAACGACGTCATCAGGCTGCATAACGTACGTTTTGCCCTCAGTTCGCACCTTGCCGCTGGCTTTAGCGGCGGCCACTGAGCCGGCGGCGATCAAATCATCGTAGTTCACGATTTCGGCGGCAATGAAGCCTCGTTCAAAGTCACCATGAATAACACCTGCGGCTTGTGGTGCGGTGTCGCCTTTATGAATAGTCCAGGCACGTACTTCTTTTTCACCAGCTGTGAGGTAGCTCTGCAACCCAAGTACATCATATGCCGCGTGGATTACCTGCTGCAGGCCCGGTTCACTTGATCCATAACTTTCCAGGAGCTCTTTGGCATCGGCTTCATCCAGGCCTCGCAACTCACTCTCCAACTTAGCGCACACAAACAAGGCCTGCGATGGCGCGACCATACCTGCCAGTTCATCGCGGCGGCCTTGGTTGGCTAGGGTAGCCTCATCGACATTGAACAAATAAATGACTGGCTTTGACGTTAATAGCTGCAAGTCACGAATATTTGCTAGTTCTTCATCTGTTAAGGAGAGCTGGCCGATAGTCTTGCCGCTGTTTAATCCAGCATGGACCTTCTCTATTAACTCAACTAATGGTTTTAGTTTTGGGTTACCCTTGGCTTCTTTTTGGACAATGGGTAGGCGTTTTTCGACCGTTTGAAGGTCGGCCAAAATGAGCTCGGTATTAATAGTGTCGATGTCACCGGCAGGATCGTGCTTGGTGTCAACGTGAATAACGTTATCGTCCTCAAAGGCGCGTACCACATGACAAATAGCGTTACAGTTTCGAATGTTTGCCAGAAATTGGTTGCCAAGCCCCTCTCCTTTGGAAGCTCCAGCAACCAAACCAGCAATGTCGACAAAAGTCACGGTCGCGGGCTTGATGTTAGAGGTGTTATACAGCTCGGCGAGGGTGTGTAGGCGGCTGTCTGGGACGGGGACAATACCAGTGTTTGGCTCAATGGTGGCGAATGGATAGTTAGCCGCCAGAATATTGTTGTCGGTTAGGGCATTGAATAGGGTGGATTTACCGACATTTGGTAAGCCGACGATGCCGATTGATAGGGAACTCATTGCATATATCATAACAGAGGTAGCG
>CAZTXC010000045.1:0-7623 GCA_964617855.1 uncultured Candidatus Saccharibacteria bacterium | reverse complement strand
GGCCGGCAACAAATACGTACGAAGCAGTCGTGCAAATGCTCAAGGCTGGAGTGAACGGTATCCGTTTGAACTTTTCCCACGGCACACATGAGGAGCGAATATACCAGATAAAGTGGATTCGCAAGGCAAGCAAGGAGGTCGGAAAGCCAGTTGCCATTATTCAAGATTTAGGCGGGCCAAAAATTCGTTTAGGGGATTTTGCAGACATCATCAATGTTCGCAAAGGCCACGAGTATCGGTTTGCGTACGGTGCCGATTATGAAACTACGGGCATGATTCCCACTCAGTACGACCTAACTGAAAAAGTTAAGCGTGGCGAACGCATCTACCTGTTCGATGGCCGTGTTCGCATGACCATTACCAGTGTCCATGGCAACGTTGTGGGCGCAAAGGCCGAGAATGACGGCATACTGATTGCGCGCAAAGGTATAAATTTGCCAGATACTGATTTCGCTGGAGATGTAATAACCAAGAAAGACCGAAGTGACATTGCCTTTGGCGTTACGCAGGATATTGACTATGTGGCTCAGTCGTTTGTGCAAACAGCAGATGACGTCCATGCCTTGCGTAAATTACTAAAGAGCTTAGGGTCGACTGCAAAAGTTATTGCTAAGGTTGAGACCAGGGCGGCTGTGCAGTGTATTGAAGATATCGTTATGGCATCTGATGCTGTGATGGTTGCTCGAGGAGATTTAGCGGTCGAGACCGAGGCCGAGGCAGTCCCTGTGCTGCAGCGTCGCATCATAGGGCTTTGTTTAAAACACGCCAAGATATCAATTGTCGCCACACAGATGCTTGCCAGTATGACCGAAGATCCAGAGCCAACCAGGGCCGAAGTTTCAGATGTTGCCACCGCGGTACTCGTAAACGCTGATTGCGTGATGTTAAGTGACGAAACAGCCAATGGTAAATATCCAATCGAAGCCATTAAGGTGATGAAGCGCATCATTATGTATACCCAAGAAAACTCACCGTTAGTTGCACGCTTTCTTGATGATGTCCACGAGATGACGGTTAATCACGCCATCTCAACAGCGGTCATCAGGTTGGCCGAACAGGTTGATGCGAAGGCTATTGTGACCGAAACGAAAACTGGAACGATCGCTAAAACCATAGCGAGTTACCGTCCAAAAAGAACGGTATTAATGGTCACTAGTTCTTCACGCGTTGCCCAGCAACTAGCGCTTGTGTACGGTGGTATGAGCTTTGTGCGGCCAGATGACGAAAAACAAGCCACCAAACTGACTAACTGGCTGCGCGAACAACGATTATTGCGTAAAGGTGACATTATAGTCACGGCGTCGGGTCAGTATGGAGTGACTGGCGGCACTGACACCATTAAAGTACGAGTTATGGAATGAGCTTTGCAAAAAAGACCGTTCGCGATATCAAGCTAACAGGTAAAACCGTTCTGTTGAGGGCTGATTTTAACGTACCCGTTTTCGAAGGCCAGATCTCAGACGATTATCGGATTATGCAATCATTGCAAACGGTAGAGTATTTACTGAAGCAAAAGGTAAAACTTATCATATGCTCACATTTAGGACGACCAGAGGGCAAGTATGATCCGGACGCAAGTTTATTACCGGTGGTCAAGCGTTTACGGGAACTTCTTAAAACTGACGTCCAATTTGCCGATGACTGTGTTGGCCCAGAAGTTAAGGCAGCCGTAAAACGACTTAAACCTGGGCACGTGCTGGTGCTGGAGAACGTACGCTTTCATCCAGAAGAAGAAGCAAATGACCCTGATTTCGCCAAGCAGTTGGCATCGTTAGCTGATGTTTTTGTTGAAGATGGGTTTGGAGTGGTTCATCGCGCTCACGCCTCCACCGAAGGGGTGACGCACTATATACCAAGCGTCTCTGGGTTACTGCTCGAAAAAGAGGTCGCAACGATCACTCAGGCCATGGAAAAACCAGAAAGGCCGCTCATGGCAATCATTGGTGGGGCAAAAATAGCCGATAAAATAGAGGTGCTGCGCGCTTTCATCGATCTAGCGGACTTTGTTGTTGTGGGCGGAGCAATGGCCAATACCTTCCTGCGAGCGAAAGGTGTACATATTGGTGATAGCTTGGTAGATGAGGATGATGTTGAGCTGGCAGAGGAGATTTTGGCAAAGGCAAAGAAGAAGGCAAAAAACGGCGACTTTGTATTCTACCTACCGCAAGATGGAGTTGTAGCAACAGATATAAAACCTGGGGCTAAGACGCGCATAGTTGACTGGAGTGCACATGTTATCGCTGATATCGAAAATTATCCTAAGCGTCCACCGCGCGAAGACAGCCATGTTGGTGCAGACGAAATGATTCTGGATATTGGTCCGTTTTCGGGCGCCTTTATTGCCGGAGGAATGCAGCTGGCAAAAATGGTCGTCTGGAATGGATCAATGGGCGTGACTGAAACAGCAAGTCTTCAGGGGCCAATCGGGCCATTTGCTCATGGAACTGACTTGATTGTCGATGCGTTGACCGGAGGGTTCGGCCACAAACCGTTTAGCCTGGTGGGCGGTGGAGACACGGTGAGTTATATTGAAAGCCGTAAGCTAACAGGGGCGTTTGATCACGTATCTACTGGTGGCGGCGCAAGTTTGGAGTTAATGGCAGGCCATAAACTACCTGGGGTTGAAGCGCTCCAAAACAAATGATCGACCACTGTTAAAGCACTAGCAAAACTTGCAAAAGTGTGTTATAATACGCGCATGATTACGCAATAGGGCGTGATCCGCACTTTGAGTGCCCAAAATATGAGGTGATAGACGTGTCTTTCGCAGACGATTTCCGTGAGGCGATCTACGAGATCGATCGCGCGGTTCCGGCCATCAGCGACCAGTTGACCCAGGCGATGTTCGCCTTCGCCACCCGTCAGCACATCCTGTGGGTGGCCGACGCCGGTCGCGCCAAGACCATGACGGCCAAGCTGCTGTTCGGGATCTTCCCGGGCGCGCCCAAGCTCACCATCCAGATGGCGCGCGACACCCAGCGCGACGAGATCTTCGGTGCCATGATCGCCGACCGCCTGCTCAAGGAGGGTCGTGAGATCTACAACCTCGAAGGTGGCGTCGCTGCGGTCGTGTTCTGGTTCGCCGACGAGTTCTTCGACGGGCCCGACATGCTGCTCCGGATGCTCCTGACCACGTTCAACGAACGACGGCTGGAGACCAAGGACCAGGTCGTCGACCCGATCCCGCTGCACACGGTCATCATGACCACGAACTTCTTCCGCGACAACGAGGCCACCCGGGCGTTGCTCGACCGGATCCTGTTCAAGTGCGACATCCCACGTGCCAGGGGTCTGCTCGACCGACTCGAGATGTACGAGTACCGCATGAACGGCGGCATGACCCCGAAGGCGCTGGAGTACGAGGCGCTGGACGAGTTCAGTCGATCGGTGCCGAGCGTCAAGTTCGGCTCCGGACCGCGCGTGATGCACGCCATGCTCATGGCGAGCTTCAACAACCGGCGACGTACCCTCATCGAGGAGGCGATCCAAGCTGACGCTCAGGCTGCGGCGCAGGACCCGAACTACACGGGTGAGCCGCCCTACAGCCCGGAGGAGGCCGCTCGGTTGATGCTCCCGGTGACGCCGAGGACCGAGGTCCAACTACTGGACCTCCCCAAGGCGGCGGCTGCGCTCAACAACCGAGGTGTCGTCGAGTTCGCCGATCTGCAGGCCCTTCGCTACGGGCTGGTGCACGCCGGCAACGACGACCCCAGCGACGAGCAGGCCTGGACCGACGTCTGTGGTTGGCTTCTCCCCAAGAGCCAGCGTGAGGCGGAGGCCTTCGAGGGGCTTGCGCAGGTGGCGGTCGACCTGGCCGACATCCGCAAGCACCGTGACGGTGCGAACCCGATCGCCCTGACCATCGGCGGTACGGCCTACACCGCGCTCCAGACCGACGCCAAGGTGGCGATCGATCGCTTGATCCACGGTGGCTCCAACTGCGTCCAGCAGTTGGGCAAGTGGATCAAGGCCGAGCTGGACACCTTCGACGATCCGGGTGAACCGACCCGCTTCCCGTGGTTTGGTGACTGGGCATGACGGCGCCGCGCCACGCTCGCAAGCGGGAGAACGTCGTCAAGCGCGCGTGGGAGTGGGTTCTGGACTGGTTCCGAGAGGATGCCCGGTACCCCGAGCCCGACCTGCGCATGCCCCAGCCGGACCCCGATGAGGACCCGGACAACCCAGGTGCCGACCAGCGGCACGACCTGGCGTACTACGACAGCGACGGTAACCAGCAACTGGTGACCAAGAGTTTCAACGCCGTCATGGACGCCTGGCGCGACGCCGGCCACAAGGGAAGCATCATCGACCTCGTTACCAACGAAGACCTCACGCCACATGGGTGGGAGGCCTTCCGAATGAGCGAGGACGAGCTGCAGGCGCTGATCGACGAAGTGGTGACCAGCTCTGGGTACAGCACGCTGTACTCACCCAACGCCACCAAGGTCAATCCGCAGTGGGTGCAACGAATCGTCGAGTGGTTGAACGGGCGACCGTTCAAGCCTCTCGATATCGCCAACCTGGCCACGTCGGGTCAGACCAAGACCGTGCCGCTCACCAAGCAGCGCGAGAAGACGGTCATCGACGTGCTCCCCAGGCCGGCGACGCGATCCAAGACGAAGACCCATCGTCGGCGCCAGGCAGTCCCCTACGTGGCGGACGATTTCGATCTGGCTCCGGTCAGTCGGGCTCGACACCTTCTCGATCTGGCGAACCCAACCGAGTTGGTGATGCCCGAGGATGTACTCGGCACGCGCTACGCGCGCAAGCGCTTGGTGCGGCGAACCAACGTCGAGGAAACGAGGGAGACCGAAACCAAGACCTGGACGGTGGACGTTCCGACCGAGGTGCCCCGCACCGAGATCGAGAGCTACACCGAAGAGGTCGAGGTGCCGGAGGACCCTCAAGAGCAGTTGCTCTACGCCGTGGTCGACTGGTCGGGCTCCATGAACGGGCCCAGCATCCATTACGCCATCGCGGCGCTGATGGTGATCATCGGTTGTCACCGCAAGGACAAGTCTCGCTACTTCTACTCACCGTTCGGTACCGAGATGGGGCCGGTTCTCAACGGAGAAGGCGAGACAGGCAAGCTGCAGTTGCTGCAGGACGTACTTTCGGGTCGAGGCACCCGGGACGTCGGCGGCGGCACGGACGTGCTGATGGCCATCAAGGCAGCAGCACGCACCATCCGCAAGAGCATGAAGTCGGGTGACCATCCCGAGATCCTGCTCATCACGGACTGTGACTCCGGCCTCACGGCGGAACAGGTGCGAGCGGTGCTCGGCGATGACATCACCTTGCACACCGTGTCGGTGGGTTATGGCTCCGGCCGTGATTCCCTGATGCGGAACTCCACCACCTTCACCCAGTTGGACCCCGAATACGGTCTGGCTCCCAGCTCCATCCAGGACGATCCGATATCGTTCATGTACCGCTAGGTACGGGCACAACACATAGGGCTCTAAGGAGATACGCCCCAATAACTCCCCAGCAGATCGCCAGAGAAGGTTGTTCGGCTCACGCTGAACGTAAATCCTCTCCTGGCGCTGCTCTATCCGTAGAGAATCAACTACGCTGATGAGATGTGTGAGCATCGAAATAGAGCATCGTTACTAGTTCTGATACAATATTGATAAGTGAAGCATAAACACAATGGCTAGAACGCTTATCATCGCCAACTGGAAAATGCACCTGAATACTTCTCAGGCGAGTATCCTTTTGCATCGTTTGCACGAGCGCATTCGCATATCACGGGAAGTTGAGATTGTACTGGCTCCCAGCATGCTGGTCTTACAGCCCTTGAGTTTGCAGATTGATCGCCGAAAATTTAGGCTAGCAGCCCAGAATGCCTACTATAAGGATGAGGGTGCTTACACTGGCGAGGTGAGCTTTACGATGCTCCGAGACCTTGTCCACTATGTAATTGTCGGTCACTCTGAGCGTCGACATGTCTTCAACGAATCAAACCAAGATATTGGGCACAAAATAGCTGCAGGGTTTCGAAATGGCATCACGCCCGTACTATGTGTCGGCGAGACGAAAACCCAAAAAGACAACTACGAGACAAAACGCGTTATACACGATCAGCTTGCAGCCGGTCTGCATCAAGTTACTGCCTCGGACATACAACGCTTGGTTATTGCCTATGAACCCGTTTGGGCCTTGAGCAATGGCGTTGACTTTGCCCATCACGAAATAGCCACACCTGATCAAGTAAAAAAAGCAGTCGATACCATCCGCGGATACATCGCAGATCTGTTCGGTAAGCGCGCTGCTGAGCGTGTTCGCGTGCTTTATGGCGGCAGTGTGTCTGCCGATACTGCCACAGGCTTCCTGAACGTTGAGGGAGTCAACGGTCTACTTGTTGGAGGTGCCAGTCTGAATTACTCACAGTTTACGAATATTGTTGAGGCTGCGGAGCGATTTAACCGCAACAAGGACTAACCATGCCTACAGCTAAGAGCAAACCGAAAGTAACAAAAAAAGTCTCCGCTCAAAAGGCGACACCCAAGACCCCTGCCAAAAAACCAGCTACCAAACTAAAATCCGCGACTAAACCACCAGTCGATGACGCCGAAAAAATTATCGTGACAGTAAAGAAGGCATCACCAAAGGTTGAGCCTGCGGCTCCGGCAGCCATCGCTCCAGAAGAGGACATACCAGACACCGATCTGCCAAGTGCGGATGAGCTCGATCTCTCTCAAACAGAAGATCCAGCCAGCATGAGTACAGAGCAGATGGAGCAGTGGTTCGACGACCTAGACAGCGTTGACGAATCCAGTAGCGACATGGCAGAGCAGGCTGCTCGAGAAGGATTAAGCCAAGCAGAGATAGACTATTTAAAGAACAACCCGATCGAGGATGAAGAAGATACCCAGCCAGCAAAGAAGCCAATCGAAAGTCTTGTTAAGCCATCACCTATGTCTGACGCTGCAGACGACGGGGGCAAGCTAAAAGGCTTTATTGTAGGACATGCCCGTGGTGCTCGCACGGAGGCCGCGGCTGTTCACCAGAGTGCGCAAGAAGCACGTAATGCGTTAAGTTCTCCCAAGGTTTTTGATACGAGCGTTGTCTTCAAGCCTATTGATCCAGCCACCGTCGACACCGGTCCGAGATTCCCCTGGTTCCGATTTTTATTAGTCTTGGTATTATTTGCCGCGGTTGCTGCCTACGTGGTGATGGACCTCGAAATAATTAAGGCCCCATTCAGCTTACCGTTCGATCTGTTTTAAGCGCTTTGTTACAATAATAAGATGCAGCAACTCCTGGAGGGCTTAAACGCTGAACAGCGTCGTGCAGTCGAAACCGTCGATGGGCCGGTGTTAATTCAGGCTGGGGCGGGGTCCGGAAAGACCAAGACGCTGACGCATCGCATTGCATATTTGATTGCCACTAAGCGGGCCACACCGTATAACATCCTGGCCGTCACCTTTACGAACAAGGCTGCCAAAGAAATGCGCCATCGTGTAGCTGAGCTGTGCGGCCAGGATCCAAATAACCGCAGCTTCATGCCCTTTATGGGAACGTTCCACGCTATCTGTGTACGTCTGTTGCGCCAGGAGGCCGAGCAGATTGGCTTAAATCGTAACTTCGTTATCTTTGACGAAGCCGATCGTCAGGGCA
>CAZTXC010000044.1:5916-7660 GCA_964617855.1 uncultured Candidatus Saccharibacteria bacterium | reverse complement strand
GTCTCGGCATCAGATATGGTCTCGACATTTGTGAGCTCACTAAACGAAGCCACATCGTTATTAAGCAAGCTAAAATACCGTGGGAAATTATTGGGGCTGCCAATGTCCATGGCATTGGAAAGGGTGGCCTGGCTCGGTTGTGGGGTGAAGGTGCCAGTTTCGACAAACTTGGTGAGCGTATCGTTGGCATTGGTAGCGAGCGTAATAGTTTCTGGGCCAGCACCCATCGCCGTAGCCAGCAAGGCCCCGGCCGCATTGCCCAAATTGCCCGACGGTATAGCAACGTCGTATTCACCAAGTTGAGCCCGGGCGTAGACGTAGTAGGTCAGTTGGGGAAGCAGTCGGCCAATGTTTATGGAGTTAGCGCTGCCGATCTTCCGTTTGAGGGTTTTGTCGCCGATGGCTTGTTTAACCATGGCCTGACAATCGTCGAACGTGCCGTCGACTTCGAGCGGTGTAACGTTACTGGCAACGCGCGTGAGTTGTTCGCGCTGCAACTTACTGACGCCGTTTTTAGGGAAGAGTACGTATACATCTACGTTGGCCTTGTCGCCAAAGGCGTGGGCAATGGCGCCGCCAGTGTCGCCGCTGGTTGCCACCACTATGGTGAGTTTCTCGTTGCGCTTGGCAAGATAATGCTGCATTGCTTCGGCTAGAAAACCAGCCGCAACGTCTTTGAAGGCTAGGGTGGGGCCATGGAACAATTCGAGTATTTTGTAAGGCCCGACGTCAACGATGGGGATAGGGAAGTTAAAGGCTTTTACACAAATGGTGTGCAGATCGGCGCCTAAGTCGTCGACTAGCCAGGGGGATAGGGCAGCTTCGGCGACAGCAGGGAAGGGCTTCCCTGCTAGCTCCCCTGCCCCAATTTTCAGCTCCGGGATCTCGCCGGCCGGCATGTACAAGCCCCCGTCCGGTGCTAAGCCTTGCAACAATGCAGTTTCAAAGTTGGCTGTTATGTTCCGATCATGGATGCTCTGGAATTTCACCTCTGTATGGTAACAGAGAATTAACTCGGTACGGCGTAGACGGCATCTTTGGTGTCGTGCCAGTACTCAGGCATTGCCCAGGCTCCAACTAATTTGCTGTAGCTGCTGCTCTGACTGTAGATGCGCACTTCGGTGTGACCACTAGGTGTCAGTCGGTGTTGAATTTGGTAGATGTCAGCTGAGCCGGGCCCGCTGAATTGCCCAACCCCGTAATCTACATCTTCCCCATCATGAGACCACTCAGGCAGTACTAAGTGAGCAAGCCAGCTCCTGAAATTTGTCGCACCATCCATGATGTGTGCCTCAATTCGAGCGGTCGTGGTGTTCTTATGGGCGATTTTGTACAGATCGAGAATGCCATCTCGGTTGTAATCGCCCATGGTGTAGGTTACGTCGTGTTCATTTGTCCAAGGATCTATGGTCTGCCAGCCACCAAGCCAGCGCGTAAAGCTGTGTGCGCCGTCATACACGCGCACTTCTGTCATGCCGCTCCCGGTGTTGTAGTGCAAGATACTAACCAAGTCTTTGCGGCCATCGCGGTTGATATCCCCGAGTGCATAGGAGACGTCTTCGTCACGGTGCCAGCCATCTGGGGATGTATAGCCCCCCTGCCAGCCCTGGTAACTTTTTGCTCCATCAATAATATGCACTTCCGTCATGCCGCTCCCAGTATTCTGGTGCAACAGCCCAAGGCCATCCACGATGCCGTCGGCGTTCACATCGCCAACAACAAAGTCGTAGTCGTCACCTGAATG
>CAZTXC010000044.1:0-5906 GCA_964617855.1 uncultured Candidatus Saccharibacteria bacterium | reverse complement strand
CTGACCTTCTGGTGTTTGCCAGCCGCCAAGGTAGTCCTTGTAGTCCTTGCGGCTATCAAAGATCTTTAACTCACTATTATTGTATGGCGAGTTATGGTGGAGCATCTGGTAGACATGGGGTCGCTCCCAGCCTGGTGTTGGACGTGGTCCTCCCGGGGTTGGCGTTTGTGTAGGTGTAGGTGGTGCCGCTTGTTTTAGGAAATGAATGTAGTGGGGAGCTTTAACGCCAGAACGAACACCATAGCGGCCAGCGTATGGAGGGGAATAGTTATACTCACTGACTGTCACGGTGTCATCGACTGGAGACGCAGTGTTTTTGGTGTCAACCGCCTCGACGTATGCCACATGGCCCCATGCGCCATCCCACACTGCGGCATCACCAACGCGCGGTGCACCATCCACCGCGTAGCCAAATCGAGGAGCATTATTGTCCCATGTTGTAGCATTACCAAGGTTGGCGCCATAGGGTACTCTGACCCCCAACGTTCCAAGTTTCCAAGCGACATACGATGTGCAGTTTCTGTATGCAAACCCGTTCTGGTCGTAGATACTGCCATTGAGCCTAAAGGCACTGAGTTGTCCGGTGGGCTGGGCGGCATCCCATGGGTAGCCACCGTCAGCATCAGCCTCGTTTTGTGCATAGGTGGCTCCGAGTCCACTGATTGCCAGTAAGCCGGCCGCTAAGATACGACGCATTTTGGTGGATAGGCGAGGCTCGGCTTTGGTGATATCGGGCCAGGTGATAACACGCTCTTCAGATGTATCACTTTCAGAATTTTGGGCGCCTTGAAGAAGGGTTTCATTTTCCATAATATGTCTCCTCGGTTACTTAGCTACAAAAGCGTTAATGATTGTTTCGCTGCTGGGCACGGTAAGGATGTGGCTATCGAATTCACTCAAGCCGGTATCGCTTGGATCAGTACTGCACGTAGACTGTGGCACCATAGGTCGGTAGTCAAAGTTGGCCAGCCTCTTTTCGGAAACAGGAAGGTCATCAAACGGTATGTCCTTGGGTGATCTCATGACACCATGGTAGTAAGGCAGGCAGGCCTTGGCTCGCTCGATCACGACATCACCTAAGTCAGCAGCAATCTCCGAAAGAGGTTCGTCAAGGAACACAAGTGCTTGACTGTCTTTAGCTACGTCGACAGCGCCTAGTAGGTAGCCTTTGGCTGCGCGGTCGGAAAAGATAGCGGTCGGGACGCGCACGCTCCATTCGTTAATTACTAAATACTGCATCGTCTCGTTGTTTGCTTTTGTTTGCTGCTGATTGTTTTTTGATCTTAGCCAAAGTGCAACGCTCGCTGCACTAGCGACCAGTGCGCCAATAATAATTCCCTGCCAGAATCTAGACATTACCCACCTCCACCGTTACGTTATAAATAAGAACTTGTCGTTGATTGATATGTCGATTAGTGCCCTCCCTAAGTACTAGCAGACTATGCTAAGCAAGCATTTTGATGCAAGCACAAGAATAATGAATATGTGGAAAGGTTGTGGAAGTTTAAGACCCGGCTGTGTAATTGTGTAGCTAAGCTACCAAAAACGAACCGGGTCGGAGTGAACTAGGAGAGGCGCGAGGAATGGCAGCCTGCTTCGTTACGTCGAACGTAACTTATCGATCCTAGTGGTGTTGTTGTGCTGCTGCTACCAGCCGTAGGGGTTGCGGCGCGTGGGCCGGAGCGACACCATGGCGCCGGCGGTCAGGTAGACCGTAGCGTCATACGCGATGTGCGCGACGATGGCAGCCCACAGGCCGTAGTTGAGCAAGAGCCAGAACATGACCATGCCCATGAACCAACTGTTGACGTAGCCGAACGCGCCCTGGTACTTGTGTCCGTCACGGAACTTGCCGGCGGCGACGATGATGGCGGTGGCCATGACCCAGTTGCTCTCACCCAGCAAGTAGCCGTCGAGCTGTCCGAGGGTGAAGAAGTTGGCAACCGGCCCCGCAACACTGACGGCGAACCACTTGGTGAAGCCGTAGTCGGTGTTGATGAAGCCACCCAACAAGAAGTTGAAGAACTGCGCCGTCACCATGGCGTTGAAGAACATCAGCCAGCGGAAGATGATTTCCTCCCAGAAGCCGGCGTTGAGGCTGATCCAGGAACCACCGATGGCGTAATCGCTGAAACCGGTGCCGGTGTCGTTCGGTAGATCGATCTTGTCGAGGCCGTAGACGATGTTGACGCCGATGGCCCAGGCGAAGATGAACCAGACCTTGCCGAGGCCTTCCCAGAGGGAGCGACCCTGGCTGCCGAGATCAGCGAAGTCCATCAGGAACCTGTCATCCCAGAAGAGGTGCAGGAAGCCGTAGAACAGCAGCGATCCGAGTCCGACGATGATGTACCCAAGGGGGAGCCCCCAGGCCGAGCTCGTCTCGATCTTGTAACTTGAGTTCCGTTTGGCCAACGTGACCACCTACCTTTCATATGTGAACGGAACTCGATGCATTGGGGTGCACCAGGTTCCGTTCACAAAGCAGCAGCTTGTGAATGATCTCACCTCTGTTAGGTGATGGGCTATAATAACACAAAAACAAGACAAACACAATACTCCTAACAGATGGGGTATAATCATAACCAAGATGGCAAAAAAGCAGCCTACGAGCACATTATGGCGTGAAATCCTCAAAGGGTCTGTTATCCAATACCTCGTCACGGGTATAGTGGTGTTTTACTCAGATTACCTGGTGTTTTGGGCTACCTATTCCCTAAAAAACTGGAGCATCATCCGAGCGCAAGGCGCAGCCTACATAGTTGGTGTGGTGACTAACTTTGTTATGGAGCGCTATTGGGTGTTCAAGCATCAGACAAAAAACGACCCAGTCGAAAAAGAAACCGGCCGGTACGTTATCATCCTGATTGTTAATTACTTCTTGACCGTGGCCATCTTGGAGCTACTCGAGAAGTTTGGCATTTCACCGCTCTGGGGTAAGTACGTAGCAGCCTTCTTCTTTACCTTCTGGAATTACGTCGTGTTTCGGTTTTTGGTGTTAAAGGGAAACCCACAAAAGCGCAAGAAGCACCGCTAGCGTTTTTTAACTGACTGGTCGACGAGTTTCTTGAAAGCTTTGAGGAACTCTTTGGTCGCAAACTTTTCGGCGTGTTTGCGAATAACATCAGGATCAAAATGCAGGTGATCAAACCTATCGATGGCCTTGGCTAACGAGCCGGCTGTCTGCTTGTCGAACAGTATGCCAGTCACCCCGTCGATGACGGTATCTCTCGAACCACCGGCCTTGTATGCAATGACCGGCGTGCCACAGGCCATGGCTTCGAGTGGTGTAATGCCGAAGTCTTCGTCGCTGGTGAACAAAAAAGCGTCGGCGCTTTGGAAGTGATTAACAATCTCTAGATCGTTCACATTGTTAAGCAGTTGTACGGTAGGGCCTGCCAAAGCTTGCAGATTGTCGTGCTCGGGCCCGTTACCTATAACACGTAACGATCGACCTGTTTTGTTTGCGGCCTTAACGGCAACATCAAACCGTTTGTAAGGAACTTGTCGACCGGCTGTTACAAGGCCGTGGCGAGGGATCTCTTTATCGACAGTGAACCGCTTAACCCCAACCGGTGGAAACAATATCGGCACATCGCGATCATAAAATTTGGCGATGCGTTCTTTGGTGACGGTAGAGATTGCCACCATCACATCAGGGCGTTGGGCGGCGGCATAATCCCATTTGCGGCGCTTACCCACCAATGTTCGCAAACCAATACGAGCCAATCCATTAAACATGCCAAAACCTGGCGTGCGCAGATACTCGTCGTAGCGGACCCAATAATAATGGGTGGGGGCAAAGCAATAGTTAATGTGTACCGTGCCTTGTGGAACTCGTATACCTTTTGCTTCAGCACCACTAGCCGAGATGACTACGTCATACCCGCTAAAGTCTACGTTTTCAAATGCGCGCTCGCGAAGCATTGGAATGAATTTGCGTAGACGCCCGGCAGCAGGGATTTTTCCGGTCCATAACACGCGAATATCAGCATCTTTGAATACTTCCCTCTGGCCGCGGTTAATATAGCTGGTATAAATTGGTGCGTCTGGGTAGAGCTGATGTAGCGCTTCGATGACCCGTTCGGCCCCACCCCCAACCATCCAGTCTGCAACTAAAGCAACTTTCATTAGGAGCGGAAACCTTTGCGAGCTATCAAGGTGTATACGGTCTTAAAGAGAATCCCGATGTCCATCCAAAAACTCCAGTTTTGTACATAATATATGTCCAACTTAATACGCTCCTCCAGGCTTAAGTCGTCTCGGCCAGACACCTGAGCTAAGCCAGTGATACCGGTCTTTACACTTAACATGAGGGCTCGGTTTTCTTTGTATTCCTCAGCGTGATTTTCTATGACCGCACGTGGACCAACCAGGCTGATATCACCCTTCAATACATTGAAAAGCTGCGGTAACTCGTCGATACTCCAGGTACGAATAAATTTGCCTATGGTAGTAATGCGCGGGTCGTTTTCTACTTTGCCACGATTCTTAATAAACTCTTTGGCCAAATCTTCGCGGCCCATTTTGGTAAAGATCTCTACTTCATCACCATGCCCACTATACTTTTGCTTCATGCTACGGAACTTGAGAACCTTGAACTTTTGATCGAAACGCGTCAAGCGATCTTGCTTAAAGATAATTGGGCCACGAGGGTCGGTAATTTTAACGAGTATTGCGACGATGAGCATCACTGGTGAAAGAATAATCAGGGCGATTAGGCTGACCAGAATGTCGAAACTGCGCTTTACTAGCTGCCCCCAGCCAATGAGCGCGGTTGGCTGAACTGTAACGACCGGCAGGCCTTGGTACAATTCAACTTGCGTATTGCCAGTGTAGAGCTGTGACTGTTCGGGTACGAACCTATACGCGACATGATGGTCTTGAGCCATGGTAATGAGCTCTTTGGTGAGATTGTGATCACCAAGATTTCCGGTTTGAATAATGGTGTCGATGTCTAGATCGTCAATGGCGTGTAGCGTGTTGTAGGTTGGGATCTCAAGCTTTTTCGTGAGCGACGACTCTCTGCCAATAACACCGATGACCTTTTGCCCAGTATTTCGCGTATCGTAAATGGTCTTAATAAGGTCGTTTGTTACATGACCACTGCCGACAACAAGAACTTTGTTTATGCCGATGCCATACATAAACAGGCGGGTGCGTAACCATCGTAAGAATGATCGCTCGACAATAAGTAGTGACAAGCCGAGGAGCAGGGCGTACAGCGCCACGAGCTTGCCCGGGAAAATTGGTTTCACACTAACAAAGTCGTAGCCAATGAGTGTAAGGATGCCAACAAACGAACCAACAATTAAGCGGCCAAACTCGCTAACTCGACGAACGTACACTTGCCTTGAGTAGAGTTGCAACAAGGCGAAAATAATAAGAATGATCGGAACTAGCAGGGCAAAAATCTTAACAAAGCTTTCGGCACCAATTTGGAAGGCTACTGGGCGGCTATCAATCTTAACCCGAAAAATATAGGCAGTTACGAATGCTGCCAGCAAAGCCACGAAGTCGCCGACTACGAGGACAAAGCTGTAAATAGTGGAGGAATTGTTGCGCATTGTCTGCGGCTATTGTACCACTGGGGCCGATTATGCGGCATAATGGTTATAAGCTTATGACTACGCGTTTATCATTATGGGAGAACCGAGCCAGCCAAGCCATACGGCTAGGTTTCGTAAGCTTATTGGCTACAGTCCCATTCTTTGCAATTTCATATGTGTGGCTCGGCAGTAATCTAGGCCATATTACCTGGTTCAAAATCTGGCCAGAACTCCTTATCGCAGCCATAACAGTGCCTTGTGTTTGGCTATTTGCTGCCGACTCGAAACTACGGCGCACACTGAGCCAACGAAAGGTCAACTGGCTTGTTCTGGCCTATGTGCTGCTGCATGTTGTCATGG
>CAZTXC010000043.1:7277-7756 GCA_964617855.1 uncultured Candidatus Saccharibacteria bacterium | reverse complement strand
TCCAATCATCAAGGGTTCTGCGTTGAAGGCTCTCGAAGGCGACGCAAAGTACGAAGACGCTATCATGGAGCTGGTCAAGGCTATGGACGACTACATTCCAGAGCCAAAGCGCGACCTCGACAAGCCATTCTTGATGCCAATCGAAGATGTATTCTCAATCAAGGGCCGTGGCACTGTTGCTACCGGCCGTATTGAGCAAGGCATCATCAAGATTAACGACGAAGTTGAGATTGTTGGTATCAAAGACACGACCAAGTCTGTCGTAACAGGTGTTGAGATGTTCAAGAAGAACCTCGACCAAGGTCAGGCCGGCGATAACGTTGGTATTCTGCTCCGAGGTGTTGAGCGTGAGGACATCGAGCGTGGCCAGGTTATCTGCCAACCCGGGTCTATCACACCTCACACTGAGTTTGACGCCGAAGTGTACATCCTTACTAAAGAAGAAGGCGGACGACACACGCCGTTCTTCAAGGGCTACA
>CAZTXC010000043.1:0-7267 GCA_964617855.1 uncultured Candidatus Saccharibacteria bacterium | reverse complement strand
ACTGGTGAGGTTGAACTCCCAGCCGACAAAGAGATGGTTATGCCAGGCGACACCGTAACCTTTAAGGTTAAGTTGCTGGCTCCAATCGCTATGGACCAAGGTCTCCGCTTTGCTATCCGCGAAGGTGGACGCACCGTTGGTGCTGGTGTTGTAACCAAGATCAACAAGTAAGTAAGCAACCAGTGATTCTGAAATGGGCTCCTTGCGGAGCTCATTTCAATTGATAGAAGATTGACTCAACTTTGTCTTTGTTTTATTATGCGAGGCTTTCGTTGCTTAACCCCACGAAAGCACACAACTAAACAAGGAGTTAGCGTGGAGAAATTGCCAGATGTTGCTCAGATGAATGATTTTGAGCCGTACTACTGCTGGGAAGAAGATAGTCATGGCTACCGATACCCAACCGTACATTTAGCACCCAATATAAGCTGGATAGCCTGGCACAGTGTGAGTGATACCTCTGATCAGATCGATGGCCGAATCGGCACCAAAACGTTAGATATTTGGTACGCACATGGTAGTGATGTAACAGAGCTAATAGAGTCTTACCCAAAGATTGGGCAGCAAGCTCAACTGATATGGGATGGTGGAAGCGTCCTCCTATCTCACCTCTGGCCTCGAGAAGGTAAAGGCATACCTTCGTTGATTATTCCAGCCGCCCACTTCACAGAGAGAAATTTACTAGAAGCCTTGAAGCGATTTCGACCGTAACGCATTTTGTGACCTCGGTATTGCTTAATCCTTTATTTTGTGATATAATTCGCGAATGTCTCACCCGGCATTCCATAAACAGTTATACGACCAGCTCTACCCAGTAGACGGGATTATGCTGCCTGCAAAAGAGCGAGCAGATGCTGTAGTGTCGTTACTCGACGATGCCGGTGATTATTTAACTGATCTCGGGCCCGAAGCACTTTTACGAGATCATAACGCAATCCGAGATGCCGGCGCATGGTGCCTCCGTGCAGTCTACGAAGATGTTGCACGTAGTAGTGGCGCCAATGTCAGCACCGGTGCTATTGAACAAAGCTTTCGTGAGCTATTAAGCTTTGGTGAAGTTATTCACGAGCATCGTGGCTATTTGGGCGCTGATTTATCGGAAAAAGCTAAGCACGACGCGATCGGGGCATTTTCTGAACTTGGCGTTGCGGCCACCATTATCGGTGGCGTTGCTGATGGATATTATAAAGATGGCTACGCTATTTTGGGTGCCGAACGTCGGGGTCAACGCAAGGATGACCGTACAGATGTCGACATTCGAGGAAGCATCGATGGAAAAACTCGTAAGCTGCAGGTTAAGACCGGCCTAACCTACCGAGGCAAGGGCTACGAGAAGGGCATTATTGTTGTATCGGCTGCTCAACTTGGTCGCGGCGTCGCAATGCGAGCTGTATCACAAACCCGTGAAGCTGAACCGCTCGGCGAGCAAGCTGGCGGGGGTGGCGCCGTAGCCACCTTGACGAAAAAGCAAGAAACACACAGACGCCGTTCCAACAATCAATTCAACCCGGTCGGCAACCTACTGGTCACGCTCACCAAGCATCCAGATCGCCGACACGGCGCATACTTGGCCTTGCAGCAGGTGATTGAACAGCATCGATAAGCTCTTGAGAAGTTAGCACAAGGGTGGTATAGTACCATCACTATTAATTGTGGTGACTAAAAGTCGTTCTGTCGCTCGGATAGCGTCAAAAAGATGTTACACCACGCCAAGAAGGAGTATCATCTATGGCTGACGAAAAGCCTAAAGAGGTCAAACAACGTATTCGTATTCGCCTAAAGGCCTACGATCATAAGGTCATCGATCAGTCTGCAAAGCAGATTGTCGAGACAGCACTGCGCACCGGTGCAACCATCGCCGGGCCGATCCCATTACCAACCCGCAAGAGCACATACACGGTAGTTAAAAGCCCACATGTGTACAAAAAAGGCCGTGAGCAGTTTGAGATGCGTGTTCACAAGCGCCTCATTGACATCAGCGATCCGACGCCAAAAACAATCGACAGCCTCATGAACTTAAGTTTACCTGCTGGTTGCGACGCTGAAATCAAAATGTAACACCTAGACTTGTGCTATAATAAGTTCCTAGTATGTACATACTAGAGCACACGTACAATAAGACTACTCCCCGAGCCTCGGGGAGTTTTTTATGCTCACAGTAAAGAAAGGAATCTATGCATCCAACCTACGAAGAAATGGGGACTAAAACCGAGACAGCACTGCCAGCACTGCAGCTTTCTAGAGGGCTACCTAAAGTATCTGAAGCGGTGTACGGGCAGCTATCGTTAGACTTTCTCGGCAACGAAGAAGGGTTTCAAATCATACAGCATTTCGCGCAAAGAACACGCGATGAACGAGCGGATCTAACGAAGAATCTTGAAGACGTAATTGGGGCATACGCCGTCCTCGGCGTAAATCAACGCGACTACTCCGATCTTAACCAGGGTATTGGGTATAACGAGCAGCTAAGTGCAGTGAGACAAAAAGCTAATAGTGCGGCCGGCGCCACCTTGCTAGGTCTAAGACAAGCCTTTAATGCCGGTGTGCGGACAATGTATGATCACACAGGTCAGTATTACGACCAGCTTGCAACCTACTGCAGAGAGCGAACCGGTGCTTCAGCACTAACAGTGCTCGGTTGCCCAATCAAGTTTAGCAGTGGTTATATAACAACCCGAGGTGGACGCAAGGAAGTGGTATTCTCCAGCACAGATGCCCGTGATCAACTGAATCGGACCCGTAAAAAAGATCGATTTGGCAGACAGGCAGAAGGTGTCGCACGACTCGCTACTGTTGCAGAGATTGTCTCTTTAACAATGGCACTCAGCGTTATAGCAGAGAATTGATCCTTATGCTTGCATATGCTGCAATAGTGTGCTAAAGTACTAATTAAGATTTGAAACAGCTTGACTGGCCGCTTTCTTTCACTACATTTGAGCCCTCGGGCTCTTTTGTTTTCTCAGAGCAAGTGACATACTGCTAATGCATGGCTAAGAAGAAAACCAAAAAAACTACAAACGAGCCCGCTAGCTTGTACTTCTTAAAGATAATTGGTTACTTTGCTTTGGGCACACTGTGGATTCGCCTGGATCGCAGTGGACAACGATTCGCCCTACCTGTTGGTCTGCCCATAGGATTACTCGTAAACACCCATGAGAAGCTACAAATTGACCGCAAAATTGAAATGGCCATCCTTGTGATAGCCACATTCTTGAGCTTCTTTTTGCCACTCGGCATTGTCGTTTCAGTGTAGGGCGGGGTGCGAAACGTCAAATTATTAGTTTGATGTTTCGCACACCCGATGTACGTCTCTTGATGATTCCTGCAGACACTCGGGAATGCCGAGCGTCATTTTTCGCTCCTGGGAAGCTAGTCTGCCACGGAAGCTCACGTTCTTCATGTATCACGTCGCTTATAACTCCTAGCTACAAACAGGCATCCACCCACAAGGCACAGGTAGATGCTCGTTGATACACAGAAGAGCACGGCAGGAAGAGTCTTCTGCTCTGTGAAGTAGATGACTGCCACGCCGCTATGAAGCAATGCAACGAAGCTCCACATTGCCGCCAACAGAAAGTATGTCTTTGCTACCATTTCAGTCCTTTTCAACTCCGTGTATTACGACACCAGATTTAACGCAGCCAACCCTAGGTTGGTGATGGCGAAGCCACCCCAGAAGACAGCCCAGGAGTATTCTTCCTTTTCCAGGCACTGGCCCACGCCCACTCCACAGAGCACAGCAGTAATGACGTTGAAAATTGCCACAAGCGCGTTAATGTGCATTTTACCTCTTCTACAAGGGCAAACACGTTCGTCACCATGACGCACCCATATATTATTAGCATCACCGTCATGTGCATCAAAGCACTACCAGCAACACTTTTTTGCTACATCTGTTGACAAAGGGGGCATGAAGGGGTAAAATCCCTTGGTATCACTCGCATCAAACAACAGATGTGATCGGTGAGACGGACAGGTCTAACCTGCTAAGAACAGATTAGATACCCCCGCGTACACCGAGTTTTTTATGTAAAAAGGAGCAGATACGTGCAGGCACTATTGGGTCGTAAGATTGGTATGACGTCGATCATCGCAGAAGATGGTCGTGTTCGTGCTGTTACGCTCATTATGGCCACACCTAACGTCATTACACAGCTCCGCACTACTGAACTGGATGGCTACGATGCCATCCAGTTTGGTTTTGAGACCGCAAAGAAGCCACATAAGGCTCAAGCTGGCCACGCCAAAAAGCATGCTCAGCTCGAAGCCGCCCCTAAAGTCGTCCGCGAACTGCGCACCACACCAGAGGAAACCGAAACTCCTGGTACAACATTTGATGTAACTACCTTCACGGTTGGTGACAAGGTCGACGTCGTCGGCACCAGCAAAGGTAAAGGCTTCGCTGGTACTATCAAACGACACAACTTTATGCGCTCTCGCAAGACTCATGGTGGAAAAGGCGACGTCCGTAAGCCAGGATCAATCGGCTCAATGTATCCACAGAAAGTCTTCAAGGGCAAGCGCATGGCTGGGCAGATGGGATATGATCGCGTCACCGTTAAGAACCTTGAGGTTGCCCTGGTTGACCAGGATCGCAACGTCATCGGCCTCAACGGCGCCGTACCAGGACCACGCAAAGGCATTGTCATGATTAAGGGAGTTGCGTAATGGCTACTACCGCCACACCCGCCAAGAAGCCAGCCGCTAAGTCAGCTGCCACCGCATTGCCAGCTGACATCTTTGGGGTAGAAGTTAAAAGTACTGAGCTATTAAAGTTAGCTTACAATGCTTACTTAGCCGAAGCCCGCAGCGCCCAAGCCCGCACTAAGACCCGAGGCCTCATCAGTGGTGGTGGTAAGAAACCTTGGAAGCAAAAAGGCACTGGTCGTGCGCGTACTGGTTCTATCCGTAACCCAATCTGGCGTGGTGGCGGTATTACCTTTGGGCCAACTGGTAACGAGAACTACAGTCTCACCATGAGCACCAAACAACGTCGCCAAGCGCTTCGTCAGGCACTAAGTCTGGCTAACAAGGCTGGCCAAATTACACAGGTAGCTAGTTTTGCCGTTAAAGAAGGTAAAACAAAAGAGGCTGTTGCCATGCTTTCAGCGCATAAAGCTATCCGTGGCGCACTTATTATTACTGGCGCTAAGACACCTGAACTCATCCGCAGCACTAATAACCTGCCTGGAGTCAACGTCGTCAGCGCAACGCATGTTGCTGCCTTTAATGTCTTGAACGCCCATCATGTCCTTATTGATGCCAGCGGCCTAGAACAGCTGAACACTCGACTTGGCAAGGAGGCCACCAAATGAGCCAAACCATGCCGCTCCTACACCGCGTAAGCGAAAAGGCCTACGGCCTAAGCCAGATTGATGACAATCAGGTACTCGTTTTTGCCGTACCCACCGATGCTACCAAGCTATCAATCAAGGCCGCTGTTGAGGCGCAGTTTGATGTCACCGTTAGTAACGTCCGAACCATGAACACCAAAGGGCATCGTGTCCGCACTATCCGTTTAGGCAGTAAGCGCGCCCGTCCTGGCTTTGGCCAGCGCACAACCACCAAGAAAGCGTACGTTACCTTGACTAAGGGTTCACGAATAGCTGTCTTCGACGAACCGAAAGAAAAGAAGGAGGCTAAAAAATGAGCCTGACCGCTTATAAGCCAACGACTCCTGGTCGCCGCGGTATGACTTCGCAAGACCTCACGCAAATTACAGCTAAAAAGCCTGTAAAGTCATTGTTATCTGTCAAAAAGCAAAACAGTGGTCGCAACAACCAAGGTCGCATCACCGTTCGCCATCGTGGCGGCGGGGCTCGACGATTCCATCGGTTGGTGAACTTTAACCTAGCACCTGGAACGACAGCCACTGTTGAAGCAATTGAGTACGATCCTGGGCGCAGTGCCCGAATTGCCCGAATCAAAGATAACGAAGGCAAGTTACACTATGTACTCGCTGGTAAAAACTTTACGGTTGGCCAAAAACTACAAAGTGGCGAAAAGGCTCCCGTCGAGGAAGGCAACCGCCTGAAAATTAAAGACATCCCACTCGGTAGTTCGATTAACAGCATTGAGCTAACAGCCGGCAAAGGTGCGCAAATGGTTCGGAGCGCTGGAGCTTCTGCTCAGTTAATGAGTAAAGACGGCGACTATGCTCAAATTAAGCTGCCAAGCGGTGAAGTTCGATTGGTTCACATTCAGAACACTGCTGCGCTGGGTGTTATCGGTAACGAGCAGCACCAGAACATAAAGTGGGGCAAAGCTGGCCGTACTCGCAACCGAGGGCGCCGACCACAAGTTCGCGGTATTGTTATGAACGCTGTTGATCATCCGCACGGTGGTGGTGACGGTGGTTCGCACGGTGTAGGTCGTCATCCGAAGACACCTTGGGGCCAGCCAACACTTGGCTACAAGACTCGCCGTCGTAAGAGCAGTAACGCATTTATTGTTAAGAGCCGTCATTCGGCGAAGAGGAAATAAGCTATGAGTCGATCACTCAAAAAAGGACCATTCATTGACCCCAAGCTTGCCAAGAAGCTAGCCGCTCTTGGTAATGATGACCGCACTATTGTTAAGACTTGGTCACGTGCTAGCACCATCTCTCCCGACTTTGTCGGCCGCACTATTGCTGTCCACAACGGTCGCGTACATGTGCCAGTTTTCGTCACAGAGAACATGGTTGGCCACAAGCTTGGCGAATTTTCTCCAACTCGTAAGTTCCGCAGCCATGCGAAAGGCGGGAAGAAGTAATTATGGCCGTTCAAGCACTCGCTAAAGGCATCCAGATGAGCCCACGTAAAGTTGGGGTTGTTGCTGCTTTGGTCCGCGGTCAGACTGTAGCTGATGCGTTAGTGATTCTTGAACACACCCCACGTCGTGCTGCAATTCCTGTCCGTAAAGCAATCGAAAGCGCCCGCGCCAACGCCGAGCATAACCACAATTACCAGCCAAAGAGCCTACGTATCGTTCAGCTACAAGTAGGTGCCGGCCCAAGTCTCAAACGGTTCCGTCCTATATCTCACGGCCGTGCGCATCCTTACCTCAAGCGAACTACTCACCTAAAAGTTGTTGTTGATGGTGAACTCCGCCAAGTTAAGAAGCCTGCAGCCGCAGCCAAGGAGACAAAGTAATGGGTCAAAAAGTAAATCCAATTTCAATGCGACTGCAAGTCAATAAAGACTGGCGCAGCAAGTGGTTTGCTAGCAAGCGCGAGTACGCTGATTACCTAACGCAAGACCTCAAAGTTCGCCGTATGATCGACGAA
>CAZTXC010000042.1:0-7767 GCA_964617855.1 uncultured Candidatus Saccharibacteria bacterium | reverse complement strand
ACGAGAAGAGCGGGGAGCTACACGGTCTATCGAGAGTGCGGTCGCTTACGCAGGACGACAGTCACACCTATTGCACCGAAGAGCAGACATCAGAGGTCTTTAGAGGGTGCGTCAAGGCTATTCAAGCCTTCTACGAGAGCATTGACATGCAACTTGAGGCTCGACTGTCATTGCGTGATGAGAGCGATGCCTACTTGGGCGAGCAAGCCCAGTGGGACTTTGGTCAAACTAAGATTGAAGAAATCGCCAAAGAATTAAGCCTTGCCTACTATAAAGAAGAGGGCGAAGCAGCATTCTACGGACCAAAGATTGACTTTATGGCCATTGACGCCATCGGACGCAAGTGGCAAGTGGCTACCATTCAATTTGATTTTGTGCAGCCTGAACGGTTTGAGCTGAGCTATGTTGACTCGGATGGCTCAGAAAAGCGGCCATATATGATTCACGTTGCCATCATGGGATCGTTTGATCGGTTCTTCTCGGTGTTTATTGAGCACTGTGCAGGTTGGTTCCCGTTCTGGCTAGCCCCAGAACAAGTCAGAGTACTGGCTATTAATGATGCTGTGCACGATTATGCTGCACAGGTAGAGCGCGTGCTGTCAGGTATTGTCCTCGACAAGCCTTTAAAGTACAACGAGCTTCGCTTTACCACCGATCTTCGTAACGAATCACTTGGTCGCAAGATTCGTGATGGTGTAAATCTAAAGATCCCGGCTCTGATTATCGTCGGTAATCGTGACAAAGAACAGCAGAGCCTCAGTGTTCGCCTACGCGATGAAGAAAAGCAAATCCCGTTGGCTGAACTAGAAAACTTCCTTAAGACGTTGTAAATTAGTCATTATGTTTACAGATGAGATGTCATTCGCAGAGCGAGTTTTGTATCTGGTAGCTCGAATTCCCAAAGGCAGGGTAATGACGTATGGCCAGCTGGCTGCATTAGCTGGTCAGCCCAGGGCGGCGCGGATAGTTGGTGGCATTGCGCATTACGGAGACCCGAATTTGCCGTGGCATCGGGTGGTCAACAAGCGCGGTGGGCTGGCTAGTGGTTATCCGGGTGGGCAGGTGGGCCATAAGGCAGCTCTTGAATCCGAGGGATATGCTGTTTCAGATACGTACCAGGTAGCGATAGGGCAAGTTTTATGGGATCCAAACCAGTAGTCTTCATTGTTGGCCCGACTGCAAGTGGTAAGTCCGATGTAGCGATGCAGCTGGCGCGGGCACACAACGGCGAGATAATCTGCGCAGATTCGCGGACTATTTATCGAGGCATGGATATTTTGACAGCCAAACCCAGCGCAGAAGACCAGCGACAGATCACACATTGGTGTTTGGATCTTGTAAATCCTGGTGAGCGGTGGACGGTACGTGATTGGCAACAGGTCGCAAAGAACGCGATTGCCGACATCCATGACCGGGGTAAGCTGCCCATAATAGTCGGTGGAACAGGGCTCTATGTCGAGTCGTTGCTGTACGATTTTTCTTTTTATTCAGAGCAAGATGATGGTGGGCTTGATGATGTAAGTACAGAAGAACTTCGTAAGTGGGCCGAGGCAGAGTTTGGTGAGGGGGCCATCAATAAATCGACTGCCGCCAACAGGCGCTACCTAATCAGGGCGTTACGTACGCATAGATTGCCTCACTCTACACAAGATCGCACGTTAGGGGCTAATGTGGTGCTCGTTGGCATAAACCCTGGGCGCGAAGTTTTAAGGGCGAGAATCACTAGTCGCGTTGACGATATGGTTAGGCTCGGTTTGGTTGAGGAGGTGACACAGCTTTCAAGGCAGCAGATCGGTGGCGAGGCAGCCACCGCAATAGCTTACAAGCCGATTGTTGAGTATCTTGAGGGCGCCATTGACCTGACAGAGGCTAAGCGACTGTTCGTGCAGGGTGATCTTAGGCTGGCTAAAAAACAAATGACGTGGTTTAGGCGCGACCATAACATTGCATGGTTCGACACTGGCTCTGAGGCGTTGGTGTATCTTGAACAGAAGTTAGCGCTTTTTTAGCAGTAAGAACATGCTTGGTCCAAAGCTAATCGGTGCTAAAGGCCTCTGCAGGAGCCGTTCTGTGCCCACCATGACGCGCATTGGCAGAACACGCTTGAGTAGTGGCGATCGAAGGTTGGACACCGACCGACGATCAATAATCTCGAAGCCTGCTTTCTCAAGCTGCTGAGAAATCTTTTTTGGGTGATGGTTAACAAATGGGCTTTTTGTGTCCACGTCGGTAGTAGAGTCGGTTCGTATGTCCACCGGCTCCATTGGGGTTCGGCGACCCTTCAAGCCTCTACGCAATCGAGATTTGAAATTCAGCGAGTTTGCGCACTCTAAAATCACTAGACCATCTTTAGATGTTACCCGCGCCAACTCAGCGAATGTTTTTGTTGGATTTGGGAGATGATGCATAACCCTAATCATTGTAATCAAGTCAACAGAGCCGTCCTTTAGGCCGGTCTTTTCGGACGTTCCATTAACGATATCAACAGGAGTGTTCTTAAGAAAATCTGCGCCCAGTTCACGCTGCTTCTTCGAAGGTTCAATCAAAGTTACTTTGCTTGCATACTGTTGTAGAAATACACATAGTCGACCGTAGCCTCCACCAACATCTGCTGCGGATTTGAACTTTTTTGATCCCAACAAGCTCTGGATTGCAGCTTCTTCGGAGGCATTCTCGTAGTCTCGCCCAATCCAATACTTAGTGTAGTCGTAGTTAGGGTTGTCGTCGTAAAAACTTGCTTTTGTCATCGCTGCATTTTAGCACCGGACTGCCAACCTCACAACATCATAACTGTGCTACTATTTAGGAGCACTAACTTATGATTGAGCAATTATTCGGATCCAAGACTAGGGTAAAGTTACTCAGGTTGTTTATGAGCAACCCGAATCGTTCTTTTTATGTTCGCGAAATAACCAGAAAAATTGATGAACAGATTAACTCCGTTCGCAGAGAGCTGTCGAACTTACTAAGCATCGGCATCATTGTTTCGGATACCTCAAACAATAAGTTGTACTACGAAGTGAATCAAAAATACGAGTTCTATAAACCACTGGCTGCAATCTTTGGTCAGAAGAAAATTGACCTCAAGACAATTGCTAAGCCAACGGATGACTCGAAAGAACTTGGCAGTCTCGACTTGCTAGTGCTAAGTGGAAGCTTAACAAGAGACGACAAAGCAGGGGTTGATATGTTGTTCGTGGGTGATCTCAATGCCAATAAAGTGGCGTCTTATGTCGCTAACCAAGAGAAGCAAGAGGGCAGAGACCTCACTTACGCGGTCCTAACTCTTGATGAATTCAACTACCGTCGACAAATTAAGGACAAATTTATCACTACCTTCTTGGCTGCTAAACTGAGCATTGTTCATGATCCCAACAATCTAATCAAGGAGAAGACTGAAAATGGAGATTAAATACTACGGGGCTAATTGCTTGAAGGTTATAACCAAGCAGCGAACGATTGTAATTGATGATAATTTGTCAGATCTTGGCCTGACATCAGTTACGAAACCTGGAGAAAGTAGCTTCTTTACCAGTAAAACACTAAAGCCCAAAAAAGCTGCGAAAGACACCTTCGTTATTGATGGGCCAGGGGAGTACGAGTTAGCTAGTCTGATGGTTCAGGGGTTCCCTGTGCGCGCCTACACCGATGAAGCGGGCCAAAAGACCGGGACACTTTACATATTCTCTATTGATCGAGTGCAGCTTGCAGTCACTGGTCACATCCACCCAGATGCAATTTCCGAAATTCTTGATGATGTTTCGTCTGTTGACGCGTTGGCCGTGCCTGTTGGTGGAAATGGCTATACACTGGAGCACGGTGATGTGCTCAAGCTAAGTAACAAGATAGGCCCTCGATATCTGATACCAACACATGTTGCCGATCCTGCTATTTCGTACCCGATCCCTCAAGACACCACCGCAACTCTCCTTGATGAACTCAAACAAGAGACCGAGCATGTAGATAGCCTGAAGCTCAAGCCAATTGCTGGGCTGGAGTCTACCTCAATGCACGTTGTCTTGCTAAACAGACAGTAATTAGCTGATAATGCCTTGCTTACGCAAGGTACGGATGCCAGCAGCGCTCACCTTGAGCGTTTGCTTTTTACCATCAATAACAACGGTCTTCTTCTGAAGATTTGGGTGCCAAACTTTTTTGGTGTGTCGCTGTGAAAAACTGACGTTGCTACCAAATTGTTTGGTCTTACCAGTAATGTCGCATTTTTGTGCCATGAAGGGGATAGTACCGGTTTAACAGTAGTTTTGTCAAGCCGAGTCGCCTATAATAAAGCTCATGTACGCAATGTCTGGTGCCAGCCTCATCATCGTCCTTATCAGTATTGTCCTTGTTTCGGTAATACTGCATGAGATTGTTCATGGTTTAGTTGCTCTACACTTAGGGGACGATACAGCCAAACTCAGCGGCCGACTTACCCTGAACCCCTTGAGCCACATTGACCCCTTCAGTACGGTTCTATTACCGCTGTTGCTCGCATTGTCAGGTTTGCCACCTTTCGGGGCTGCCAAGCCGGTGCCTGTAAATTTCAATCGGCTTAAATACGATGAATTTGGTATGGCCATGGTTGCCGTAGCGGGACCACTGACTAACTTGTTGTTGGCGGCCGTAGGCGGCCTTATGCTGCAGTTTGGTATCCAGACAGGAATTGGGGCCGATATCATTGCCTTGTTTGTGCAGGTGAATATCAGCTTCTTTGTTTTTAATATGATTCCATTCCCGCCACTTGATGGCTCTCGAGTCCTGTATGCGCTGGCCCCTGAGCCACTCCAAAACTTTATGGGCTACATTGAATCACTAGGCCTAATGGCCATCGTACTATTTATGGTCGTGATTTTCCCGCTGGTGCAACCGGTTATGACGCAAGTTGTTAGTATGTTGAGTTCATTACTGACCGGGGGTATTCTATAGCGTGGTATGATAGGGTCGCCACCGGGGTGTGGCGCAGTTGGTAGCGCGTACGGCTGGGGGCCGTGAGGTCGCAGGTTCAAGTCCTGTCACCCCGACCAAAAGAGTGAACTTACTATGAATGAAGCAAAAAACACAACACATGAACACCTTATCCTCTTCGGTGATGGTGGATCCCGGGGTAACCCGGGCCCGTCGGCGTCAGGATTTGTCATTTACGATGCAGATGGGAATGTTGTGCAAGAAGGTGGTGAATTTCTTGGTATTACAACCAATAATGTCGCTGAGTACACGTCTCTGAT
The DNA here is from genome assembly GCA_964617855.1 of uncultured Candidatus Saccharibacteria bacterium. Taxonomy (GTDB): domain Bacteria; phylum Patescibacteriota; class Saccharimonadia; order Saccharimonadales; family CAZNVG01; genus CAZTXC01. The sequence goes on along the minus strand of CAZTXC010000042.1, from coordinate 2,542 downwards.
TGGTGGCCTAACGGCCGCTTTGAAGCACGGAGCCAAGAGCGTTGACTGCTTTATGGACAGCCAACTTGTGATTAATCAGATGAACGGCCTATATAAAGTCAAGCACCCAGACATGCAAGCCCTGCACGCTAAGGTAAAAGACCTCCTTACTCGCTTTGAGTCGGTTAGTTTTGGCCATGTGCGTCGAGAAAAAAACACTGCGGCGGATGCCATGGTGAATAAGATCCTCGATCAACACCAGTAATTTAGTGCTATACTTGTGGCGGCCTAGAGGGCTAGTTGATCGCCCTACTGTATAGTTGGGAGGAAAGTCCGGACAGCATGGGCAAATGGCAGTTGCTAACAGCAACCGGGGGTGACCCCAGGGAAAGTGCCACAGAAACGAAACTGCCCAGTACCTGATTGACCATATTGTGGTCAGCCAGGTGCTGGGTGAGGGTGAAACGAGTGAGGTAAGAGCTCACAATCTACCGAGGTGACTCGGCAAGAGAGGTAAACCCTGCCTGCTGCAAGGAGACAGATACTCGTCGCAAGGCGAAAGTCGCCCGCTAATCTGTCGCTAACCGCATGATTGTACCGGCGACGGTACAACAAGATAGATGATCAACCACGACAGAACCCGGCTTATCGGCTGTCTAGGCTACCTTATTATTTGACTTTAGAAACGATAGCAGAGAAAGCTGCAGGTTCGTTTACGGCCAGCTCAGCCAGGATTTTTCGATCAATCTGTACGTTTGACTTATTGAGCCCAGCAATAAACTTGCTATAGGTTGTTCCTTGGGTGCGCAAGGCAGCGTTAATGCGGGTGATCCACAATGAACGGAGGTCGCGTTTTTTATTGCGACGGTCTCTATATTGATATTGGAGCGCTCGGGTAACTGCTTGCCGACCCATTTTGATGCTCGAACGGCGGCCGTGCTGCATCCCCTTGGTTTGTTTAATAACTTTTCGGTGCTTCTGGTGGGAGGTAACCCCTCGTTTTACGCGCATTCTAGACTCCTAGGGCTCGCTTAATATTGTTTCGCGCTTTGCCTACAACAGTAGTGTTGATAGATGATCGGCGCTTTGAAGCAGCTGACTTCTTCTGCAGGAAGTGGCTTGTACTTGCGTGGCCATGCTGAATCTTGCCGGTCTTGGTAACCCGGACGCGCTTGGCGGTGCCACTATGAGTTCTGATTTTTGGCATTGTTACTCCTTATCATTGTTGTCAGCTGTCGGCCAGCAAATTGCGGCGGTTGATCTACGGCGATATCCTCGCCAAGGCGTTCTAGGATCTTTTGAATCATCTTGTCGCCTAATTCTTTGTGAGCAAGCTCACGACCCCTAAAAACGACCGCCAGCCGAACCTTGTGACCTTCTTCTAGGAACTCGCGGACCTTCTTGAGCTTTACCTCGAGGTCGTGTTCGCCTATCTTGAGGCCAAAGCGTAATTGCTTGACGTCAAGGGTCTTACTGGCTTTACGGTTCTTTTGTTGTTGCTTCGTCTTCTGGTAGCTGTACTTACCCCAATCGACAATCTTGGCGACAGGTGGGTTAGCTCCTGGCGAAATTTCAACCAAATCTAAACCGCTGCGTTCGGCTTCTTGGAGGGCCTCGGCCCGACTAAGTACACCAATCTGCTTACCTGAAGCATCAATCACCCGCAACTGCGGGGAGCGAATAGCTCCATTTACACGATTGTGCATGTCGTTAATTTCGAAACTCTCCTTGCCTACTAGATGGGAATGTTAACAGGTTACGCTTCAGGGGTCAAGTTGGATGTTGCCATAAAACGAGAATCGACGATGCGGTAGCGCAAAGCTTCGGCCATATGTTGAGCCTGTATGCGCTCGCTCGCCTCGAGGTCAGCAATGGTCTGGGCGACACGGCAAATACGAAAGTAGCTTCTGGGTGACAAATCGAGTTTTTCCACCGCGCTCAACAAGAGTACACGCGCTTCAGGCTCGAGGGCACCACTTTGCCGTATGTAGCGACTTGTAAGAGTTGAGTTGGTTCTGCCGTCGCCCAGACGGGCGTACTGTCGGTCACGAGCGACAACAACACGTTTTTGAATCTCCGAACTCGTTTCATTTTGCGAAATCTGCCCAGTTATTCGCTTAGGGTCGAGTCTGTTGACCGCAATGCTCATGTCAATGCGGTCCATGATTGGCCCAGAGAGCTTCTTCTGGTAGTTTGTGGCCTCTGTAATCGTACAGGTACAGGCCTTAGTGCGGTCCCCATAATACCCACAAGGGCAGGGGTTCATAGTTGCGACTAGAATAAAACGGGCAGGGTATGTGGTGCTGCGATTTGCGCGGCTGATCCGGATTTGTCCATCTTCCATAGGTTGGCGGAGAGCCTCGAGGCTTTGCTTACTAAATTCAGGGGCTTCATCCAGCAAGAGAACCCCCGCATGGCTCAGGCTGATCTCACCTGGCTTACTTGTTGGGCCGCCGCCAACAAGGGCAATATGGCTAGCGCTATGGTGGGGAGCCCTGAATGGTCGCACGGTCTGGATGTGCTGAAAGTCGTTAGACACGAGGCTATGTAACTGACTGACCTC
>CAZTXC010000041.1:0-8000 GCA_964617855.1 uncultured Candidatus Saccharibacteria bacterium | reverse complement strand
AAACTAATATGCTCCTGGCTGCCGCCTTCAATTGATAACTCTTTCTTGCTCCGCAGAATACCGTGTAAACTAGCAAACATTTGCTCGGCTGCCAGTTCTTTTTTGTCGTTGGTGCGAGGAATTTCTAGGCTAAGCAATACACCTTCGTGGTGATCAGCCTTCTTTTTTACCTTTTCATTATAGTAGGCCAATCCACCAAAGGTAGCTGCAGCCAACAAACACAACCAGATGAAGGTCGTGCCACTAAATAGTGAAAACCCAAAAAAACTCGCAGTTATCATGCTTACTCTATTCTGGGCTAGTCGCCCCTGTTTTGCAACCTGCTTATTATGCCTCTTTATTCCCTGACTGGCTCGAAGTAGACACGCACAGCTGGGCTACTGATGGAACATCTCGACGTACTCGTTAGGCGATGTCGTAGGTAGCTTTTGCTACGCGCTTGAACTGTGGCTTGCCTTGGAGATTGAGAAGAATAGTAGTTTCTTTAACCTGGCGAAGCTTGAGGACGCGCTTGACGATCTCGTCGCGGTGCAATGGGCCAGCTTCTTTCTTGAGCACTTCAGTAATGATATCGGCAACGGTACCCTTCTTGTAGCCCCATTCTTTGAGCGCGTAGATGCCGCGACCAATTAGAACGAAGCGAGAATCTTTAATGAGTTCGTTGTGAATGGCCTGAACGGTTACATCGCGGCGTTTGAAGTCAGATTCTCGAATGGCCTTCGCAATATCGCTAAAGTGCATTGGCTCATGCTTCTCTTGCAAGACCACATAAATCTTGTCGCGGATGTTCTTTGGGTTAACTGTTGGCCATTTGGTGAGACCCCACTGACCACGAAGTTCAGCTAGGTGCTTGCTGGTTTTAGCCAACGCTTCTGTGTGCTTAGCTTCGTGCTTACCAATACCTTTGGATACGTGTTGAATTTCTGTTGGCTTACCGTGAGCTTTTATGAACTCAACAATCTCAACTGCCAATTCCTTCATGCCGTCGTTATCGTGGTGCTCTGCGATACCGACTGAGTGGTGGAAGTCGTCACTTTCACCGACAACGGCTAGGTTTGGCGCTAACTCTGATAAGAAGGCGACGTGAGCTTGATCGCGAGGAGTATTTTCCTTGCTGACCTTTTGGCTGAGGTCTTTGACCCGGGCTACATTACCCATGGCTTCGAGATGTTGAATAAAGGATTGCTCGATCTCTTTAATATGTGGCAGATCTTTCTCTGCGGCTGATTTTAGGCGAGAGACAACTGATTTCTCTAGCTGGCGTACGCGCTCACGAGTGATGCCAAGCAATTCACCAATTTGCTCAAGAGTCTCTTTGCGGTCATATAAACCAAAGCGACGACTAATAATTTCACGTTCACGCTCACGTTCAATAGTCTCCAAGATATCCTTGGCGGCTTGCCAGATGTCAATTGCAGACTGAGTTGTCGTTGGTGATGCCATTTTTTCCTTCTTTCTCACCTACCCCACCAGTAGCGGAGTATGTGAATATGCTAGGTACTATATAACAACGTTTTATTAATGTCAAACATCTTTTTATATGAGTTATTATAGCACCTCCTGGCTTACTAACAAAGATTCTTTTATGAGAATTGACAAGATGTGTGGATAAGTGGCTTGCTTTACTGATTGAAGCTTGAACCGTTTATGGTTAAGCGTGAGAAATGTCACATGTCTTAGGATTTTTTACGACGTGGGAACCGTTTTTTGGCTGGAGCTTCAGCAAGTAATTTTTCGCATTCTTCGAGGGTTAACTTCTTTGGTTCCTTATCTTTTGGAATTTTGGCGTTCTTTTTGCCATCGGTAATATATGGTCCATATGGCCCGTTAAGTACTTGAATTGTGGAGCCCTCAAAGCTCTGTATATGCTTTTCTCGTTCCTTCTTTTCTTTCTCTGCGATTAACGCCAGGGCCTCTTTGAGGCTTATAGTTCGAGGGTCGTAGTCCTTAATAGAGACGTACAGCTTATCAACTTTAACGTAAGGGCCAAATCGGCCCACATTAGCCTCAATTTCGACGCCTTTATCTGTTTTGCCGACCGTTCGTGGCAATTCCATGGCCTTTTCGGCTTCTTCTAGCGTGACGGTGTCCACATTTGTACCCTTTGGCAAGCTATAGAAAGTTGGTTTTTCATCATCTGTGGCTTCGCCAACCTGCACCATCGGCCCATATCGGCCGATTCTTACGAAAATGGGTGCACCGGACTTCTTATCTTCACCTATCTTGCGCATTTGTGAAGTTTCTTTGCGTGACACATCGGCTGTTTTGGCAATAAGTGGGACAAAATCCTTATAGAACTCGGCAATCATCTTATTCCATTTCTGCTTACCATCGGCAATACGATCGAATTCTTCCTCAACATTTTTTGTGAAATCGTAATCAACAACCGGGCCAAAATACTCTGTTAAGAAATCGGTCACAACGTCAGCGGTTGATGTAGGAATCAGCTTGCCTCGGTCTGAACCAAAGCGTTCTGTATCGGTTGATTCTGTTACCGTGCCCTTTTTAAGCTGAATAAGTCGAACCGTGCGTTCCTCGCCATCCAGGTCGCCCTTTTCGATGTACCCACGGTCCTGAATGACGCTGATGGTTGGGGCGTAGGTGCTCGGACGGCCAATCCCCATTTCTTCCAACTTACGGACTAAACTAGCTTCAGAATAGCGTGCTGGAGGCTTTGAGAAGACCTCAGAGGCCTGCATGCTGTTTAGGTCGAGTTTCTGTCCTTTTTCTACCTCTGGCAGCAGTACATCGTCTTTGCCGCCGCCGTACACCTTCAAATACCCATCAAAGATTACAACTTCACCTTTAGCCAGTAGTTTTTCTTTGCGGGTGCTCGGGAGAATGTGTATTTCGGTCTTCTCCACTTTTGCCGCCGCCATTTGGCTCGCGAGAGCTCGTTGCCAAATGAGTTTATAGAGCTTTTCTTGCTGCCCATCTTGACCGGCCTTGACCTTGGTAAAGTCGGTTGGGCGGATTGCTTCGTGGGCCTCTTGGGCGCTAGCTGATTTGGTCTTAAATTGTCGTGAGTTATGGTACTCAGCGCCAAACTGGCTGGTAATGTAGCTTTTTGCGGCATCGATGGCAAGTTGGGACAAATTGGTGCTGTCGGTACGCATGTAGGTAATTTGTCCGCTTTCGTATAGTCGTTGAGCAACACTCATAGTTTGGCGAACACTGTAGCCAAGCTTTCGTGCTGCTTCTTGCTGAAGCGTACTGGTGGTGAACGGTGCGCCCGGGCTCTTAGTGCCTGGCTTTTGCTCGATTGCGTCAATCGTAAACGTTGCTTGGGCGACATCGTTTAGAAATTTCTTTGCTTGTTCGTGGGTATCAAATTTAGTTGGCAGCTCTGCCTTGAGCTCGGTGTTGGCAACATTAAAAATGGCGGTAACTTTAAAACTTCCGGCGGCTTCGTGAGCTTTAATTTCACGTTCTCGCTCGACAATTAAGCGAACAGCCACTGATTGGACGCGTCCAGCACTTAAGCCAGCCCGGACTTTCTTCCATAATACTGGGGAGAGTTCATAGCCGACCAATCGGTCTAACACGCGACGAGCCTGCTGGGCATCAACCAAGTGTGCGTCAACGGTGCGGGGTTTCTCTATGGCTGCGAGAATTGCTGGTTTTGTGATCTCATGAAATACAATTATCTTTGTTTTTTTTGGATCAAGTTTGAGGGCTTCGCACAAGTGCCAGGCAATAGCCTCCCCTTCGCGGTCTTCATCAGATGCCAGCCAGACAGTGTCGGCAACTTTAACCGCCCGTTTTAGTTCAGCTACAGTTTTCTTTTTTTCTGGGCTAATTTCATATGTAGGTTCAAAGCCGTGGTCCTTATCAATAGATAGACCTTTTTTTGGCAAATCACGAATGTGGCCAAAACTTGATTTGACTGAATAATCCTTGCCAAGGTATTTCTCGATGGTCTTGGCTTTAGCGGGGCTCTCTACTATTACTAAGTTTTTGCTCATATGGTTCCTGGCCAGTCTAACAGCACTCTACCCTACGTGAGCAAGTTATTTTTTGCAACTTTTCGTTAATAAGAGGTTAAGTGCCAAGTGGTAGCAGAGAGGGCAAGATATTGGAGCGTGGCCCCACCCTTCCGCTAGCCACTGGTGTTAGCTGAGCTGGTACTTCTTCTGGAAGGTTTCCAGTTTGACGTACCAAACTCGGTCAGTTCGGTCGGGTGAACGGACGATAGCGTCGCCAACCCTGAAGTTGACGAGCCCTTCGGCGGTCTGGAGCTGGCCGGCTTCGGCAGCGTAGCCAATCAACTCAACGCCACGGGTCTTGGACATGACGATTGGTCCACCAACGAAGTGCTGGATGTCCGTCATGCCACATATGGCCTCGAAGACCTCCTCTAGCCCAGCGCTGTCCAGCGTCTGGCTACTAACCCGCTCGTAAAACGCCATCGTCTCGTCGTTGGGGTAGACATCGTTCGGAGCGGAGCCCATCAGGAAGGTTCCCTGGCGGGTCACGTGGCCGTCCCACCACTCGCCCTCCTTACGGAGCGTGACGCCCGGGCGGACTTCTTGCGCGACAACATTGATGCCAGGTGTGGGCAGGACGAGTGAGCGATATGTGCCCGATCGGACAGGGATATCACCAACAGTTGTATGGTCGTAGATGATAGGTTTCGTCAAGGCTACTCCAATCGATTGATGCTGCCAGAGTTTTTGGCAACAAGTGCCTATCTTTGCCCTCTCTTGTACAAGTGCGTCATCGATGAACGATGAGTGCTGAGATATAGTATCACGGCACTATAAAACTTATGCTTGTCAAGCTAGCGTAAAATCCACTGGCCTTGCCCAATATTCTCTACCCGACCAGTGATCTCAAGCATGGTTAGTGTGCTGTTAAACGCCGTGACTGGTAACTTACTTTTTAAGAGTAATTCGTCTTGCTGATTTACCCCGCTATCCAAGAGATGAATAATCGCTTGCTCATCGGCGGACATGGCTAGCGTTGGTTGGTGATCGAGCCTGTCCTCTAGCCCCATGACGTGCAAAATATCCTTAACTTCTGTGACCGGTGTTGCTCCGCGTTTGATAAGGGTGTTGGTACCTTCAGAGAGTGGGCTGGTAATATCGCCAGGCACGCTTAGTATTGTTCTGCCCTGCTCCAAGCCAAACCTCACCGTAATAAGTGTGCCGCTCTTGGCTGTAGCTTCAGTTACCAGCACAGCATCAGCTAAGCCCGATACAATTCGGTTTCTTGCTACAAAGTTGGATCGATATGGAGTGCTGCCCTGCGGATACTCACTGACCAAGCTGCCACCTTGGGCCAGAATATCCTTAGCTAACTGGCGATGAGCGGCTGGATATACAAAATCAAGTCCGCAAGGCATGACGGCGATCGTCCGACCGCCAACTTTGAGTGCTGCGCGATGTGCAATTCCGTCAACGCCATGTGCAAGGCCGCTAATAATAGTAAAGCCCCGCTGAGCCAGCTCTTCGGCTAGTTGTTTTGTTACCCCTATGCCATAGCTAGTTGGTTTTCGAGAACCTACAATTGCAACGGACGGGCTGATGTCGTCGACATTAGGGCCTAAAATGTAGAGTTTTTTTGGCGGCGAGTGAATCTCCTGTAGCTGTGCAGGATAACTGGGGTCATTTAATGAAAGTGTGGTGGTTTTCATAAGCGTTATAATAAAAAGGTGTTGACAATATATCAACTAAATGCTAAGATACCGATCCGTAAGTGCTTTTATGCACTTTCGCACCTTATACCCCCAATTTCTAACTAAACGTTAGATTGCCTCTAGAACGTATATGCAAGACCGAAGTACTACCCTCCACTAAGATCTTGCATGTGTTGACCGTATACCTAGTATACAAACAACGTGCGTTTAGAGGCAAACTAACCCCTTTAATCTCGTCAGGAGCACCAGCCTAGCATACTTGCAGGTGGATAGTCTCCGGGTGGTCCCCGTTGATCACAGGGTGGGATTAAAGGGTGGATTCAACACCCGTGGAAGATGAGAAGTGCCCACCCCTTCTTATTGGAAGCGGGTGTTGAATTTTCTACGAGTTTTGCGACACCGTTTGGGCGCTAAATTCGCCATCTATGAATTGTTGTATCTGGACAAGGCATTCGTCGATGATGTTTGGTAAACGTGCCTGCTCGTCCTTGCTGAACCGAGCCAGCACAAAATCGGCTGCGTCAGTTTTATCTCGATGGTTGTTGGCAACGCCAACCCGTAGCCGGGCAAAACGATCATTGGCATGCTGGATGAGCGATTTAATACCATTATGCCCGCCGCTACCTCCGCCGATTCTGGTACGAATCGTCCCGAATGGCACGTCTATGTCATCGAACACTACCAGACTGTGGTCGTTGGTGACTTTATAAAAACGCTGAATTGCTGACATTGCCTCGCCTGACAGGTTCATCATGGTGGTTGGCTTAACCAAAATAACCTTTTGTTCGCCAATACGTATCTCAGCCACCTCGGCCTTTAGGGCTTTCTTGGTCGTCCATGAGGCACCATTACGCTCCGCGAATGCATCCATGACAGCAAAGCCGATGTTATGACGCGTCATATCGTACTGTTGGCCGCTGTTCCCAAGGCCAAGAATCAGCTTAGTTGTGCCTTTGTGCAGCACGTAAAAGCCGTGGGCAGTCCCTGTATCAGTTTTACGAACAAATAAACCCATTGGCTCTATTGTAGCGCAACTAGCTGTTGTGGCGTGGTAACGGCTTGTACGTAGTCGATGACCGCCTGAGCCGCGGCAGTGGTGCTATCTACGGCTTTCGGATGGTTGACTAGTCGACTTAGTGATAGCTCAGTACAACCCAAAATAATTGCATCACAATCCCTTAGAAGCGCCTCGAACACTTCTTCTAGGCATGACTCAACCTGGTTGGAAATGCCCTGCTCTTTAATGGTGTAGATACAATGCATGATCGCTTGCTGTTGTTCAGCATTTGGCTCGACTGCTTGCCTGCCATCCAGGTGTAGTGCTGTTCGGTAGACCGAGCTAGCCAGTGTGCCGTCGGTTGCCATTATGCCAACTCGGACGGCCGATTCCGGCAACTGATTCATGACAGCCGTGATCATACTTATGAAGGGCCTCGAGCTACTAGAAAGTACAGGGTTTAATATTTCTGGGCTGTGGGCGGTGTTGCAGGCCATAACGAGCACGTTGGCGCCAGCTGACACCAACTGCTCGCTTAAGGCAACTAATTTTGGTATTGGAGACGGGCCTTCTTTAAGCACGAAGGCAGTTCTATCTGGCACGGTTGGGTCACTCATCAAGATAGTCCTTGGCTGTAACTGCTCGCTGCTTGCACCAGCTAGGTCACGGATTTTTTGCACCATTAACACACCGGCGTCGATACCCATACCGCCGATAATACCCACCATAGGTTGTGTGTTATGTGTCATAGTTGCTTCCTTGTTAGAGTTGTACCGCGCCGTAGCGTGGTGCAGGTTGATCGTAGTAGACAGCCCACCGTTGATCGCCGTAGCTGTAATGCCACCATTCGGCGGCGAGATTGGCGAAGCCCGCCGCCAACATGGTGGTGATGACAAGCTCGCGATTGGCAATCTGCTGTTTGGTCAAGCCATCGTGATTGTCGCACCAGGATTGGTCGCCAACCTCGTTAACCCCACTGCCAACGTCTAGGGGCTGGTTGGTGGAACGGTCAATCACCTGAATGTCGATAGTCCCGCCGGTCGCGTGTGGTGGAACACTTCGATCTGGATCGCTGACATACTCATTGGTAAAGGTGTAGGCTTCGTCGTCACTTAGAGCTGGCCGTTCGGCCTTTACTTTAGCCAGCTCTTCGGCGAACAACTCTCGCTGTACCGAGATTGGTCGCAAGCTGGCCTTGATGACAATCTGCAGATTATCCGGCAAAGCTGACTGGGCTTTTACGAGTTGGTTGAGGGTTTCTTGTCGGATGAGGACGTCAAACTCAGGGTGCTTTTTTGCGTAGTCAGCTGTGAGGCGGCCCTCATCATCGATCGTGGCAGTATCGTCTTCCCAGAACGGCTGACA
>CAZTXC010000040.1:0-8429 GCA_964617855.1 uncultured Candidatus Saccharibacteria bacterium | reverse complement strand
CGCTCAATGGCGGGTCCAGATGTTACTCTAATGTTAGTTCCCATTTCGTTTGCTATGACAAAAGCCATGGTGGTCTTGCCCAAGCCAGGAGGGCCAAACAGCAACACATGGTCGATAGGCTCGCCACGTTTCTTAGCTGCATCAATGGCTAACTTGAGATTCTTTTTAAGCCGCTCCTGCCCAATATAGTTAGCAAAGTCATGAGGTCGCAGCTTGTTCTCGAACTGCTCCTCGGCTGGATCCTCATCCGTTTGGGTATCAACAATACGATCAATCGCCATATGTGTAGTGTAACTGAAGCTTTTTAATGCCGATACTTCCCCATCGGACAAAATTATGCTTTAATATAGTTAATTCACGACATCCGTTGTGGAGGTACACCCAACAATCTACCAAGGGAGGCCCTTATGGGCTCAACTATCATGTCCTTGTTCGTGCTGGCCATGACAGTCATCATGGGCAGCATCGCCGTGGCAAGCTGCGGCAAGCTGCAGAGCAGCACGAGCGTGATCCTGGCCCTCTGCACCGGCGTGTTGATGTTCACGGGCCTCGCCATGGCCATCGGTGAACCCCTCAACCGCTGCGTCATCGAAGGCTGCACACCAGCAGCCGAGATCGTCGGGCGGCAGTACACCCGAGCCCTCTTCGTCAGCCTGTTCGCACCGATCGTGGTCGGCATCCTGGGCGTACTCGCAGTGCGCAGCAACGCCCGGCAGTCGGCATCATGACCTGGCTGTTCATGGGGCTGTTCATCGCGGCGGCACTCATCAGCGCCTTCGCCGTCTGGGCTAGCCCACGCAAGGACTGGTACAACGCCGACAACCGTTGGCTGCCTTGCCTGGTCAGTCTGATGTTCCTCATCAGCTTCTACGGCGTCATGGGCGAGGACCACTCGGGCGAATGCCTACGCACCCTCTGCACCGACATCGACAGCACCACTGACTACCTGGGGCAGTACATCATGGGTGCTGTGCTAAGCATGATGTTCGGCTTCCTGCTGTACGCCGTCTGCTCAACCGGCAAGAACTACCAGTCGGCAATCAACAGCCAACGGCAACCCCACAACCACTAGCAGCGGCAACTTCCTTGGCCGGGGTGGGTTTTACAGAGATAATTTGACGCGCACGCGGCCAAACACACTCTCCGCGAAACCCACCCCTGAAATCACCCCTGTTATTATCTGTAGCTCCAATTATTAACTCACCTCTGTTAAGCCACAAGCTGACCCCGGTTGTAATTGCTTGCTTTTTTATTGTGTTTATGCTATAATCCTCTAATCTCGATCGTGAAATACACGGTACACAGGAGGTGTTAAGAGATGAACCTTGGAAACGTATGGAACTGGGACGTCGTCGGTGAGGTCGCACTGGGCTTCGCGTTGGCTGCGATCTTCTTCGCCGCTGCACTCGTCGCCACCTGGATCCTCGGCTCGCTGCTGAGGGTCATCGACAACAAGGGATGGGATGCCATCACGGCACTCCTGACGGTCGGCCTTGCGCTGATCCTCACCCTCGCCACCTTCGACACCCTCGTCCACTTCTGGACGACCAACCCCGGCACCGACGCAAAGATCTTCAGCCTCGTGCTGTTGATGGCGCTCTTCCTCTTCGTCAGCTTCGTGACCCTCGGCTTCATCGCCGACTTCGCCGCCGACGTCAACGAGAACATCCGCCTCAAGCGACCGAACCTCGCCTGGCTGCCGGTGTAAACGTTCCGCCCCAGGGGGAGGTCAGAGATATTCGAGCACGGCATTCGCTGTGAACCCCTCGACCCTACTCTGACCTCTCCCGCAACCCACTTTTTTACTTATTCGTTACTTATGACTTAGTGCTTGTTTAACCCGATCCTCTAGCGGCAGGCTCGGATCTATGCCGCTCAGAGCTCGATTGGCGTCTTCCCGGCTAAAGCCCAGCGCCTCGAGCGCAGCCACGGCTTCATCGCCTGGCCCAGCCGGGCTTAGAATACCCGCCTGGCTGAGCGACACACCATCACCAAGCTTATCTTTAAGGTCAACGACGATGCGTTCAGCAACCTTTTTGCCAACGCCACTAGCCGCCTGAATAAACTTAGTGTCACCGCTACCTATAGCGGCTTGTACGCTACCCATAGTGCCAAGATCGAGTACTGCCAAGGCCATTTTTGGGCCAACACCATTCACGCTGAGTAATAACTCAAACAGCTGCTTAGACGCGATATCTAAGAATCCATACAGGTCATGCGCCTGCTCTCTAATATGCTCGTACACATAGAACTTTTGTTTGCCGCTGGCGGTACCAAAATCGTGGCTTGTCACCGACAGCTCGTAACCCACTCCGCCAACATCAACAACAAGGCTTGTGCCGAGTTTCTCACTCACTTCACCCTGCAAAGTAGCAATCATGTATGTATTGTACCCTGATTCTGGCTATGGGTGATGGCTGCCGCCAAAGCGTCAGCTGCATCATCGGGCTTTGGAATATCTTTCAGTTTGAGTGTTGCCCGAACCATTTCTTGAATCTGCTTTTTATCCGCCTTGCCGTAGCCGGTGAGGGCCATTTTTATCTGCATCGGTGTGTATTCATGAACCGGGATTTTGTCCTGCGCTGCCACCAGCAATACTATTCCCCTGGCCTGGCTGACCGTCATAACGGTAGTAACGTTGCGGCCAAAAAACAGGCGCTCCACCGACATGACGTCGGGTTTGTTAAGCGTAATAATCTCTTGCAAGCACTCGTAAATTTCTAACAAACGCGCTTCGTCGCTGTCATCCTTGTGTGTGCGAATAACGCCAGCGTCGACCATTTTGATGTTTGGCCCATCAACATCTATCACCCCAAAACCCAGGATGCCAGTGCCCGGATCGATGCCCAAAATTCGCACGCTCAACCTCGAAACTCGAAGCGTTCAATCAATTGAGCTGCCGTGCCATGATTGCCCATTGCTACCAAACCAAGGGCAGGGAATACACAGCTAAAGTCCTTAACGTCGAGTGGCGGCAGGTCCGGTTCTTCGGCATACTTTGTAAGTGTTAAATGTGGACGATATAGTTCACCGATTGATTTCCAGCCATAGGTTTCATAATTATGGCGCATCACACCTGTAGCCTCTGCCATACGGGCTCGATCTTTACTCCGCATGCCATCACGCAGTGGGTTCAGCGCCTCAACAACCAGCTCTTGCATGCCAAGGAAATCTTCAGTGACATCGTACTCGACATCAACATAGCCAGAGCGATCAATGTATAGCCGCCTGGCATTTCCGTGGATGGCTGGGTTATTGCTTGTGATTTTATGCAGCGCAGCGGTTACATCATGAAGTCGTTGGCGGTGAATCTGTAACATATAAACCGTGACGTGCGGCAGGGTAACAGTATCGCCAAGTGTGAATTCCTTAGGGTCGTCCAATTGAGCACTGGTTTCAATTGCTAAATCAAAGACTCGTTGCTCCGGCAGCAGCACCACATCGTATGGGCCAGACTCAGGCAATGTCAACTCCTTCGGCTAGCTCAAAGTTACTAGCCACATTAACCACGTCATCAAGCTCGTCCAGCGCATCCATCAAACCGAATACCTTACGGGCCGACTCGCTGTCGGTAATTTCGATGGTGTTATTTGGCACATATTGCAACTCAGCCGACGACACATCTAACCCTGCAGTTTTAATAGCCTCTCGCACTTTTGCCAGGTCAGTCATTGCGGTGTACACCACTATGGCACTGTCTTCTTCGACGGCATCTTCAGCCCCGGCATCCAGAATGGTCAGCAGGGCGTCCTCCCCCGAAGCTGCCACGTGAATAACACCTTTACGAGTAAACTGAAAAGCCACACTTCCGGGTTCCGCCATGCTGCCACCGCGCTTCGTGAAAGCTGAGCGAACCTCAGGATAGGTCCGGTTTTTGTTATCGGTAGCGCATTCCACCATGACGGCAATTCCGGCCGGGCCGTAGCCTTCGTACACGACTTCTTCGAGCTGTGCACTCGACTTGTCGGCCACTCGCTGGATAGCTTTTTGGATGTTACTCGTCGGCATGTTTGCGGCCTTGGCTTTTTCGATGGCCATCGCCAAAGACGAATTTAGTTCCGGATCAGTGCCACTACGGGCAGCTATGGCAATTTGATTACCTAGTTTGGTAAAAACTGCACCACGTTTAGCATCGGTGACTTCTTTTTGTCGTTTGATAGTGGACCATTTAGAGTGACCAGACATCTATATTTCCTGTTCAGTTAATCCTATTATATCATCATTCGACCTCTGTTTTCTAGTCAAGAGAAAGTACGCCAGAGCCAAAAGTGCGTAGCACGCCGCCATTTGATTGCGGTCTATCGACATCATACGCTGAGCGCCAGGCACTGCCGACAACTGCTGCATAGCACCAATGATGAGCCCCAGCAGCCACTGACCCGGCAAAGCCAATACCCCCGCCATGACCGGAAGCAGCATGCCGGCTACACCAGCCAATGCTGTCACCAACATTGCCAAGGGTATGAACGGCAATATAAGTACGTTAGATAGCGGCGCAATCATGCTCAGACGGCCAAATACAAACAGAATCAGCGGCGTTGTTAGTGCAATGGCACACATCGTTTCGAGCAGCAGCGACTGCCAGGTCCGTAGATTGCGCCCACTACGCTTGGCTGCTACCGGAGCCAGAAGCAAAACGCCGGCAAACGCCAAGAACGAGAGCCACCACCCCAAGTCACCCCACAGATACAACGGGTTTAGAACTGCAGTTATGCTGGCCGAAAGTAGCAACAGTGTGGCAGGCTTAACCGTCCTCCCATAGTAACCGGCGGCTAAACTCAGCCCTGCTACGATTGACGCCCGAACAATGCTGGCACTAAAGCCAGTGATGAGCAAAAAGCTGGCGATTAATAGACTGGCCGAAACCGCACTCACCCGTGGCGAGAACCGCTTAAGACCCCGCCGAGCAGCTTGCACAAGGATCGTTAGGTTGTAGCCGGAAACTGCCACAATGTGCGTGAGACCAATAGCCGCTAACTGGTTGTTCATACTGGCAGGCAAGCCACTGCGCGCGCCTACAAGCAGGCCAAAGCCAAAGGACCCGTGTGGTTCAGGGAGGCTATTGAGGAGCCCAGCTTGAAATCGTCGCCGCACATAGCCCATCCAACTTTGGTCGTGTGACATTACTTCAATTTGGGCGTAGTACATCGAGGCTACATAGCCCCCAAAACCAGCTTTTAGTTTGCCAGTAGCCATAATGCTGTCGCCGCGTTGGAGGCTGAGGGTATATCCACGCACCCGTACTTTGCCGGGAAGTACGGGGCCGCCGACCAAGCGGACACGCTGCAAGTAGGCTTCGGTCTGCCCGCCCGATACATAGACTGGGTCATCTATAACTTGCCCTTGTATCGTCACCGACTGGCCGAGCAGATCATTGGATTGCCGAATTGGCATTAATACCTGCTGACCGCGCCACACCCCAATTATTACTCCAAACAGTAAACACCCGGTCAGCACCAGCCAATTGCGGTAGCGTACAACGAGCAACACACCTACACTTAGCACTGCCCATATCAGCCAACTCCAACGACACAGCCCTATCCCAAGTAGTAGCCCGAAACTCAACACCGTCAGCTGTTCGGCTAAAACTGGTCGACCCCACCCCCGTCGCTTCATAGTTGCAGTATGCCAAACTTGGTCTCTATAAACACAAGCTGTTCAAAGAAGTTACGCTTTGGTATAGTAGTGAATAAGTAATTCTAAGGATATCTCGATGAAACAACGAAACCCTCTAGCTGTGGCGTTACTCCCATTAGTAACCTTCGGCCTATACGGCCTGTACTGGCTTATAACTACAAGTAATGAACTCAAAGAAAGAGGTAACGAGATTAAGCCAATCTGGTGGCTATTCTTACCCGTGAGCATAGTCGGTATTGCGTTTTTGAGCCTCGTAATAAGTGTTGGCACCGACTCAACAGCACTCAGACTAATATCAATGCTATTGACTATAGGGGGTTACATAGCCGCCATTGTCATCGGTGTATATTGGCAATACATTTACGCCAAAGCAGTCGACAACGTTACGGGTGGCAAGATGAGCACAGTAGTTACGCTACTGCTCTTTTTCTTCCTTGGCTCAATTGGCCAGGCAATCGTTCAAGACAGCTTCAACAAGCTTGGTGAGGGCGCCGTTCCCGCAGCTGCACCTGCAGAAACCCCCGCTAGTTCGCCAGTTGCCACCAACCCAACACCCCCTGCTACTGAGACGCCTGCAGCTGCCGAGACGCCGCCAACAGATGTCACACCCAATAGCAACAAGGATGCCTAGATGAAGCAACGAAGTCTCCCCAAAATGGCTTTTCTGTACGTTTTTACGCTTGGTTTTTATCGACTGTATTGGCTCGCAAAAACACGTAAAGAATTGCTCGCCGCCAAGCCTGATGCAAAGATCATGCGCATCTGGGTGCTGCTAGTACCGTATTTACTGGTAGCACTTTCGCTCGTTGCCATGATTTTTGCTGTTGTTCAAGAAACAAAACGACAACAAGACGCTGGCTGTGTTCTGTCATCAACAAGTAGCGCATCAACCACGCAAGCGCCTGTGGAGTGCCAGGATCAGATGCCAGTCTGGTCGGTCTTATTGTTCTACTTGGCTTGTGCCTCCTTTTACCCCATCACGGCTATCTGGTATTGGGGCTATAGCCAGGCCGTTGATCGTGTGACAGAAGAAAAGCTCAGTTTTGCATTAACCATGATCGTCCTGCTTGCTGTGCCCGACATCTTTGACATGTTGATCGTGCAAGACAACTTCAACAAGGTTGCTTCCAGCTCAGGCCCACCAGAAAAAACTCCGGCCAAAAAGACCGCTAAAGCTGCTGCCTAGGCCGCTTGTAGCCGTTGCACCTCTTGCTGGGCGTTCGTCACCGCCTGTGGCTGTAGTACCTCTAGACCATAGTCAGTCGAGAATATTTGCTTACCATTAGCAATCGGCTCCAGAAATTCAATAGTACGCGCAACAAATGCTGACTCCGGGGCAAAGCGGTACTCAAGCCGAATATTTCGACGATATTGCTCGAAGATGGGTGTTGGAGCACCGAGTATAGCCATGTCACTGTCCATCCCAATAGCCAGGTCTGGGTCATCGGTAATAATTGGGTGATCGGCCGAAGTTCGGATAGCGTTACCGATTAAGTCAAGCTCAATTCCAGGCAGTAGTCCCTCAAGTTCATATTCAGCGCTGATTGCACTTATCTCCTCGTTCTCACCTGGCTTAGCCATAAAGTCCATGTAATCATCGTGGAACAGGGCAAACCAACCAAGCACACGAGGATTCTTAATCTCGCCAAGTCGCAAATCGTAGTACCGCAACATCCAAGCTGGGTGGCCAGGACCATGGTGATACCGACCATCGACAGAATAGTTCTGCCAACGACGCCGTAAAATTGGGCCTGCGACAGCTTCTGTCAGACCTGTTTCCGGCGACAGCAAGTAATCCCGACGAAAGCGAGGTCCTTCCATAGATATATTGTAGCACTACGTGCAATGATATGGTGTTTACCGCGAATCGATCGTTTCGCTAGACAGCAAGCGTTTCGGTTAATTCTTCGTAGCTATCAACAACGAGATGTGGTGGTATCTCCAAGTCAACCATATCAGCGCGTGAGTAGCGCGTGGTAATACCGCACACAAATAGCCCTGCCGCTCGGGCGGCCATAATACCGCGCGGGTCATCCTCAACAGCAATTACTTGCCCCCTAGCATCATTCGGTAACCCAAGATGGTCAAAAGCTTTATTGAAACCCTCTGGGTGGGGTTTTGGATGCGTGATTGATTCAAAGCTGACAATACGGTGCTCAAAGATATCGGTTAACCCAACTTTCGCCAAAAAGACATCTATGTCTGGGCGAATACCAGTGCTCGCAATGGCCAACCTACTGGCATCAACAGTTTTGCTGAGACGGCGCACAAACTCCGAAGCACCGGGGATCTCTTGAGCATATTCTTGAAGGGTGATCTGGTGGAGCTCGTTTTTACGTTTTGTGATTTCGACCAGTAACTGATGCGATGGATCAATAGGCCCCTCGCCCACCAAACCTTTCATGACGAGCATCTGCCAGACTGAAGCCTCGAAGGTGTGAACCGAGGCGCTCATGAAGGCCTCGTAGTTCTCTTCGGGCGTCAACGACAGCAACTCCGGGATGTCGTGGCGTCTGCCAACTTCGTAGGTGGCAGCCAGCCTCGAGCGCTCGTGCAGCCCGTGCACACCCGGCTCATTGTCGAGCAACGTATCATCAACGTCAAAAACGGCACCTTGTATTTCAAAATCTCTCATTGGACACACATCTTATCATATATTCTGTAAGTATTGTCTATAAACTTTTAGGGGTATCAAATAGTCCGAGCCCGTTTTCTAATTGGCCCGACGTGGCTGCATGGTGATCGACCCGACCACCACAGCACCGGCAGCCGACTCGGCTAACTTCTCGATA
>CAZTXC010000039.1:0-8448 GCA_964617855.1 uncultured Candidatus Saccharibacteria bacterium | reverse complement strand
TGCCCATAGGAGAATATGGATTCCCATATTCTGCTTCTTCTTCGGAGCACGCTGCTTGGGCTGCGGTAGCGCATCCACTATGTGCATGCTCCAGGCCCATAGAGTGTCCTAGCTCGTGAATAATAACACCCTCCAAGATCTTTTCATCGACCGAGTCCACGAGCCACGTACTTGGATTATTCAACTGACCAGCCACCAAATTATCCAGGAAGAAATATGAAGGATTAAGCCGTCCTGGGTAGGCAACGCCATATGCTGCGTATGCAACAGCGTTGTCGACATCTTTACGACATGTTACATCAGCAATCATGTAACTTACGTACTGATAGCCAGTGGCGTTAAGGTAGTTTGGATCCGAGGGGTCATTAACCATTCTTCGCAAGTCACTCGTCAAGTCCTCGTCGTCGTACCTATTGTCGCAACTTGCTCTCATATCCAGTTGTTTCCAGTCGCTGACATCGGCTTTAAGGTGGAGTGAGTTATTTGAATTCATTGCGTAGTAGGTGCTCACCCCATTATTGATAATGCGTTTAAAGTCCTCTGGTTTGTAGTCGCTGACAGTTGAAGGATTAAACGGTACTTCGGAGCCCTGCAGCCTAACTGGAATTACAAGAATCTTGTTTGCGTTGTTCGCATCGGTGGTTGGGTATGGGTTGTTTTCGAGAAGATTGCCATCCATTGTATAAGAGCAACTGAGTGGGTCGTTTTCGGCGGTGTCATTTGAGTAGAAGTTATCTGAGTAGTCGCATGTAACATAGGTTGGGTCGTCTGTAGTTGTGTCGTGACTAAAAGCAGAGGCTGGGATGGTTTGATTTACTCGGTTTGACCCTGCGGGCCCTGTCCATTTAAGCTGCATGACAGCATTCCAGTACTGCTCATAGTACTCAACACGTATGGTGCTGTGGGAGTTAGCCGTCATGGTGATCTTAGGGCTTGTATCTGTTGTAACAGGGTGGTCAGACCAATTATTAATGATCAGTTTGCCATCAATCCATACCCTGACACCATCGTCGGATACGGTATGAAATTGCCACTCGCCATCAGTCGGGACTTGAATGAACCCTTCCCACCTAACACTAAAGGTATCAGGGTCAACACCCGTAGGCCCTCCTGACCCCCATTCATGGTAAATGTTTCGATCAATGATTGTGGTTTTCTCGTTGGTCAGGTCTTTATTGTCGAACAGACGCATCGTCAAGCCAAAATCATCAGTTGACGCTAAGTTGACAGCGTTCGCTTTATTGGTGACACCGGTTTTACTCGCTAGGCTAATGGGTGATGATTTTTTACTGGTAGCCAGAGGGACGACTTTAACGTCCTCAAAGCTATCTATTGCAATACGATTGCCAAGTTCAACTCCGCTGACTTTTACGCGGCGCATGCTTCCGATGCGTGGGATTTGCTTTCCGCTTACAAAAACGGTTGAGCCGTCGTCGACTTCCATTGTGGCCACTTCGCGGTGCTTGCCATCGGCTAGCTCGGCAACACCGGGTACCCAAACGCCCTTTACCTCAGCAGGCTTCTCAACCTCAGTCTTCAAGTCTTCCGGTAATTTGTCCACAATATCTTTAGGCAAGGCTGCTTCTGAAACTTTATCCGGACTTATTTGCATGGCTGCTTCAACAGCTTTACGTCGTTCTTTAATTGCTGACGCTATCTGGCGCTTATCGGCCGAGTTATCCTTTACCTGCTGCTCCTTAGAGAGCTTCTTTTTTGAGTAGTCAGGGACTTTGTCTTCAATTTTTTCGTTAAAACCCTTCGCTTGGGCTATAGCTGGCTTGGTCTTGTCGAACTGGTTAACAGAAATTGCTTCCGGTGTCGCCGCAAAACTACTTGCTGCCATACCAAAAACACCAACCATAACCAGTACTTTGGCTGTGCGCTCTGCCCAGATATAGCTACTCTGATGCTTCTTTTCGGTACTCGCATCAAACACCTGATGATGCTGTGCATACATGTTTTTGCGTTTTTTTAACATCCGGCCCTCGTTTTCTTAATAATAGCGTAAGCGATTGAGGCTCGTAAAGTCTTTATGCTTCGAGGTAGAAATTGGCTTTGGCCATTTCTTCGGGTGTGAATATCTTTGTTATGGTGTACGATCCACTGGTGGTGTTGGTTTGATAGTTGGCCGTCACCTCGACCATATGAATATGGCCCCAGTACCGCCAGGTACCGTCCACATTATGCGCTAGAAAATTTCGGACTGGCGGAGCCTTGTATATGCGAATGTTTGGCTTATCTTTAAACGTAAACACTCGCCCAGCAAAATCTGCAGCAGTGAAGGGCTTTGTTTTATGCGTTTCGAAGTCGAGCTCGGCTGGGAACCCTTGCTCGGTGGTGATTTGTAGCGTGTCGTTGATTTCTATAAAGCTACCCATATGTATAAGCCTACAGTTTTTCGAGCCTGGTCACAACATCGCCGTCAGGAAAGGTTTGTCGTAGTACAGCCCTTGCTCGCCACATGTAAAAAACGTAGTACAGAATGCAAAGAGCTGCCAATCCCTTGTATGCTGCGAAGATACTGCGTTTCTCGGCAATCAAGCTAAATATGTATGACAACGGCACGATTATTAAATAACACAGCATGTTGATAGCTGAAGTGGCAGTAGCCCGAATGTGTGATGGTATTTGGCGTTGTTTAAGGTCGTTTATGTTAGCTAGGCTAGCTCCAAATGCAATTGTAAAGGTGAGGAACGTGATTGAGTGAACCCAGGCGGGTGAGGCCTTCATGGCTGCAAAAAGTAGAACGCCCATGGCAAGGAACCCGTAGCCAGTAAAGCGTAATTGTTTGGTGAGCAGGTTGCCAACGGCAACCCCCAAGCCACCCACGCCGTTAGCGATGCCGGTGTAGATGGTGCTACCTGCAAAGACTGCAATGTAGAACAGTTGAGCGTATTCATAGAACAATGTTTGGACCGTGAACAGTGCCAGGCAGATAAGTACAATATGACGTAAGACTTGCGTGCTGGATAGCAGCTTAACTGCTTCAGCCATGTGTTTGGCAAGTTTTTGATCGACGATTTGTTTGTGTACGGTTGGCTCTACCAGCAGTGTGGTAACAGCAAGACCTAGTCCTATGCTGATGAGTGTTAGAAAATAAGGAGCCCGTATCCCCAGGTGGGCTGCAATGAATCCGCTGCTCGCGGATGATATAAATATTCCAAACATAAATAGAGCCTGCCCTCTCCCGTAGATGCGTTTGTAATCTTTTTCTCGATCTAGTTGCAACAAACTGTCGTAGATGAGTGCCTCTTCGGTACCAGTAAAACACACCAGGTAAGCTCCCCAAATGAATGTCCCAAGTAGGTACATCCCCAGTGAGGTGCTTAGGCCGAGAATGACATTGGCGATCATGAACATGCAGAGCGCAAGTGTTAGCGTGTTCTTTCGGCTCCATTTATCTGCAAGTGCGCCAGAAGGAATATTAAAGATGACCTGCACAAAGGCGTATACCATGACAAGTAGCGAAATGTCACGTGGAGTTAAACCGAGTGTTTTGGTGATAAAAATTTTCTCGATGCCATACCAAAACACCATACCAATGCAAAAATTGAGCGCATACATAAGACGGATGTTTCGATCTACATTGTTTGATTGATCGGCCATACTATTCGTCGAATACGTTTACGGCGAAGGCGTACACCGTGACTGAATCGGTAGTGTCTTCCGTCCGGCTGATTTGAAGTTGCGTTTCTTCGTCACCAATCAGTTTGTAAAAGATTTTACGATCTCCCTTTGAGCCTTCGCATTGCCGGTTGCCAGCTTCACAAATCAGCTCCTTCCAATTGTTCGTCAACGCTTTTTCAGTGAAGATGCTAATAGCTTGGTCCGAGGATGTTCCCTGTTTAGTTTGAAAAACGTTTTGTATATACGAGACGTTCGCGTTTTCTGGCACAAGTTCAAACGGATCTTTGGTGCCATCGTGTTCCGTGGTTTCGAGCAGGGTGAGCTGTTCGGGTCTAAAACGCACCACCGGATCGTTGTGGAGTTGACTCAAAAACGGTGTAATTGGTTTTTTACTATCAGGGAGCAGTGATAAGAGTCCAATTGAAAGGAGCACAGACAATAAAAAAAAGACGACGACTTTGATTGCCTTGCGTCTGCGTACCATAAGCACATTCTACCACGATGGCTCATGTAGTAGCTGGCATTGATGGCTGGTTTGTTGCTTTCGTCGTCGCACGACTCGTCAGCTTAGCTATTCGTCTAAGGAGCAACAACAAACAGACCAATCTAACACAACAAAACAAGTACCCAGCCGGGCAAACACAGGAGCCGAGGCACCCACTTGTTATGGTGTCAAACGGTCTGCCTGTTATTGCATACGCGGTGATGCGCTGGGGAGGGTGCTACTTGATGCCGGCGTCGTCCAGGACCTTGGCGGGGACACCAGCCTTGCGCCAGGTGGCGCGGTCGATGCCCTTGCGCTGGGAGTAGCCGGCGGCGACCGTGATGAACTCGGCGGTGAGCCGGCCCAGGTCGTTGGCGTCGTCGCCGCTGAGCTTGGACAGCTCCCGCTCCAGGTCGGTGATGCGCTGGATGGAGAGGACCTCCTTGATCACGTCGCCGGACTTCAGCGCCAGCTCGAGGTCGGCCTGGGCGTCGGCCAGCTGGGTGCTGACCGTCTGGGCGGAGCGCTTCCGTCCGCGCTTGGGCTTGTCGGTCTTCAGCGCCGTGAGGTACGCGATGATGATGCGCCTCTGCTTGCGGCCGACGTCCAACGAGGCCAGGTGCTCGTCGCTGAGCTTCTTCTGCTTGGTGGTGGACATTTCTGTCGACCCTTCTCTCACCCGGTTGTAACAACGGAACGGTTCCGAAGTAGCCAGTTGGCACTAGATGAGCGAGGGGGTTCCTGGGCAGAAACAGCCTCGCTCACCTAGTGCGGTTGTGTGATGGTCTGCTTGTTAAAAAACGGATCTTACAAAGAGTAAAATCCGCATATAATATACACTAAAACGAGTAAAAAGTCAATAGAGCGCGCCCTGCATGACTGTATTTACTACTTGACTTGGTTGCGGCCGAGATTCTTTTTTGTCTCGGTGTAGGTGACGTGCTTGCGGAGCACGGGGTCGTATTTTCGCAAACTTAATTTCTCGGGCGTATTTTGCCCATTCTTGCGTGTGTAGTACGTGCGGTGGCCGCTCTCTTCGCTAACCAAGCCTACTAATACTGATTTTCCGCCTTTTTTTGCCATAATCATTCTACTTTAACAGATTAAAAGTAATTATTCAATAGTTACTTGGAGCCCCGAGTGAGGATTGAACTCACGACCTCATCCTTACCATGGATGCGCTCTACCACTGAGCTATCGGGGCCTATAACTCGGTGATTATATCAGCTCCATCCCTGTTAGAAAAGCGTAAGTAGCGCAAAAAGGCCCTAGCCAGTTATGATGGTGGTATGGTGATTTTGGATATAGAGACTACTGGGCTCGACCCAGAAGTGAATGGTTTGCTATCAATTGGGGCGATCGACTTTGCACGACCCCGCGATACTTTTTATGGTGAGTGTCGAATTCGTAAAGGTGAAAAGGTGTCACAATCAGCGTTAGAAGTGAATGGTTTCTCGGCTGATGATGTTAAAGACCCGGCCAAGCAAACCACCAAAGACCTTATAAAATCGTTTGAGCAGTGGCTCTCTCGCCGCAACGAGAAAGTTATTGGCGGCCTACACATCGCCAGCTTTGATGTGCCGTTTCTTAATCGCAAAGCCGAACAAACCAGCGTAAATTTGAAGTTACATCGTCGATCGATGGACTTGCACTCGCTCGCCTATGCCAAAATGTTACAGTTGGGGCGCATTGTGCCGCTGACCGATGGCTGGTCGGTGATGGACGTTGACTTTATTTTCCCTTTTTGCGGTTTGCCTCGCGAACCAAAACCAAAGAACGCCCTGAATGGCGCCAAATGGGAAGCAGAGTGCATGGCTCGCCTAATTCACGGGCGCAAGTTACTTAAAAGTTTTGAACGCTACCCACTGCCTACCTACTTGCTCGTGAAGTAGTTTTGCGATTACCAATATAGCTAAAGTATAAGCCGAATACGCCAAACCCCATGCTGGCAAAGGCGGCAGTTTTGCCAATGTTATTGAGGATGAGTAGCACGTCGTAGCTGAGGTTGATTTTTGTGCCTGAGCCATACATAGCAACGCCAGTGATGATGAGTGCCTCGATGCATAACCAGAGTGTTTGGGAGATAATGATTGGCCGTAACTTGTGAACCACGCCATATGCCAGAGTAATCACGGCTAACACCATAAATAACACCCAGGTTAGAATCGACACCCCTTCGGTTTCTTGCTTGATGAAAATGTTGATAACCTGCGGAGCAGCTGACAATGGCCCAACAAATGCCACGATTCCCATGAGTGAATCAACAGTGCGTTTTTCGCGGCGTGTCACTTTGTGCGTCTTTTTGCGAGCTTTGGGCATAAGAGGTATTATAGGCTCAATACTATGAAGAAGGCAAAAGCTAGACAGCAATCAAAAATCTTTTTCGGTTTTCAAATTGGTTTAGGTTTGCTGGCTGCCGTAATAAGCCTAGTATTTATGCTGCCAAATAAGTTTCGCAGCACACACAGGGCCTACGTTGCTTGCCAAAAAAAGTACCAGCGCTTACCAGCCGATCAACTGACAGCAATGTGCCCGAAGCCTTACACGACTAAATAGGTAACTCGCGAATTTCGCAGAAACGCGGAATGAATTTTTCCTCTTGGTAGACGCCAAGTTCTCTGCACACCGTCGCAATGAGTAGCGCATGAGCTATCCAAATGTCTTCTTTGGGTGGGTCTTCAAGTAGTTTGCGGGCGGCTGTAACCGCAGCCGGTGGTGGCGCTGCTGTCTCAAGCGCAATCCGCAGCTCCGGGTAGTCTAGCCCGTGATCAACCTCGTCGAGTTCTGAATAAAAACGCATTCGTTCGAAACCGGCGCATTTGGCGGTCTCGTAGGTGCGCCGCAACGTTGATACTGCGACAACAGATTCATCAAGAACAATACCGTGCCAGTCACTCAAAATTTGACCCATGTCGCGGGCCTGTTGCTGGCCCTGCTCCATAAGTGGAGCTTGGGGATTACCAAAAGCAGGAGTGCCAAAATTCTCGTGGTTGTTGGCCTGAGAGAGACCGTGCCGAATGATTAATTTAGCCATTTGTGACGACGTGAACGCTCTTAAGGCCATTGGCCGCTGAATGGCCTAGGGATGTAGCGATGACAGTGTAACGACGATCGCCCTCGTGATCCACCACTTCCATGAGGTCTGTCGCAACGCTCATGTCATCGATTATTCTGCTCATGGTTGCCGTACCAACTCGTGTGTGAAAACGAGCTAGGTATTGGAGAGAGGTGCCATCTTTCGGGTACCAGCTGACCACGTCTTGATCCCTCTCGTCCTTCTCCTCCACCTCGTCAAAGGCGGCACTGCGGCCCGGACTGAGCTGAATTGCACTAAGGTGACGAACGCGACCTACCCGAATTCTCTGCATAACGGCACCGGTGGTTGTCTCGCCAATCACTTGGGGGAGTGTTTCGCGAAGCTGCGTCGCCTTGTCCCAGTCTGACCAGGTGTGTCCCTGCTCCATTATCTCGATCGTATCCTTAATAACGTCGGCGAACATACCGTACTGCATAAAATGGTAGCCGACAAGATCTTCGCGAGTTAGTCGCGCCGATGGGCTGGCTTCCAGCAAACTACCTAGTGCTGCACCCATCTGGACGCAGGTTAGGCCGTACGCATCCGAAAACTGCAACTTTCCATCTTCGCCGTATATTTTGATGTCGGGTGGGTTAAACTCATTGGCCATACTCTTATTCTAAATACATGACAACCATATGCAACCATAAGGGTTATTGTCAATCGATGTCCAGCGCGTCGTCCCACCAAAAGAGTTTCAGAAATTCTCGGGCGACTGGGCGACTTTTTACCACTAGTCCCGCTACTTGCGTAATTTCATCAGCGCCAGGAGCTGCTTCGATGATCCATTCAGCGCTTACCTCGCTGAGTGCAATATCGGCTATTTGGCGATCACTGAAACCAGATGCTGCTACCGCCGATCGCGCTGCTTCGCTAACGACACGCAATGCAGCGTAGCCTTCGAGATCTTCCGAGGCTGCATGAGCGTCACTGATGGCCTTGGCAATCCCCTCTATCGCAACGTCGTATTTGTTTCGGTTAATACCTTTGAGCGCTTCGTGAGCTGTTTTTGGGCGCTTTACCCCGTTGCCGTTGTTGTACTGTCCATAAAGATCCACCGCTGCTTTGCGTAACACTTCGCTCATTAATGATCTCCTTTATTGCGTCAGATTATCAACGCTAGCGATAGCTATTGCAAGCTTCAGCGGTTTGGTACCACACTAAAAAAACAAAAACTCAGATAATCTGAGTTTTGCATCGTGGTGCTGGGGGAGGGATTCGAACCCCCGAAGGCGAATGCCAGCAGATTTACAGTCTGCCG
>CAZTXC010000038.1:0-8497 GCA_964617855.1 uncultured Candidatus Saccharibacteria bacterium | reverse complement strand
GCATCAACCAAAAAGTTGTCGTTACTAGTGGTGACAAAGTTAAGGCTGGTGATGTCCTGATTGAAGGTATGAGTGTCGCCGATGGTGAACTAGCCCTTGGTAAAGACCTCCGCGTCGCCTTCATGCCTTGGAACGGCTATAACTTCGAAGATGCCATCATCCTTAGCCGTCGATTGGTTGAAGACGACACCCTAACTAGCATCCACATCGTTGACTTCATGACAGAAGTTCGCGAGACTAAGCTCGGTCCAGAAATCGTGACTCAGGATATTCCTAACGTAAGTGAGGAAGCCCTCCGCCACCTCGACGAAGACGGAATTGTCCGTATCGGTGCCGAAGTTCATCCTGGTGACATCTTGGTTGGTAAGATTACGCCAAAGGGTGAGCAGGAACTAAGCTCAGAAGAACGACTGCTGCGCGCCATCTTCGGTGAAAAAGCCAAGGAAGTCCGCGACACCTCACAGCGTATGAGCAACGGTAAGCACGGTAAGGTTGTAGGCGTTAAAGTCTTCTCCCGTGCCTCCGGTCATGAGCTCAAAGCTGGCGTTATCATGCAAATCCAGGTCTTTGTGGCCCAGATGCGCAAGATCGCCGTTGGCGACAAACTGGGTGGCCGCCACGGTAACAAGGGTGTTATCGCTCGGATATTGCCGGTCGAAGACATGCCATTTACCGCTGATGGTCAGCCAATCGACATCATTTTGAACCCGCTCGGTGTGCCATCCCGTATGAACATCGGTCAGTTGTTTGAGACGCACCTTGGTATGGCAGCCCGCGCCCTTGGCTTTAAGGTCGCCTCGCCATCATTTAACGGTGTGCCAATCAGCAAAATCCAAGACCTGCTTACCGAAGCCGGTCTGCCGGCAGACGGCAAACAGCAATTGTTTGACGGCCGCACCGGTGAAGCCTTCCTGGAGCGCACGACCGTTGGTAACATGTACATGATTAAGCTCAACCACATGGTCATGGACAAGATCCACGCCCGCTCAACCGGTCCGTACACCATGGTTACGCAGCAGCCGCTCGGTGGTAAGGCCCAAAACGGTGGTCAGCGCTTTGGAGAAATGGAAGTGTGGGCACTCGAAGCTTACGGTGCCGCCAACATGCTCCAAGAAATGCTGACACTCAAGTCAGACGACGTCTTTGGCCGTTCCAAGGCATATGAATCTATCATCAAGGGTACCGAAATTACCGGTCCTAAAGTACCAGAATCATTCAACGTCTTGGTCAAAGAATTGCAAGGCCTTGGCCTGAAAGTCGATTTGGTCGACGAACGCGGTGCCCAAGTTGACGCCGAAGATATCCTAGAGGTTAGCATCAAAGAAGAAGCTGCCGAAACCGCCGAGATCGCAGTCCCGGAAGAGCAGATTACCGAAGTCGACGTCACTGAAGACGCCGTCGCCAATGAATTTATGTTGATGGAAGACTTGGCGGGCAGCGCAGTCTCGCTGGCCGACGACACCACAGCATCCTTTAGCAACGAAGATGAAGAGGAGGACAAATAGATGCGCCGTTACTCTCACGGAACTAACATTGCAGACTTCGACGCCGTCCGTTTGTCGGTGGCAAGTCCTGATGACATCTTAGATTGGTCGTACGGCGAGGTTACCAAGCCAGAGACCATTAACTATCGAACCCAAAAACCAGAGCGTGACGGTTTGTTCTGCGAACGGATCTTTGGTCCAGTCAAAGACATCAACCCGCATGACGCCAAATACAAAGGCGTGCGCTCACGCGAAGCCGCCGTTGATAAAAACGGTGAAATCGTAACCCGCAGCATTGTCCGCCGCGAACGCATGGGCCACATTAGCCTGGCAACACCAGTCGCGCATATCTGGTTCTTGCGCGGTACCCCATCAGCTATCGGCTTAGTTTTGGGCATGACCGTCAAAAACTTGGAGCGCGTCACCTATTTTGCCAGCTACGTCATCAAAGACGTCGATGCCGAAAAGCGCGACCAACTGTTTGCCGACAAAGAAGCTGAATTTGCCGCTGCCAAGACCGCTATCAAGGCTCGCTATGAAGCTGAATCGCAAAAAGAAGACGCCAACCACAAAGCTTTGGCGCAAATGCAAACCAAGGAACTCGAAGAAGTAACCACTGAGTTTGAACAGTTCAAAGCTCAGGTTGACGGCCTAGAAAAGTACCGCTTGTTGACCGAAACCGATTATCGCGCTTTGGATGAAAACCTACGCGACATTATTAAGGTAGGCATGGGCGGTTCAGCCATTAAAGACTTACTCGAAGAAGTCGACATGACCAAGCTCATCACCGACCTGTCCGAAGAAACCGAGCAAGCCAAGGGTCAGCGCAAAAAGAAACTGATGAAGCGCCTGCGTTTGCTGGAAAGCATGGACCGTGCCGGTATCCGCCCCAGCAGCATGTGCGTCAGCGTATTGCCGGTTATCCCGCCAGACCTGCGTCCTATGGTACAGTTGACCGGTGGCCGTTTTGCGACTTCAGACCTCAACGACCTCTACCGCCGTGTCATCAACCGCAACAACCGCCTCAAGAAGCTGATCGAGCTCAACGCGCCGGAAGTTATCCGTCGCAACGAGCAACGCATGCTGCAAGAAGCCGTTGACGCTTTGGTAGACAACAACAACGCCCGTTCAGGTCGCGCCGTATCAGCTACCGGCCAACGCCGCCGCTTGAAGTCTTTGAGTGACATGCTCAAGGGTAAGCAGGGTCGTTTCCGCCAGAACTTGCTTGGTAAGCGTGTTGACTACTCTGGTCGATCGGTCATCGTGTCAGGTCCCGAACTGAAGATTACCGAGTGTGGACTACCTAAGATGATGGCCCTTGAACTCTTTAAGCCGTTCGTTATTGGTAGTCTCATCGACAAAGAGTACGCGCACAACATCCGTTCTGCTACCCGCATGATCGAAGCTGGCGAAGCCGCTGTCTGGGATTCGCTTGATGAAGTAATTCAGGGTAAATACGTGCTCCTAAACCGTGCACCGACGCTTCACCGACTCGGTATCCAAGCCTTCATGCCAAAGCTCATCGAAGGAAAGGCTATTCAGCTACATCCACTAGTGTGTAGGGGATTCAATGCCGACTTCGATGGCGACCAGATGGCTGTGCACTTGCCACTATCATCAGCAGCTCAAGAAGAAGCACGCTTGATAATGGCTGCGAACAAGAACCTGCTCAAGCCAGCCGATGGCTCACCCGTGCTGCACATTGAGCAAGATATCGTTTTAGGTTGTTACTTCATGACCTACGCAAAACGAGATGCACAACTTGATACGCCACTTAACTACTCAAGCCTTAACGAGGCCCTCATGGCATTCGATGCAGGCGTCATCATGTTGCAGACACCCGTCAAGCTACCGATTAAGGGCGAGGTACGCGAAACAACTATTGGGCGAGCATTGTTCAACGAAATCCTGCCTGAAAAGTTCGCCTACCAAAACGTTCCAATGACCAAGAAGAAGCTTGGCCGAGTCATGGCTGAAATCTACGATCAATTTGGCCAAGAAGTCACTGCATTGATCGCTGACGATCTGAAGGATCTCGGCTTCCAGTACGCAACCGTTTCCGGCCTTAGCACGAGCACTGACGATTACGTTGACCTCGAAAGCCTGTCCACCATTATCGGTGAAGGCGAAGAGCGCGCAACAAAGATTTCTGAGCAATACGAGCAAGGCTTCATCACAAACGATGAACGCTACCGCCTAACCGTCGATGCATGGAGAGACATCGATAAAAAAGTTCTCGAAGCACTGGGTGCTCAATTTGAACAAGAAGATACCAGCACCTCAGTAACCGTACTGTCTGGTGCCCGTGGAAACATCGGTCAGGTCGCACAAATGACCGGCTGGCTTGGTGTCATCGCTGATGTAACTGGTCGTGAAATTGAGCTACCAATTCGCAGCAACTATAAGGATGGCTTAAGCCCACTGGAATACTTCACCTCAACCCGAGGTTCACGTAAGGGTATGATTTCGACCGCCCTACGTACGGCCGACTCCGGGTACCTTACTCGTCGTTTGGTAGACGTGTCGCAAGATGTGTTTACAACAGATGAAGATTCCGAAGACCCTGGATTGGAAATTACCAAAGAGGAGACCGAAGCAATCAGCCTCGACTTCGCACAACGAATTGCTGGCCGTGTACTTGCTCAGCCAGTTAAGGGTGTTGCCAAAGCAGGAGAACTGATAAGCCGAGAAGCTGCCGCCAAAATTGCCGAAGACGAGTCAATTCCATCGGTCTTCATCAAGAGCGTGCTCACATGCAGCAACCTTCGTGGTGTCAGCCGTGACTCGTACGGAGTCGACCTAGCAACTGGTAATTTGGTAGATCCATTTACTCCAGTTGGGGTAATTGCCGCTCAATCGATTGGTGAGCCAGGTACGCAGTTAACACTGGACGTCTTCCACGCTGGTGGAGCAGCCGGTGACGACATCTCACAAGGTTTGCCTCGTGTTGAGGAGCTTTTCGAAGCCCGTGCTCCAAAGGGTCAAGCCTTCTTGGCCGACATCTCCGGCACAGCCAGTGTTTGGGAAGAAGGCAGTCACTACGTAGTCCAACTGGCTGCCGACGGCGATGCTGCAATTGAGTTCAAACTCGAAGGTCGCACCGTAGCCTTTAAGTCTGGTGCCGAAGTTGCCATTGGCGACGTTCTAGCAACCAATGAAGATGGCAAAGAACCACTCGTAGCCCCAATTGCCGGCAAGGCCGAGACAAAGGGCAAGACGAAGATCGTCATCACGCCTAAGGAACACGCCACCATCAAGTACGAGATACCTGGCTTTAAGCAACTCCTCGTCAAGGACGGTGATCAGGTTGAAGTTGGAGATCGCCTCACCAGCGGTTCTATCAACCCACACGACTTGCTGCGCTTAAAGGGCGTCGAGTCAACACAGCGCTACATACTAAGTGAAGTGCTCCGTATCTTTGCAGCCCAGGGTGAAACAATCGCCGACAAACACGTCGAGATTGTGGTTCGTCAAATGTTTAGCAAAGTTCAAATTGAAGACTCTGGCGACTCAGACTTTGTCACTGGTGACGTTGTCAGTAAGGCAGCTGTCATCGAAGCCAACATGGCGCTAGCAGCTAAGAACAAGGAGCTTGCAGCCTTTAACCAACTACTGTTGGGTATCACTAAAGTCTCGACCTGGTCAGACTCATTCTTGAGCGCCGCATCCTTCCAAGACACTACCCGCGTGCTCATTAATGCAGCAACAAGCGGCAAGCAAGACGTACTCTACGGCCTTAAGGAAAACGTCATCCTGGGACGTAAAATTCCGGTCGGAACGGGCCGCCGAGACCTCACCCCTGTTGACGAAACTGTGGAAAACGAATAGAATAGAGCGTCATATGCCAACGATCAACCAACTCATTCGAAAACCACGAACCCGAACCCAGGCGAAATCAAAGTCGCCAGCCCTGTTAAAGGTTCGCAACAACCTTAAAGTTCGCACCTACGAAAAACCTGC
Source organism: uncultured Candidatus Saccharibacteria bacterium (assembly GCA_964617855.1). Taxonomy (GTDB): domain Bacteria; phylum Patescibacteriota; class Saccharimonadia; order Saccharimonadales; family CAZNVG01; genus CAZTXC01. The sequence continues at coordinate 3,053 of CAZTXC010000038.1, read as the reverse complement.
ACCATTCAAGCGCGGCGTTTGCGTTAAGGTAACAACTAAAACTCCACGAAAGCCTAACTCTGCCTTGCGTAAAGTTGCCCGTGTGCGCTTTACGAATGGCGAAGAAGCCTGGGCCTACATTGGCGGAGAAGGTCACAACCTACAGGAACACGCCGTCGTGCTTGTGCGCGGCGGGCGTGTGCCTGATTTGCCGGGTGTTCGCTACCACATCGTACGCGGAGCACTCGACCTTCAGGGTGTTAACGACCGTAAGAAGGGCCGTAGTAAATACGGCGCCAAGAAAGCGAGCAAGTAATGCCCCGTAAGAAGACCAAATCCCTGCAAAAAGATCCAATGCCAGACCGCAAGTACAATTCTGTCATTGTCCAGAAGCTGATTAACCGTTCAATGCTTGACGGCAAGAAGCAGTTGGCAGAACGCTTGGTGTACAGCGCCATGGAAGATGCCGCTAAAAAGCTAAAACAGGATGACCCGCTCCAAGTTCTAGAGATTGCACTTAAGAATGCAACCCCAGCTATGGAAGTTAAGTCTCGTCGTGTTGGTGGCGCTAACTACCAGATCCCTTTTGAAGTTCGTGGTCACCGTCAGCAACACCTAACGCTCATGTGGTTTGTTGCAGCAGCACGTGCTCGTTCAGGCATGCCATACGATCGTCGCCTCAGCGCTGAGATCATGGATGCCTACAACAGCACCGGTGCAGCAGTGAAGAAAAAAGAAGACACCCATAAGATGGCCGAGGCCAACCGGGCCTTCGCACACTTCGCTCGAGGCTAGTTCAGGCATGAAGACCCTCATCGCCGTCGATTGCGACCCACAGTGCGCTGCTAAACAAGCAGTTGGCGACCTTTATACTCGCTGCGCAGTAGAAAGCTTTGATGCCTCAGATGCGATACTCCATTCGACGTTTGCTGAACTATCTGCTGCCAAAGGAGAAACGGCCGCACGTTTTATTGGCACAAATACCCTCGCTGCAATTGGCGAAGCCTGCAGTAGAGCCTGCGCACTGATGCGATTTGCAAATGAATATGATCAGACTCCAATGAACTTTGGCCCCGAAGTAGAAGTAGTAATTAACGCAATTAAGGAAGACTAATGGCAGCAACCAAAACCCCACTAGACAAAATTCGTAACGTCGGCATTATCGCGCACATTGATGCCGGTAAGACCACTACAACTGAAGGTATTCTGTACCGCACGGGGTTAAAGCACAAAATTGGTGCTGTGCACGAAGGTGAAACCACCACCGACTGGATGGCTCAAGAGCGCGAACGCGGCATCACCATCACTTCTGCTGCCGTCACGAGCTACTGGAAGGGTCATCAGATCAACATCATCGACACGCCGGGCCACATCGACTTTACCGTTGAGGTAGAGCGCAGCTTACGCGTGCTTGATGGTGCCGTTACCGTCTTTGACGGCAAAATGGGTGTGGAATCACAATCCGAAACTGTCTGGCGTCAAGCTGACAAGTACGGTGTGCCACGTGTCTGCTTCATTAACAAGATCAACCAAACTGGTGGCGACTTCTATAAATCTCTTGATTCTATCCACGCGCGCCTGAGCCGCAAAGCTTTCCCAATCCACCTACCAATCGGTTTTGAACAAGAAATCAACGGTGTTGTTGACCTCATCAACATGAAGTCGTACACCTACAAAGAGTTCACCGACAAAGAGCTGATCGAAGGTGAGATTCCTGAAGACATGCTCGAAAAGGCCAAGCACTACCGCAGCCTGCTCATCGAAGCCGCCGTTGAAGCCGACGACGACATTATGATGAAGTTCCTCGACGATGGTGAAGACTCATTAACACCAGAGGAAATTAAATCCGCTATCCGTAAGTCGGTCCTCACGGGGCAGTTCTTTGCTGTCACTGGTGGCGATGGGCGTGGAGTGATTGTCGAAAAAGTCCTCGACGCTATGGTAGAACTACTCCCAAGCCCGCTAGACCGCGGCAGCGTATGGGGAACACACCCTAAATCTGGGGACGAACTGGAGCGCAAACCCGATGCCGCCGAACCATTCACGGCACTAGCCTTCAAAATCGCAACCGATCCCTTTGTTGGTAAGCTCTGCTTTTTCCGCGTGTACTCGGGTAAGCTGACCTCTGGTAGCTACATTCTCAACAGTTCAACCGGCGAAAAAGAGCGCGTCGGGCGTATTGTCCGTATGCAAGCCAACGACCGAGAGGACGTCACCGAAATCGAAGCTGGTGATATCGCCGCTATTGTTGGCCTTAAAGCTACAACTACCGGCAACACCCTCTGTGACCTAAACCAGACGATCGTGCTCGAATCAATTACCTTCCCTGATCCACCAGTATCCATCGCGATAGAGCCGAACTCTAAAGCTGATCAAGAGAAGATGAGCGTCGCCTTGCAGCGATTGGCCGAAGAAGACCCAACCTTCCGCATCAAATCTGACGAGGAAACTGGTCAGACCATCATCAGTGGTATGGGTGAGCTTCACCTCGAGATCATTGTCGATCGAATGAAGCGCGAATTCTCAGTCGAAGCTAACATTGGCCAGCCACAGGTTGCCTACCGTGAGACTATCCGCAAGGATGCTGTCGAGGTTGAAGGTAAGTTTGTTCGCCAATCTGGTGGTCGCGGTCAGTACGGTCATGTTTGGCTCCGTCTTAGCCAGAATGAATCAGGCAAGGGCCTGGAATTCATCAACTCCATTAAGGGTGGAGTCGTGCCGAACGAATACATCAAGCCTGTCGAAGAGGGTATCAAGGAAGCTATGGCTAACGGTGTCATTGCTGGCTATCCAGTTGTTGACATCAAAGCTGAGCTCTACGACGGTAGCTACCACGATGTCGACTCGAGTGAAATGGCTTTCAAGATTGCTGGTTCAATGGCTACCCAAGATGGCGTCAAGAAAGCCAGCCCTGTGTTGCTTGAGCCAATCATGAAAGTAGAAGTCGTAACACCAGAAGAGTTCATGGGTGATGTAATCGGCGACCTTAACTCAAAGCGCGGTCGCATTGAAGAAATGAGCGAACGTAGTGGAGTAAAGGTTATTGATGCCTTTGTGCCTTTAGCAGAAATGTT